>JAFDHO010000255.1 GCA_019308745.1 Deltaproteobacteria bacterium
TCGCAGAAAAGACCAGCCCGGGAGGCTCGGAACGCAAGAAAAGGCATCATCACCCCCGTTCGTCCATCACCGAGTTCTCTGAATCGCTTTTCAAACGGCTAAAATGTTACAAAAGATAGAAAACATACAATTATCCCAATAACAGCGTCCTCAGATAAAAGATTACTGAACTTACGAGAACACATGTGCCTGCACAGCCAATTGACAGGAGCCATTCATATGATGTGGGTGAGTACTTAGGAATAGGATCATGAATACTGTATGGCAATGGTAAAATGGGATTTTGCTGGTATTGTCTCATAAGGTGAGATTTCTCAAGGAAAATCGAGATAAGGATCAGGACAGATCCAACGGCCAACAACACGGAATTATCCGGGCTGATGATCTGTATCAATATAAGGATAACCAGAAGAATGATATCCATCCCGAGGATCTTTTTGTATTCATCCCCCTTATTTCTTGTGGTCAGGGAAGCAAGATAGGACCCGAACAAGGGGATAAGCGCCAGAATGGTGAGAATCAGGAGAAGGCGTATAACCTTCTCGGGCTTGACCCCTACTCCGAGACCGATCAATGTTATCAGGGCAGTCCCGCCCAATAGGCTCTGGGCCAAGGTGGATAGTCCCAGGAAAGGCTGGGATTTGAACCCTGCGCCAACCCTTGAAAGGAAAAACAGGGTGTGGATGATCACGAAACAGAGTGCTGCGATGATGCAGAGAATGGCCCAGATAATCGAACCGGCTCCGTTTACGGATACGATCCCGGCCAGGTAAATCAGGTTTAATATGGCGCAAGCCGAGAGGGCAATAAAATCCCATGTCAGGGGGGAGGTAAAGTTTTTCCCTGTTATGATCCTGAACCCCCTAAAGGGTTTTCCGAGATCGGAACCCAATAACATCCCTGCCGCTGCAAGACAGCCTAAAGACACCGCTGACCCGACTTCACCTAGTGGCCTTAATGAATTGATCTCAAACAGAGTCACAACAGAGATAAAAATAAGGCCCCCCCCTGCCAGGGCTGAGAAGAAGAAAAAACCCTGCACATATAGACCCCATGTAAATTTATCATCGAGTGCGGTATTTGTGAGCCCTGTGGTTAACTGTTTAAGGAATAAGACGCCCCACATGATGGTGAGCAAAAATGCTATTATAATAACTATCGCCATTATGACTCCAGTATTAACCTTTAACATAAAATACAGAGGGTTCAGTGCCGAGTTCTTCCCTGAACCTTGAACCCCGATGAAGTACGATCAGCTTTGAGGCCTCACTTTCCGGATCATCCAAGTCTCCGAAGGTCCTTGCCGAGGCAGGGCATGTTGCAACGCAGGCCGGATCCTTTCCTTCCTCAATCCTCTCAAGGCAAAAGTCGCATTTAACCACTGTTCCTTTTTCAAAGCCCTTCTGTTTCACCTTCTCATAGGGTGTGGGCGGGCTCCCAGGATAGTAATTTCTTATCTCCCACAAAAACTGCCTACTTTCGTAAGGGCAGGCAACCATGCACGCCCTGCAACCGATGCACATCTTTTCATCCACAAGCACGAGACCATCAGGGTGTATATATGTTGCCCCGGTCGGACATACCTTCAGGCAGGGAGGGTCCTGACAGTGCATGCAAGGCATGGGCAGGAACTTCATTCTGGCATTCGGATATTTGCCTGCCTCATATTTCATAACTTTATGGAAGTGCACCCCTGCCGGTGTTCCGTTTTCTGCACGGCAGGCAACAGTGCAGGAGTTACAGCCCGTACATTTCTGAAGATCTATGACCATTCCGTATCTCATCCCTTTGCCGCCTTCCTGTAGACTTTTACACGCGGCGAGCATTCTATGCCGGCACTGACGGGATCCAGGGTTTTTTCGTCCAGGGGAAGGAGCGCGTTCCAGTTTGCTCCCCTTTTCAGTACGGGGTTGGACTGTATCGTACCTATGCCGCCGCAGCCCGGTATTCCCAGGGCATCAGGATGTAACAGTTCTGTTATACGTAATATTCCCTCAGCTTTACCGTAGCGTGACTCCACGACAACAGTGTCGCCCTCTTCGAGATTTTTCTTTTGTGCCGTGCCTGAATTCATGTACACACCATTTTCAAAGGGATCCTTGTCTGTTACCTCCACGAGCCAGGGGTTTGCCAGAACATTCGTAGAATCGTTTGAAAAATAGGGTGTCCTCCAATTGATGACCCACAGATCAAATTCTTCGGGGGCCCTGAACTCGGAATTCTCTACCCAGTGGGGTATCGGACGGTAGAGGTCGAAGATATAATCCGGATCATCGATCCCGGGGAAAGAGATATTGTGTTTCTCCAGGTTGGCGCGTAACTCCTCACCCGTGGTTTTCAGGTGCTGAAAATAAAAGGGGTGCCTGGTCTTATTCTCTGGGTGATAGTAATAATTGTAAAACTCCTTCTCTAGTCCCCAATGTGTAAATGCGCCGGCTCTTTTTAACTCGTCAATTCCCCGGCCGTCATGTCTCCAGCTTTTGAGCCGTCTGTCCGATATCTCTTCCAGGGTATGCTTTTGATCGAGTTCGAGCTTATTTTCTTCGTTTATTGACAGGCCGTCATCCCCCATATATGTGTCTTTCATCTGGTTAATATGATCATAGAGGCCGCCCTTGCCATACAGAATTCCCATTCTTTCCGCCAGTTCATGAAAGATGTCATCCATGTTCATCGTGTCGAATACAGGCGGAACAGGCTGCCGTATATACACCTGGTGCAGCCCGCAGACTTCTTTACTGGTATTCTGACTGGCCGTTTTGAATACCTTGACGAGGTGTCTCTCTAAAGCACAGTTGTCCGGCAATATAACATCGGCGAGGATGGCGGTTTCATCCATATGATAGGCAATGGAAACGACGAAGGGTATTTTCTTGATGGCTTCTACAAAGACCTGTGGTTGCGCCACTTTCCTGACAGGATTGCTTCCCAGGGTCATCCAGGCTTCTATCCGGTAGTCGTGGTGATACTTTTCCGGTTCAAGGATGGCCTTCGCCGCCAGATGGGGCCCGGTATGCTTATTCGGGTAGAATTCGTGGCAATCGATGTGTTCGGGTGGGAATGTGAAGGGCATCGGCACGGCCTCACCGTACGGCGTTACCACGCCGTCTTTATCCGGCAACATGACGGGACCTCTCACCCCATCACCGACAACGCCTCCCGGGACTTCAAGGTTGCCGACAAGCATGTTGATAATCTTGCCGGTGAGGTCCGCATATGTTCCGCCCCGATGGTTGGTAACCGCCCGAAAAGTTCGGACGGAGGCGGGCCGGAAAGGGAAGGTAAACCCGTCAATCTCAATGGTGCTCCCAATCCGCGCGTTTTCAACAAATTCCCCGGCAATACGCCGTATGGTTTCCGCCGGTACGGTACAGATTTTTTCTGCCCATTCCGGGGTATATTTGAAAAACTCCTCTTTTACGAGATCGAATGCCGTTCGGCACGCAACACCGTTCACTGTGAAGGCGCCTGTTAAAGTGATATCCTCAAAATCTGCGTCAAAGGTTCTGGCACGATTTTCCACAGGGTCCCACATCATCGGTTTTCCCGTATCGGGGTCTCTGTAATAGTTGCCGTCGGGTCCGATCAGATAGGGGGCATTGGTTCGATTTTTCATAAACCACATGTCGCAGCGGAGCCCTTCGTGCAGGATGACATGGGCCATAGCCAGGAGGAACGCGAAGTCCGACCCCGGGCGAATGGGGATCCATTCACCTTTGGCGGCTTCATAGGAACTGCGAGGATCCACGACAACCAGCTTCATGCCGCGTTCTATCGCTTTGGCGAATCGGCGTGTCGAACCTGTCGCCGCAATGTTCGGCCCGAGCGAACCGCCGAAGGTGAGGAGGTATTGGCAATGCTCTATGTCGGGCACAGAGGACGGAAAGTCGGCATGTACCAGGCATGAGGCGTAATGAATGGTGCAAAGGGGACCACGGGACGCTATTAGATTAGGCGTACCGAATGTCTTGCAAAAGGGCAGCCTAAGGACGCCCTCCTCATTTCCCTCCCCCGAGCATATCACCAGACCTCTGGGATCCTTATCTCTGACCTTTTTGAGGCGTCTGGCCACCAGATCCAAAGCCTCGTCCCAGGTTACTTTCTTCCATTTGGGGTCAACATCCAGGCCCTTATCAGGGTTGGTGCGAATGAGAGGGGATTTAAGACGATAGGGATTATACAGACTCAATATTTCTGAGGCGCCTCTGTCGCAAAGTAATCCATAGTTGGGCGGTACGTCCGGGTTGCCCTCAATCTTTGTAACGATACCGTCTTCAAGATACACCAGCGTGGCACATTCCACTTTCTTACATGCGCCGCACAGTCCATAAAGGACCTCTTGTTTTCCTTTTACATGATCTTTATCCTCTGTCTTCATTACCTTTTATCCTCAATTTCAGGTATGCTCAATTTTTTCAAATCAGAATAACGATAGGCATCAAGAAGTGCTCTTTGTAATAACGCCTTTACCATGGGCACCTTGTAGGCATTTTTACTTAACGGCTCAAAATCCCTGATCGCTGGCCGGGCGGCTATTTCTGCCGTGGTTTTTGTCAACGGCTTTCAGGAAAGAATCTTTTCCACCTCAATCGTCAGATACGGTTTCCATGACGTACCGCCGATCACGGTCCTCGCATCCGTTACCGCCCCGTCCCACTCTTGTCCAAGAAAGAACTGGCACGGTTTCAAACATCAATGATGTTAGGGCATGTGACGCTCCTGTGGCCAGATAACCTGATTTTGTCATTCCCGCGAAAGCGGGAATCCAGGCTCCGGAACTCAACCCCATATCTTCTGGATGCCCGCTCCCTGCCTTCGCAGGGACAAGCTTCGC
>JAFDHO010000256.1 GCA_019308745.1 Deltaproteobacteria bacterium
CACCATGATAGTAAAGGTTACTGTAATGTTCCGTGATCCTTCTCTTTTGCCTACTCAAAAAGGCCTCAAGCAGTTCTTTCGATTCCTGGGATCTCTCATAGACTCTAGAGGCTGTTTCCTCTTTCATCATGACGGCAGCCAGGAATTCCTTGAGCCACGTAACCTCGCCCTCAAAGGGAGCCGGCAACCAAAACAGGAACATGCCACTGTACCCTTCTCGAATTCTTGGCAGAAGGGATTCCTTCACGTGACGGTATTGAACTTCCCTGTCATGGGTAGTCCCTACGATTAAGAAGTAATCTTCTTCGCTCCTCTCTTGTCGTCTTGCATAGGAATCGAGATCCTCTGCTGATACCTCATCCAATTGGCGGAGCAGGACTGTCCCGGATCGAAGGGTATGCTGCCAGCGCGTTGTCACCTGCTGCCTCCCTTTTTCCACCCAGTCGCTCAAAGGCAGATATGCCGAATCCACCATAGCTGCCGTCTTCCAGAAAAGCCTTCGGTCACCGGAGAAGATAAGGGACGCCTTGTGCTTGATCCTCCGTCGCAGGAGACCGGCCATGTCCGCCTTCAGGTCAACAAAGAAGTGATCCTCGAGGGGGTCTTGGCGTTTTTCGACCCGGAGATACATCCCCTCTTCCACGAGCCGGTCCAGGATGTCATGCAGAAATTGGTAGTTGATCTGCGATTCCAGGGAGGTAACAGGGAAAAGTATCATTTCGGCGAGGTGGCGGACAGTATATTTGTATTTCACGGGTGATATGGCAAAAAGGATCAAGAGTTTTCCCGCGGCCCTTGCAACATCCTTTTGATCCTGGTCAGGGAAAACACGGTCGATCGTTTCAATGCAGCTCTCGAATACCCTTTCAACATAGATCTGAGTCTCGGTGCGTTCCCGAATCCGATCCAAGAAGTGGTCAAAGATCACATCCGGACTGAGAAGTCGATCCGCCGGGTGATCCAGCATTGACGGAATATTTCGCTCCCGGTCACCCTTAAGCCTGTAATGAATGAAGTCAATTACGCCCCGATGTTCAGAGAAAAGGGGTTTCAGGCGGTCCAGGAGGGCGCAGGTAGCCGGATGAACCGGATAAAGTCTGACAAAGCGTTCTCCGGTAACCGGAAAGGTAGGGAAAAAGGATTTCACCTGATCGAATATCTCATTGATCTGGCAATCCGCTCCTTGCTTGTGCCGAATCAGCCTCTCTGAGACCAGTTCCTCTATGTGGGCGCGACCCAAATTCAGGCGAATACGGTATCGATCCTTGATCTTGTTGAAGGTGTCCTGATGGATCTCCCCTGTCTCCTCGATCCATTCCTGCAAGGAGGCCACGATCCATAGGGGAAATGAACCGGCCTCTTCTCCAAGGTATTGCAGGTATCGAATATCTTCATTGTACGCCCGCGCATCGGGCTTGGATTTTAGAAACTCTGAAAGCTCGTCTATCAGGATTACCAGCCCTGAGAAGCCCTTCTCGGCTATTATTGTCCTGAGCCTTGAAAAGATCCCGGATCTGCTCTCAGCCCTGTCAACTTCCTTGCTCATGTCTTGTCCAAGTTCCTCCAGTATGGCGCTCAGGACAATGTCTTCCAGGCATTCGGTGCTTCTGTGCTGTACCAGAGATGTTTCCGCCACAAGGAATCTTCGTTTCTCCAAATCAACCTTGCCATTTACGAGAGAAGGCTCCTGAGACACAACAGCATCCCAGGTTCCGGGGCTTTTCAGCAGAAGACTGAGCATGGTCAGGAAATGGGATTTTCCTGAACCAAAATGCCCCTTCAAGAAGATGCCCCTCCCTTCAGCTCCCCTGAGAGTCGTGAAAACGGCCCGGAGATTGCTGGTGACCTCGGAGGTTAGCACAAAGGTGTCGGCGATCATCTTCCGGAGAGATGGATCCTTCAAATCTTGCATCTGGATGACGGTTTTGATCTCAGGGATCTCCACCAAGTCACCTATGGTCAACTTTTCCTTCATGATCCTTTTTTTGAAAGATTGTCTTGTTCTCCATTTTCTTTCTCATACCCTTCAAGGCACCGGCCAACTTTACGTTTTGAGGGTGTTTCTCAAGGGCCTTTTCCAGAAGGTCTACGAATCCCTCCAGGTTGTTCGTGGCCTGATACATCTTCTTCAGTGTGGCCTTTATCCTGAAATCATTTGGATCTCTCAGGAAAGCGGCCTCCAGTAACCCGATGGCCTCGCAATATTCACCCAGTCGGTATCTGCAAAACCCTTCCTGGGCCATAAAATAGTGACCATCCGGTTCAAGTTCCCTTGCTTTTTGGAACTCGGCAGCAGCCTCTTTCAGTCTTCCAAGCTTTTTGAGCTTCTGCGCCAAGAATTCGTGTAGCTGAGCATCATCTTTCCTCGATTCTAGGTTCACCACCCTTTTCAGCTCTTGGACCACTTTTTCATCAGACCTGTTCAGGCCTTTCAAGCGATATATTTCCCTCCGAGCAAACTTGTCTGTAGGATCACGCTTGCTTATTCTTTCGTACAGCTCGAGCGCTTCCTCCTCCCTTCCCATCCTGTTCAGGATCACTGCCCTGTGCTTCTGAAGCCCCAGATTATCACGGTCGTGGGCAAGCGCCTTATCCAGTAATTCAAGGGCCTCCTCATAGCGTTTCATGTCTCTCAAGGTCTTCACAATGCCCCGGGCCATGTAGGCTCCAGGAGCCATTTCATAAGCCCGTTCAAAGCATTGAAGCGCCTTTTGCAGCTTGTTCTCCCTGTAGTAGATTTCTCCCAGTATATGGAGTGCCTGCGGGTATTGAGGGTTGGAGGACAGGACGGTATCCGTCAAGATCCTGGCCTCCTTTTGTCTGTCTTGCATCAAGTAGAGCTGGGCCAGGCTCGACAATAGGAGCGGGTGTTCAGGCTCCTCCTCAAGGGCCTCTCTCAGTTCACATTCCGCCTCCTGCAAGGCCCCGTCCTTTTTTAGTCTTACTGAACGTTCCCACTTTATCCTGGAGTAACGGCTGAGCTCTTCCATAGATTGAGCCTTCTGGCATATCGGGGCCCGATTTTGGAGAAATTCTGGGAGTGCAACCTCCTCACTTGATCCGATAACCATATGAAATCCTTTTTAAAGTATCCAAAAACAAGGTTATAGATCAAGCAAAAAATTGCTCTGTTTGAAAAACGTGGGGGCCCTCCCAAAGGGTAATAAAAGGCGCCCTGACACTCCTTGACTCTGTTTTGGCCGGAAGTCTCTACCGGCTGTTGCCCAAATAATACCATTTGCCTTATCTCACAAGAAGACGTACCTTTCTTTGTCGTTGTCTCCATGAAAAACCGCTCAGACCAAACAGGGATAATGTCATGTATTATGGATGGTACATCGTATTCGCCGGCGTCATATTGATGGCATGCAACAGCTCCATCGGGATATATGGGTTTACGGCCTTTATAGATCCCCTCGCCTTGACCCTCGGTTGGAGCTATGCGCATATTTCCCTCGCGTCTTCCCTGCGAGGCATTGAGACCGGTGCCCTGAACCCCTTAATGGGGGCGTTGGGGGGGGTGATGCCTACCCTGTTGCCTACCTATCGGGCCTATTTCGGGGTCAGGAATTTTGGGAAGATACTGGGCTTGATCAACCTCTTCTTCACCATTGGAACCATCGCAGGCCCACCCATCGCAGGGATGTTTTACGACGCCTTTGGGAGTTTTGAATCCATCTGGCTGATCTTCGGCGCCGCAACTGTTCTCGGTGCCGTCATTACCATTACTGCACCGCCCGTGCCCTAGGGGCATCCCGGGAGTCGATCTTCTTCACTCCGTGTAAGCCAAGACCTCATCAATGGAGGCAATGGTTGGGATCTCGCCCTTACCGGGCCCGTCATGGTTTCGGTCCAGGAGAAGAGCATGAAGGCCCCCTGCCCGTGCACCCTTGAAGTCCAGGTCCAGGTTGTCGCCCACATGGAGAGATTCCTCGGGCTCCACCCCTACCTTGCCAAGGGCGTAGCGGAATATTCCGCGATCAGGTTTAACGCTCCCCACCAATGCGGAAACTGCAATCACGGAAAAGAAGTGGGCAAGTTTCAGATTGTTAAGTAGGGGCAGCAGCCTCGAATCCCAGTTGGAAATCACTCCCAGTTCCAGGCCCTTGGTCTTGAGTCTTTCCAGGGTGGGAATCACCTCCGGGTATATCTTCCATGCCTCCGCCGTCGTAAAGAAATCGAAGAGTTCCTCAAAATAGGCGTCGAAGTTCTTGGGCCTGCACAGGGATGTCACGGCATCCCAGACTATGCCCTTCCACCAGTCTATCTCAATCTTATGATCATCAAGGGGCCATCCTCGGCGTGACAAAAAGGCCCTCTTGAACGCTGCGCGGGCCTCGTCCTTATCAAAGCTCATCCCGTGCCGTGACGCTATCCTGCTATAGATCTCGCCTACCGAAGGATATGGATAGATGAGCGTGTTTCCCGCATCAAAAAACACCGCCTTAAGGACCACCTGATCAAGCTCCCCCTCTCTCAAAGGGCTAAGTACCACTATTCCCATTGTTTGGGCAACGGCCTGTCAATAGACTGCCTTCTATTATTACCACGGACATAGGCCTTTTTTCAAGGGGCACCACCGGTCCGGATTAAGAAGACCTCTGTGCTCAAGCCATGTCTGCAGGCCCCAGGGCAAGGCTCAGATGGGGAGGGAGTGTCATGGTTTTGAAATCAAGGCTGGATCTCATAGTGTTATTTACCACGATATAGTGATGGTATTGGGATGAGTATTTACAAGCTATCTTGCCCGATGATATAAGGGTATAGGAAATTACGAGGTAAGGAATTGACCTTGTAAAAAT
>JAFDHO010000257.1 GCA_019308745.1 Deltaproteobacteria bacterium
ACGAGTGACAAGAAACAGCGAACAAGGCAACAGAACCAGATGGAACAATAGAACCAATGAGACTAATTCAACCAATAAAACTAGTGAAACGGACCAGATTTTGAACCCTGAACCTTGAACTTCCCTTGTAGGAGCGGCATGTTGCCGCGATTCCCCTGTTTCTCTGTGCCTCTGTGCGCTCGAGCGAAGCCCCGCAAAGCGGGGCAAGCGGGCGTGAGATAGAAAATCATTTAGTTGAACTTTGAACTTTGAACTTCCCTTGTAGGAGCGGTATTTTGCCGCGACCGTGCTATGGAGCGAGCCGACCGTGTCGGCGGGCATAGAAAGTAAGCAGAAAGTAGTGAGAAAGGAGAAAGGGGATATCTCTCGCCCGCTCCCCCTCGACTGAGCTCAGGGTCGCTAGAGCGCGCAGAGCCGCAGAGGGTTGGAGGAAAGGGAAGCAAGCAGTAAGCAGGAAGCAGCAAGAAGAAGTGACAAGTTACGAGTGACGAGTAACGAGTGACAAGAAACAGCGAACAAGGCAACAGAACCAGATGGAACAATAGAACCAATGAGACTAATTCAACCAATGAACCTTGAACCTTGAGATTCCCTTGTAGGAGCGGCATGTTGCCGCGATTCCCCTGTTTCTCTGTGCCTTTGTGCGCTCGAGCGAAGCCCCGCAAAGCGGGGCAAGCGGGCGTGAGATAGAAAATCATTTAATAGCCGATGGCCCATTGCCTCTGGCCTATCGCCCATTGCCTCTGGCCTATTGCCTATTGCCTCTCGCCCATTGCCTATCGCCCATCGCCCATCGCCTATTGCCCATTGCCTATCGCCCATTGCCCATTGCCCATTGCCTCTGGCCGGTTTGCTTTTACCTTTCCCGCATTCCCCCGTGTCTCGCATGTCCCCATGAACCAGACCGAGGAGTATCCCCCTATTCGATCATCTTGGAGATTTTCTTCTCTTCCCCCAAGAGACCCTGGGGACGATAGATGAGGATGATTTCCAGGAGGATCCCGATGATGAGAAACCTGATATAAGGCGCCCTCGCCTTCAGTGTATAGGGGAGAAGATCCGTCATAAACTTCGTTCCGATCCAGATGCCCCACACCACGTAGGCACCGAGAAGGGCCCCCTTATTGTTTCCACTACCCCCTGCCATCAACATGACCCAGATGATGAAGGTGCCGTAAAGGGGTGTGAACACGTCCGGCGAGATGGCCTTGGTGTAGTGTGCGTAAAGGGCACCGCCGATACCCATGATCATGGAGCCGAAGACCAGGGACTGCATCTTGAACCGGAAGACGTCTTTCCCGCTCGTGGCGGCCGAGATCTCGTCCTCGCGAATGCCCCGCAGGACCCTGCCCCAGGGGGATCTGATAGCGCGTTCGATGAGCAGGTATATGATAAGCAGGATGACAAGGACGACGACGAGGTAGACGTAGTTATAGTGCTTCGGATCCACCAGGCTTTGCAAGGGCTGGGGGAGACCCATCAGGCCCCTGGGCCCGTTGGCCAGCCAATGCTCGTTGTTGAAGATGAGCCGGAAGGTCTCGGCAATTCCGATGGTGGCAATGGCCAGGTAATCCTCCCTCAACCTGAGGGTGGGAATCCCGATGAGGAAGGCGATGATGCCGCAGACGATTGCCGCGCCGACCAGGCCGAAGAGAAAGGGGTAATCCAACCCGAATATCTGGTGGACATACTGGGCATAGACGCCAGTTGGTTTGGGGGTGGTGATCATGGCAGAGGTATAGGCCCCGATGCAAAAGAATCCGGCAATTCCGATATTGAAGAGTCCTGTGTAGCCCCATTGGATGTTCAAGCCGAGGCAAAACACCGCGTAGATCCCTGCCATGATTGCCAGGGAGACGAGATAAGCAATGAGACCGCCGAGTTCCATCAGGTGCTTCCTCCGAATATCCCCCGCGGCCTGATCAGGAGGATGATAATCATGATCATAAAGGCCACAGCGGGCTTATAGGTAGGCATCAGAAAGGCGGTGGAAAGCTGCTGGGCCACCCCGATGGTCAATCCGCCGATCAGGGCCCCGTACATGTTGCCGATCGTGCCCAGGATGGTGGCGGCAAAGAGGGGAATAAGGAACTTCCAGCCCATGTCGGGCTGTAGCTGGACATCGATACCGTAGAGAATCCCCCCGGCCGCTGCAAGGCATCCACCGATCGCCCAGGTCCATATAATGATTCTTTCCGTGTCAATGCCCGAGACCAGGGCCAGGTCCATATTGTCTGCCGTGGCCCTCATGGCCTTTCCCATCCGGGTATTCTTGAGGAAGAGGTGGAGGAGGGTGATGAGCAGGAACACGACGATGAGGATGAGGATCTGGTCGGGACGGATCTTGATGCCAAGGGGGCCTTCCAGGGCGGGCCTCAGGATCCCGGGTCTGTAAAAGAGCGAATCCGCGCCCGCGAATATGTAGATAATCATCCTGATGATAAAGGCCGCCCCAAGGGAGGACATGGCCAGGATCACCATTCCGCTTTTCTTCTTGCGAAGTTTCTGGTAGAGGATGCGGTCCAAAAGCACGGCAACGCACGCGACCACTGCCATGGAAAAGGGGAAGGCGATGAGCATACGCCAGCCAAAGGACAGCATGCCGAAGTTGGAATCGGGCACGCCAAGCCATGAAAGCACGCCCGTGACCATGAACAGGGCAAAATAGGCCCCTGCCGACATGAGGTCTCCGTGGGCGAAATTGGCAAATCGTATGATGCCGAAGACCAGGGTAAGGCCTATAGCCCCGAGGGAAATGATGGACCCAAGCACGATTCCATAGATGAACAGCTCTAACACGATCAACCCCCTAAGTAGAGACGACCAACCTCTTCGTTTTCGAGCAGTGCCTTCCCTGAGTCATCGAGGACATTGCGGCCCATGGCAAGGACGTATCCGTGGTTGGCCATCTTGAGGGCCTCCCTGGCGTTTTGCTCAACAATCATCATGGACACGCCCGTCCTGTTTATATCCACGATCTTTTCGAATATGTCCGAGACGATGATGGGCGCAAGGCCGGCAGAGGGCTCATCCAGGAGCAGGACCCGGGGATCCAACATGAGGGCCCTTCCCATGGCCACCATCTGTCTCTGACCGCCCGAGAGCTGGCCTGCCTTCTGGTTCCTCTTCCCCTTCAAGGCAGGGAAAAGCTCGTATATCTCCTCCAGCCGGCCGCTGTAATCATCTCTCCGGATAAAGGCCCCCATCTCCAGGTTCTCTTGAATGGTCAGGGACGGGAAGACGTTATCCACCTGGGGGACATAGCTCAAGCCCTTCCTGGCAATCTTGTCGGGTTTGAGGCCCGTGATGTCTTCTTCCTCAAAGGCTATTGTGCCGCCCCTGGGTTTGAGGAGGCCAAAGATTGTCTTGAGGAGGGTGGATTTGCCCGCGCCGTTAGGACCTATGATGGAGACGATTTGACCTTCCTGGATCTGGATATCCACGCCATGGAGGATATCCACCTCCGAGGTATATCCCGCGGTCACCTTTTCTGCCTTGAGTATGATCATCTGTATTGCCCGCCCAGATATGCGGCCAGGACCCTCTCATCCCTCTTGATTTCTTCGGGGGTCCCCTCGGCCAGCTTTCGTCCTTCGCTCATCACGATCACGGGGTTACACAGGGTCATGACCAGGTCCATATCGTGCTCGATGAGGAAAAAGGTGATCCCCTTCTCCTCACGCAGCCTTTCAATATTTTGGATGAGCTTTCGCATCAGGGTGGGATTGACGCCGGCACCGGGCTCGTCGAGCAATACCAACTCCGGTTCCGCCATCAGGGTCTTGGCAAGCTCCAGCAGCTTCTTTTGCCCGCCGGAGAGGGATCCCGCATATTCGTTCTTTAAGGCTATAAGTTCCACAAATTCAAGGACCTCCAGCGCTCTCTCCTGTATTGCCCTCTCCTGCTCCTGAACCGCCTTCATCCTGAACCAGGTGTTCCAGACCCTTTCGCCCATCTGGCCCTCGGGGATAAGCATGAGGTTCTCCAGAACGGTCATGTGGGGAAATTCTCTCGTGATCTGGAATGTCCGGTAGATCCTTTTGTGGAAGATCCTGTGGGGGGCGAGGCCGCCTATGTCTTCTCCCTGGAAGCGAATCTGCCCCCGGTCCGGTTTGTAGTAACCCGTGATAACGTTGAAAAGGGTCGTCTTGCCTGCCCCGTTCGGTCCTATGAGGCCCGTGATAGAACCTTTCCGGACCTCCAGGGAGCAGTCAAAGACGGCCATGAGACCTCCAAAGCTCTTGTCCACGTTTCTAACTTCAAGCATCAAGGACCCCTCTGGTCACGAACAGAAACGGAGTGCCTTCGGAATTGATAAATTCTTGAAAGCATAGGGAAATTGCCCCCTTGTGTCAAGTAATCATTTTCGGGCCAAAATGAAACGCCGAACCGCGCTGCCGCTTCATCTATGGACCGAGGCAACCGCGTTGCCGCCCTCTCCCGTATTGAACAGCACTGTGCGGATTGTCTCCGAGCTCAAAAGACAAAACGATCCAAGCCTAGCGCGTTTCCTGCCGACCAGCGGGGCAACAGGGCCCTGACCCAGTTCAATCCTCATGAACGATGTAGTCTTTCAACTTCTCTTTCAAGCTGTCCGGCCAGATGTCTTCGTGGAGAAAGGCGCGGATCTCCTCTCTGCTCATGGACTGGACAATATCTCGGGGAAGGCTCCTCAGGGCAGCCACCCTGTCGGAGTCGGGCGCTGCGTTAAGGGATCTCTTTTCTCCCATCTTCCGTATCTCCGCAATGAGGCTTGTGCCTAAAATAAGCCGAGAACAGTGAGGCATCCCGTGAGACCCTCACTGGAAGGGCTCGCTTCTGATCCTGACCCTTTCATAGGCCATAACCTATTTGTCCCCTCTTGTAAACAGAATAAAAAACCCCCTCACCTGCGCTTACCCCAATCCAGCTATGGACCGAGCCGACCGTGTCGGTGGACATAGAAAGTGAGCAGTAAGCAGTGAGAAAAGAGAAAAGGGATATCTCTCGCCCGCTCCCCTTCGACTGAACTCAGGGTCGCTAGAGCCCACAGAGTCGCAGAGGGTTGGAGGAAAGGGAAGCAAGCAGTAGGAAGGAAGAGGCAAGAGGCGCTAGGCACGAGGAAGGGAGAGTAAGCAGTGAGCAGTAAGCAGCAAGAAGAAGTGACAAGTTACGAGTGACGAGTAACGAGTGACAAGAAACAGCGAACAAGGCAACAGAACCAGATGGAACAATAGAACCAATGAGACTAATTCAACCAA
>JAFDHO010000057.1 GCA_019308745.1 Deltaproteobacteria bacterium
GGCCGGTTCCAGATTTGCCACGATGACGACTTGCCTGCCGAGGAGATCCTCGGCAGAATAGTGCCCGAGGATGCCCGCCACCACTGTGCGTTCTTCGCCGATATCCACCGTCATTTTTATGAGCTTCTTAGATCCCTTGATTGCCTCAGCCGCCTTCACCGTCCCTATTCTCAGGTCCAGCCTCTGAAACTCCTGGAAAGATATAAGCTCCTTTCCCTTCTCCATCCGTCGATCCTCCATCGTCGTCTTACCCTTCTCCCCTCTACTCATCTCCACCCGCGGAAAGAGCTTGGGCACCTCCTTTACCGCGTCAAATCTCTCTCCCCTCCCCCATTGACTAACATGGGTCATCTTCAGATCCTTCCCCCACCTGGTCAACCCGAGTGCCTTTTGCATCTTCTCAGCGCTGCCCGGGATAAAGGGCCATAAAAGGGCAGATATGATTTTTAGCGACTCGGCAATATGGAATATCACCGTTGCAAGCCTGCCCCGATCCTTCTTTGCCAACTCCCAGGGCGCCATGGAGTCGATGTACTTGTTCACTTTCCCGATGACTTCCCATATGGCCATGAGACTCTTGTGGAATCCCAACTCCTTCATGAATCCGTGGTACTTATCTATAAGTGCTAAACTCGCCTCCTTCAGATCATCGTCATCCCCTGTGCTTTCACCGGGTTCAGGCACATCTCCTTTGAAGTACTTCCTGATCATGGTGAGGCTCCTGCTCACCAAGTTGCCCAGGTCATTGGCAAGGTCAGCATTTATCCTCGCGACCAACGCCTCCTCACTGAACTCGGAATCGAGCCCGAAGACCATCTCCCGCATCAGGAAGTATCTGAATGCATCCAACCCGTAAATATCCGCCAATTCAAGGGGCTTTACCACGTTCCCCAAGGTCTTTGACATCTTGCCTTCATTGACATTCCAGTAGCCATGAACATTGAGGTGTCTGTAAGGATCGATCCCGGCGGATTTGAGCATGCAGGGCCAGTAGATCCCGTGGGGCTTGAGTATGTCCTTGGCTATGAGATGTTGGGCGACAGGCCAAAACTTCCTGAAAAGGTCGCCCCCCGGGTAACCGAGGGCCGACACGTAGTTGATGAGTGCATCAAACCAGACATAGGTGACATAATTCTCATCAAAGGGCAGGGTGATCCCCCATGTGAGCCTCGTCTTTGGCCGGGAGATGCACAGATCCTCCAGGGGTTCTCTCAGGAAGGAGAGGACTTCGTTCTTGTACCTTTCCGGGCGTATGAAATCAGGGTTTTCGTGGATATGCTTGATGAGCCAGCCCTGGTATCTGCTCATGCGAAAGAAATAGTTTGCCTCGCTTATGACCTCTGGTTCCCTCTGGTGATCCGGACACTTCCCATCCACCAGCTCCCGTTCCGTGTAAAACCTTTCACAGCCGAAACAATAAAGGCCCGAGTAATCGCTGAAGTAGATGTCTCCCTTTTCATTTACCCTCTCCAGTATGTACCTTACTGTTTCCTTATGTCTCTCATCCGTGGTTCGGACGAAGTAGTCGTTCGTTATGTTCAGTCTCGGCCACAACTCCCTGAAAAGCCGGCTTATGCGATCCACGTACTCCCTTGGAGACTGTCCCGCCTTCTCGGCAGCAGCCACGATCTTGTCTCCGTGCTCGTCCGTTCCCGTGAGGAAATAGGTCTCGGCCCCTGCCAGCACATGGAATCTGTTCATCACGTCGGCCACGATGGTCGTGTAAGCATGGCCCAGGTGTGGCTCTGCGTTGACATAGTAAATAGGTGTAGTGATATAGAATTTTTCCGACAATTCTCTTTCTTCTCCCCTCCTGCTTGATCAAAATAAGGGATGCCTTGAGGATAGCCCTTTGGAAGCCGTCTTTAAGGGGATAACCATGGGCAGAGTCCCACCTCAGTTGGCGTCATTTATTATCTCGTCGTAGGGTATCTCCACTTCCTCCCCTGATTCGAGGCTAACGGTCAGTGTTTCCCTGAATATGTTCTGGCGGATCACCTTGCCTTCACCCCTATTGGTCTTCACTCTTCTACCGAGCTTGGGAAGGTCCTTTTTGGCCTCCTCGTAATAGGCATGTTCATAGTTCAGACAGCACATGAGCCTGCCGCACATCCCCGAAATCTTGGACGGATTGAGGGACAGGCTTTGCTCCTTGGCCATTTTTATGGACACCGGTTCAAAATTGTTCAAAAAACTCGTGCAACAGAGTTGTCGGCCGCAACTCCCCAGCCCGCCCACCATCTTTGCCTGGTGCCGGACCCCTATTTGTCTCATCTCAATCCTTGTGTGAAACCGCTGAACCAGGTCCTTCACCAGCTCTCTGAAATCGACCCGACCTTCCGCGGTAAAATAGACCACGATCTTACTGCCATCAAAGAACCTTTCCGCAGAGACCAGGTTCATGGGCAGGGATCTGTCCTGAACCCTCTGCAGGCAATATTCATAGACGTCCCTTTCCATCCGGCGGTTCTTCTCATATCGATCCCTGTCCTTCTCGGTCGCCAACCGAATTACCTTCTTGAGAGACAACTTAGACAGGTTTCCGTTACACCGTATGGGATTTTCGCACACTTCTCCGTAAGCGAGACCCAGTTCCGTTTCAACTATGACGTTATCGCCCTTCTTCAGCACGAGATTCCCCGAATCAAAGAAGTATATCTTTCCGTCCTTCCTGAATTGGACGCTGACGAGCTTATTCATGTATTGTCTTCATTCCTTTTCTTACTGATTTGTGTTTCCCTGTCCGTGCCCTTCCTCTTTTATTGTCAGGACGGCATTCTCCATGACCAATTCCCTGTTCCTCGCCCTCAAGATGTCCCTTTGCGCCTGGTCAAGGAGCAGGATGCTCTTGATCAAAGACTCTATACTAAGGTTTCTTGCAGTATTTTTCAACCGTTGCGAGAAATCAACGTTGAAGAGCAAGTCTTCGGGCCCTTCCACTTTCAAGAGAAGCAGGTCCCGGTACCACGTCTTCCAGGTCGTAAGCACCTGGGCCACACCTGTGGTACTGTCATCACCCCCTGATCCCTTCCTGTCCCTCTGAACAAACTCCAGGACCGTTTCCAAGGCCTTGACAGGAGACTGGTTTTGAAGGCTGTTGATCTTGAAGATATCATCCTGTCTTCTTTCAAAATAATCATCCTCTGCCATCTCAAGGGCCCTACCAAGACTCCCCTCTGAAATCCTCGCCAGCACCGATGCCTTTTCCGGGTCCAGGGCCTTGTTCTCCATGAGCCATGTCGCAACCATATCCGAAGGAAGCGGCCTGAAGGAAATCTGCTGACAGCGTGATACGATCGTGGGCAACAGGTCCAGGGGTTCGGTCACGCCGAGGATGATTATGTTTCCCGGGGCCGGCTCTTCCAGTGTCTTTAAGAAGGCATTGGCTGCTTCTTCCGTCATCTTTTCGGCCTGTTGAATTATGCAGACCCTGTATCTGCCGGATACCCTCTTGTACTCAAAGACCCGGTTCAACTCCCTGATCTGCTCGATCTTGATCACCTGTCCGTCGGGTTCGATCTGCTCAAGATCAGGGAAGTTCCCACCCATAATCTGCCGGCAGGGCACACATCTCCCGCATCCGTCTCCATCAACCCGGCCCTTGCAATTGACGAAACGAGCAAAGGCCATTGCGGTCGTCCTCTTTCCGATACCGGGTATTCCCACAAACAAGTAAGCATGGGGGATCCTGTCCCTCTCCATAACTTGTCGCAAGATACCAATGGCCTTTTCCTGTCCAATGATCTGGGAAAAGGACTTGAAGTTGCTCTCCCCTTGCTTCATTGGATCTCCCTTGCCCGCTCCAAATAGGGTTTCAGGTGGCGCAAGATTTGCTCCGTGGCTCTCTCTTCGGGCATTGTTGCATCAATCACAACAAATCGATTCCTATCCCTACTCGCCAGATCCAGGTAGGCCTTCCTTATCTTCCTGTGAAACACAACGCCTTCCCTTTCAAACCGGTCTTGGTCCGTAGTCGATTCCAGGGAATTCCTCGCCGTGGCCCTCTTGAGACCCACCTCTTCCGGGCAATCCAGCAAGAAAGTCAAATTCGGCCTGATCCCTGATGTTGCCTTCTCGTTCAGGGTCCTGATGATCTCCATGGCCTGACCCCTGGCCGCCCCCTGGTACACCACCGTAGCATCCGCAAATCGGTCGCAGAGGACCCACTTCCCCGCCTCCAGCGCTGGCTTGATCACCTCTTCCACGTGCTGGGCCCTGTCGGCTGCGTAAAGGAGGAGTTCCGCGAAGGGCACGAGGCCCTTGTTCTCCGGGTCCAGGAGGATGCGTCGGATCTTCCGGCCGATGGTCGTGCTGCCGGGCTCAAAGGTGGAAATGAATTCGATGCCATACTCGGTGAGCTTTCCTCCCAGGCGCTTGACCTGCGTCGTCTTCCCGCACCCCTCAATGCCCTCAAAGGTAATAAACAGTTTGAACCTCCCATTTCCCAGTCAGCCAAGGCCTCGACCCTAGGTACTCGCCCGGCCCAAAAAGATAACTATATACGAAACGCTCCCCGCAATCAAGGACAACCCCCCTTTCGTATCCGTGGTCCCTGGAGGGACGGGTTCCACCCCGTCCGCATCGGCGGCCCCTGGAGGGACGAGCTCCCGCTCGTCCATTGCCTGATTTGTTGCGGGACGCACTCCCATGCGTCCTTACTCGGTCATCCGGAAGCATGACCCTCCACATCCCTCCCACCCCTGTCAATCGCGCCAAACTCCCCTCCCTCTGTAGGAGCGACCTCTGGTCGCGATTCCCAATCTTCCGGATGTAGGAGCGACCTCTGATCGCGATTCCTTAATCTTTGATCGCGGGTGAAACCCGCTCCTACAGGGACGTATTGCTTGTCGAACATGCTCCTACTGATTGTGCACCTTGAGCTGTTCCTTCACCGAAGGGAAGAGATCCATGTCCGTGTGAGGGAGGAACCGGGCCGCGCTGAAGAGGTTCATGAACTCCTGGTTCACGTTGAGTTCTATGTAGGTCATCCTGTCACGGATTCTGCAAGCCGTGTCCCGCGCCTTTTCCGAGAGGAGCGCCATGCGGGCCCCGGCCAGGGACGTGTTTCCCAGCCCCTTGTACCTTTCCAGGGGGAGGTCCGGGAGCATGCCGATGGTGATGGCCGAGCGGGGATCGATGTAGGAGCCAAAGGTCCCTGCCACATAGAAACGGGAAATGTCTGAAAATTCGATGTTCATCATGCCCACGAGGGTGGTCAGGATGGTGTACATGGCCGCCTTGGAGCGGATGAGCCTGTCCAGATCTGTCTGGCTCAGGGTGATATCCTTTCCTGTGGCCGCCTCCCGGGCAGGAACCACCACCAGGTGAGTGATCCCGTCGATATCCTTTGACCGGTCCCCGCACCGCTCTTTCACGAACCTGCCCCGGGTATCTATCATCCCTGCCAGGAAGAGCTGGGCCACCAGGTCGATGAGGCCTGAACCGCAGATCCCCTTGGGAGGCAGACCCCCTATGGTCGTGACCTTGAATGTACCCTTCCGCGCGTCGATGGCGACCCTGTCGATAACCCCCGGGCCTGCCATTGCCCCCATCTCAGCGACACCTCCTTCAAGGGCAGACCCTGCTGCGCCGGCACATGCCACAAGCCATTCCTTGTTGCCCAAAACCACCTCAGCGTTGGTCCCCACGTCCACGAGGAGGCAGATGTCATCGCTTTGGTCCATTCCTGAAGCCAGGATACCGGCCACCATGTCGCCGCCAAAATAGCTTCCCACATTGGGAAAAACGAAGACAGGCCCCTCCTCGTGCATCGCCATGCCCACTTCTCGCGCCAGCACGATCCCTGGCCTGTTCACGGCCGGGATATAGGGCTCCCGGCATATCCCGTAGGGGTCCAGCCCGAGCAGAAAGTGGGTCATGGTGGTGTTCCCGGCAACGGAGGCGGCCACAAGAGATTCCCTCCTGATTCGGTGCCTGGACACCAGCCCTTCTATCTCCCGGTTGATCCCATCCAGGGCCATGGCCTGTAGTTTCTCCAGCCCCTTGTTGCGAGTGGCAAAATGGATCCTGGTGAGGATATCCGGCCCAACCTCCACCTGGGGATTGAGGAAGGACACTTGTTCCAAGGTACGCCCCCCCAGGAGGTCCAGGAGCTCGACAACTATGGTGGCGCTACCTAGGTCAATGGCGAGGCCGTAGAGGGCATTCCCGTCTTTGGCTGGAACCAGGTCCACCAGGCGCCAGGTCTCTTCTCCTTTGTAGACGATGACGCGGATATCATACCCATGTTCCCTGAACAAAGAGGGAACCCTTTTCATGAGAGGCAGGCCCATCCGCACCTTCCCGTGGCCCAGGGCCTTTTCCGTGCCCTTTGACACCCTTTCCGCGTCCCCGGTGTTGTCTTTGAGGCTCGGAGGAGGTAAAGAGAGTCTGAGGAGCCTTATCCAGGAATCGTGGTGATCGGTCAAGGTGCATCCCCTTTCATACAAAGCGTTGAGGTGACACTGAATTTAGATGGAAACAAGGGAAAACACAAGGGAGAATCCAGGGCATAGAGGGATTCCAGGCGTTTTCTCCTGGGAGGACCTTCTCACAAAAAAGAATTGTGGATCCCAAGCACAGTTCAGGATCGCATGTGAAACATGCGCCTACACAAAATCTTTTTTCGCGAGTGAAACTCGCTCCTACATCGACGCTGGAGGATCGCGAGAAAATCCCGCTCTAACACCATTGCGTTGACAGGAAAGGCCGGGGATTCCATAATAGGCAGACTTAGCCGACGGAGCAACAGGGATTTGGCGCTCCGAACTTTTCCGGGGTTGATAGCTTCTTCTTTACCCGGCAATGACCCTTGATCAGAGGGAATGGAGGATAAACTTTGGATGAACGTCCCTTAATTGGCATTACCATGGGTGATCCCTCGGGCGTGGGACCGGAGATCATCTCCAAGGCCCTGTCTGATCGAAGTGTCTACTACACCTGCGTGCCTGTTGTGTTGGGAGATCCAGGGGCCCTCCTTGCCGGAGGTCTGGACACTGGCAGGTTTTCCCTCAACGAGATCTCGGTTCCCAAGGAAGCCGTTGGCAGACCTGACAGGATCGATCTCATGCCCCTTTCCAGACTGAAGAGGGCCCAAATGGAACCAGGCCGTCCCACACGGGAAGGTGGTACGGCGATGGTGGAATACATAACCAGGGCCGTTGAGATGGCCGGGGAGGGGGCACTGGACGCCATGGTAACCTGTCCCATCAACAAGGCCTTGATGCACGAGGCAGGCTTCCCCTTTGAGGGGCATACACAGCTCATATCCAATCTCACGCAAACCAGGGACTATGTGATGATGCTGGCAGGGGAGCGCCTGAAGGTATCCCTTGTGACAATACATTGTGCCCTCCGTGATGTACCCGGGCTTCTGGACGGGGCCACCGTTTACAGGACCATTTCTATCACCGACAGGGCCCTGAAGGAGGATTTCGCACTGGAAAAACCGCGGATAGCAGTTGCGGCCTTGAACCCCCATGCGGGAGAACAGGGCCTCTTTGGGAACGAAGAGCGAGAAATCATTGGGCCGGCCATAGAAAGGGCGAGGTCCCAGGGAATAGGGGTTGACGGCCCCTTCCCGGCGGATACCCTTTTCCACAGGGCGGTCAAGGGCGAGTTTGACGCGGTGGTGGCCATGTACCACGACCAGGGGCTGACCCCTTTGAAACTCCTCCACTTCTCGGATGCCGTGAATATTACCTTGGGACTTCCCATCGTCAGGACTTCGGTGGATCACGGAACCGCTTATGATATTGCTGGAAAGGGGATCGCAGACCCATCGAGCCTGAAAGCTGCCATCAGATTGGCCGCCTTCATTGTGGAGAACAGAAAAATGAGTAAACTTACAGGATAACCATGGCCAGTGACTACATAAAGATAAGGGGAGCCAGGGAGCACAACCTCAAAGAAGTATCCGTTGACATACCCAGGAACCGGCTCGTGGTCATCACGGGACTGTCTGGCTCAGGGAAATCCTCCCTGGCGTTTGACACCATCTATGCAGAGGGCCAGCGACGGTACGTGGAGTCCCTTTCCGCCTATGCCCGTCAGTTCCTTGAGCAAATGGACAAGCCGGACGTGGACACGATCGAGGGCCTTTCACCTGCCATCTCCATTCAACAAAGAGCCACCAGCAGGAATCCCCGGTCCACGGTGGTGACAGTGACCGAGATATACGACTTTCTGAGATTGCTCTACGCCAGGATTGGCCATCCCCATTGCCCAAAGTGCGGCCTTGAGATCACATCCCAGACCACCCAGCAGATAGTGGACCAGATCATGGCCATGCCCGCTGGCACGAGGTTGCAGATCATGGCCCCCCTTGTCTCCGGCAAGAAAGGAGAGCACCTGCACCTACTCCGGAAGCTGCGAAGAGATGGCTTCACAAGGATCAAGGCCGACGGCCGGGAAAGACTGCTCGAGGATGAAATCAGGCTGGATAAGAACAAGAAGCACGACATCAGCGTCGTTGTTGACCGCCTTGTCGTCAAGGAGGGAATAAGGGGCAGGCTCACGGATTCCGTTGAACTCTGCTTGAACCTTTCGGGGGGGAGGGCCGTGGTTGACTTACCGGACTCCGGCGAGACCCTTTTCAACCAGAAGGCCGGATGCGCAAAATGCGGCATAGGCATACCCCAGCTCACTCCCCAGATGTTCTCATTCAACAGCCCCCACGGTGCGTGTCCTGAGTGCAGCGGTCTTGGGGAAAAGAGGTTTTTCGATCCGGACCTGATCGTGCCTGACCCCGGCCTCTCCCTCCGGGAGGGTGCCATAGCCCCCTGGGCACGACGTAACAGCGTCTATTTCTACCAAATGCTAGACTCCATCTGCCAGCATTACGGGATCGACCTATACACTCCGTTCAAGGATATCCCAAAGGCCGTCCAGAAGGTGATTCTCTTTGGGTCCGGGGAGGAAGAGATCAGGTTCCGCTATGCAAAGGACGATCGGCGACACTTTTACAAGCGCCCCTTCGAAGGGGTGATCCCCAACCTGGATAGGAGATACCGTGAGACAGATTCATACCAGATCAGGGAAGAACTCGATACCTATATCAGCCTGAGGCCTTGTCCTGCCTGTAACGGGGCCCGTCTCAAAGCGGAGAGCCTTGCCGTCAAGGTCGGTGGCAGGGCAATCAACGAAATCACGGCGCTCCCGGTGGATAAGGCCCTTGATTTCATCGCCAACCTCGACCTTGATCAAAGAGAAGGGGACATCGCCAGGAGGCCCATCAAAGAATTAAGGGAGCGCCTGGGCTTTTTGATGCGGGTGGGTCTGGATTATCTGACCTTGGATCGGCCTTCATCGACCCTTTCAGGGGGCGAAGACCAAAGGATCCGCCTTGCGACACAAATCAGCTCCTCCCTTGCGGGAGTCCTCTACGTACTGGACGAGCCGAGCATTGGGCTCCATCAGAGGGACAATCAACTCCTTCTTGATAACCTCCGTCGCCTCCAAGGGCTTGGCAATACGGTCATTGTGGTGGAGCATGACCAGGAGACAATCCTTTCATCGGACTTTGTCATTGATATGGGGCCCGGTGCCGGGCTCCAGGGCGGGCATGTGGTGTTTCAAGGATCCCCCTCCGAACTCCTGGGGGACAGAGAGTCCCTGACCGGGCGCTACCTTTCGGGTGCCTTGAACATCCCCATACCCACAAAACGGAGGAAGGGCACCCACAGGCTCGTCATCGAAGGAGCCGCGCAGAACAACCTGAAGGGAATCAACGTGGAGATACCCTTGGGTACCCTAACCTGCGTCACCGGGGTCTCCGGATCTGGAAAGAGTAGTCTCATAAACGAAACCCTTTACCCCCTTCTGGCTCAGCGCTTGTATGGAGCAAAGCGCAAGGCAGGTAAAGTCAGGTCTGCCAGAGGCATACATTTCATTGACAAGGTCATAAACATCGACCAGAGTCCCATCGGGAGGACCCCCCGGTCCAATCCGGCTACTTACACCGGCCTATTTACACCAATCAGGGAGCTTTTCTCCATGTTGCCGGAGTCGAGGATGCGGGGATACAAACCGGGCCGATTCAGCTTCAACGTAAGGGGTGGTAGGTGCGAGTCCTGTAACGGTGACGGGGTTATCCGGATAGAAATGCACTTCCTCCCGGATGTTTATGTCACCTGCGAATCCTGTAACGGGCTCAGGTTCAACAGAGACACCCTGGAAATAAGGTACAAGGGGTATCATATTGCGGACATCCTGGACATGACCGTGAATGAGGCCTTCGTCTTCTTTGAGCACGTGCCCAATATCAGGAACAAGCTGGAGACCCTTGTCGATGTCGGACTGGGATACATCAAGTTGGGCCAGCCTGCCCCCACCCTGTCGGGAGGGGAAGCACAAAGGGTGAAACTCTCGAGAGAACTGAGCAAGAGGGATACGGGAAGGACTCTCTACCTGCTCGACGAGCCGACGACCGGGCTTCATTTTGCAGATATACAGAAGCTCCTCCAGGTCCTGAATCATCTGGTGGAATTGAATAACACCGTGATCATCATTGAGCACAACATGGAAGTGATCAAGACCGCGGACTATATCATTGACCTGGGCCCGGAAGGCGGAGAAAGGGGAGGTTACCTTGTTGGTGCTGGTACCCCGGAAGAGATTGCCCAAATACCCCAGTCATACACCGGGCGTTTCCTGAAGGACGTCCTTACAGGCTTGAATCATCCTTTCCGAGGTGATAGGCCAGGTTATCTAGCGAGACAGTGAAATCCACGTTTTCCACCAGGCAGCACTCGGGCTGCCTCACCTGAATGGGGGCGAAGTTCAGGATGGCCTTGATACCCGACTCCATGAGCAGGTCTGCCGTTGCCTGGGCAGCCAGGGGGGGCGTTGTAATCACTCCGATCTCTATGTCCAGATCTTGAATCAGGTCGGGGATTTTTGTGATCGGCTGGATGACATGACCCGTGGGTAGGTGCAGCCCTATTTTCCTTGGATCGTTGTCAAAGGCAGCAACAAATCTATAGCCCCTCTTCTTGAAGTTCTCGTGGCCAATGAGCGCCATTCCCAGGTTACCCAGCCCGACAATGCACAGATTCCATTCCTTGTCCGATACCAGGATCCTCTCTATCTCTCTGAGGAGTTCCCGGACGTCATATCCAATTCCCCGTACTCCGAATTCCCCAAAATAGGAGAGGTCTTTCCGAACCTGGGCAGGGTTTACCTTGCAAAGGTCTGCCAGTTTCTCGGAGGAGACCACCCTGACTCCTTGCCCCAGCAATCTCTCCAACGGCCTGGAATATTGGGAGATCCGCCTTATGGTGGCATCAGGTATCTTGGTTTCCTTTATCATCCTGTTCCTGCTCGGTATTGTGAACAATTGCACATAGCATTACAAAAAAAGGGGGAGGGACCCCGGATTGTTGGAAGTCCTCCCCCTAGGCCGACCTACCCTCCGATACTCTTCATGACGGCATCCAAGCTGGGGATCTTGAAAACCATGATCAGGCATATCAACAGGGCGTAGATACAGAGCGACTCGATGAGAGCGAGGCCGATAATCATGGTGGTCATGATTCTCCCGCCCGCCTCGGGGTTCCTGGCCGTTCCCTGGAGCGCGCCATTGATGGCGTTCCCCATGGCAAGACCTGTCCCCAGGGCAGCCACTCCGATCCCGAATCCGCACGCCAAGGCTATGGCGAAATAGATCCACATGCTTGCGGCCTTGGCAGGTCCGTCCGCTGCAGATGCCACGGAGACCATCCCCATAAAGAGCAAGAACGTTAACAATCCAACAACAACTTTCTTCGACATGTTTACCTCCCTTCTTCCTTAGTTTGGCCTTCTTCCAAAATATTGCTGGTTCAGGAAAATCCCCAACCGGCTTTCGGCAAGCTCAAGGTGCGATTAAAACTCTTTGGTGTGCCTTCCGGGTTTTGCCTCTTGCGGGTTCTTCAAGACCCAACTGATCCAAGAATGCCTTGGGCAAAGCTTGGGCCCAGGTAAGATTCCTTGCCAAACTCTAATGGGCTTCCTCCATGGCCCCGGCAAAATACACGATGGACAGGAGCATAAAAACCACCGCTTGTATGAAACTCACCAAGATTCCGAGGAAAAGAATCGGTAGTGGGGCCAAGTACAAACCTGCAAGGGCAAAGAGGATACCCAAGACCTTTTCCTTGCCGAAGATATTCCCGAACAACCGAATGCTCAGGGACATAACCCTTGCGAAGTGTCCTATAAGCTCGATAACGAACATCAAAGGCGCCAGGGCCCAGACCGGGCCGAGGAAGTGCTTGATGTATTTTACCCCGTGGAATTTTATTCCGATAAAATGGGTCAAAATAAACGTCAGAATGGCCATTGACAATGTAGTATTGAGATTCGCCGTCGGCGAAAAGAATCCGGGTACCAGTCCCAGCAGATTTGAGAGCAGGATGTAGAAGAAGATAGTACCTATATAGGGGAAAAAGGCCCTGCCTTCGGGCCCTGTTACGTCTACCATGAAGTTTTCCAGACCCTCCACTGCCATTTCAAGGACGTTCTGACCGCCCCTGGGGATCATTTGAATACCCCGGGTGAGCAAGAAGGCAAGGATTATGAGGACCAGCATAACGACCCATGAGTGAATCACATGGGTATTCTCATGGGCAAAGTGTCCCAGCCCCATTTTGTTAAAGATTTCGACCAAGAAATAGTAATGATGTTCCATAGTTAACCCGCCTCCCCGGTGCTGATTCTCAACGCGCTCGTAATCCCGAAACTGACTATGCTCATAACCACCGTTGAAAGGCCTACGGCCAGTCCAACGGCGTCTATCCTCCCGGTCTTCAAGAGCAAGTATATGGCAACTCCCAGACCCAGGAGTCTGAGGTAGTACTTGGCGATAAGGACCGGTTTCCTCTTGTTGACCCCATCACTGCAGGGAAAGGCCTTTCTGATTGTATTCTGCAAGAGATTGAAATTCACTATGCTGACAAACCCTCCCATTATGATGCCCAGGGTCAGCCTGTCACCCAGGAAGAAAAAGCTGGTCGCTGACAGGAGGAACAATATGACCCAATTGCGCTTGGTCAGATCTCTGTAGATGACTTGCCAGTCCATAAGAAACGACACTACTGGAGGTTCTTGACCTTTCTATACATGACGTACAGATTCTTGAATGCTGCTGCGATTCCGCACCCCAAGAGTATAAAAAACAGCCAGGGATGCGTCCCGAGCTTCTCGTCCAGATAATGTCCCGCCACTGCCCCAATGCCTATGGAGAAGGCCATGGCCAGGCCCGTGGTACTGATATACCCCAGGGTCCTGAAGAGCCTCTTGGTTTCATTATCCATTAAATATATGAAATCTCTCAAATTCGGGTTGTCTTTATCATAGGTGCTTCTTCAAAGTCAACAAAAAACTCCCCGAAATTCGAGGCCGTTTCCCCGGGTTGCGGGCCCGAAAGACCTTGGTCTCACTGTTGCCTCAACACCTCGGTGAGACCGCCGACCTTTGTCTGTCCGGGTCCTCATAGAGATTGTCTTTGCCCCCACCTTCGTAAAGGCTACCCGCCGAGAGAAGCAAAGCACTTCTTGGCGCATTCAATGGTTCTCTGTATATGTTCCTCTTCATGGGCAGCCGAAACGAACCACGCCTCAAAAGGCGATGGTGCCAGATATATTCCCGAGTCAAGCATACTGGAGTAAAAGCCCCGGAACAATTCCCTGTTGCTTGCGCTCGCAGATTCGAAATCCGTAACAGGATGACCCGTGAAAAACAGGGTTCCCATGGACCCAACCCTGTTGATGACTACTTGAACTCCGGCCGATTCCGCGGCCCCCGCAAGGCCTGAGAAGAGCCGTTCCGACTTTCTCTCAAGTTCCTCATACACCCTGCCCTCCCTCAAGATTCTCAGGGTGGCCAGACCCGCAGCCATTGCAAGGGGATTCCCGGAAAGGGTACCTGCCTGGTAGATGTTGCCTTCAGGGGCCATATTTTCCATGATTTCCCTCTTGCCGCCGTAGGCGCCAACCGGCAGTCCGCCTCCTATTATCTTGCCCAGGCACGTGAGATCCGGCTCTATGCCATAGAGCTCTTGCGCCCCCCCAGGCCGGACCCTGAAACCGCTGATCACCTCATCGAAGATGAGTAATGCCCCTGTATGATTACATATCTCTCGCAGTTCCTTCAGGAACTCCGGCCTCGGAACAATGACTCCCATATTCCCGGGTATGGGCTCCAGGATGATGGCGGCGACCTCTTGCCCGTATTTCTCCATGGCTCCCCTCAGGGCTTCGGCATCGTTGAAAGGGAGAGAGAGTGTATGGCCTGCGAGTTCCCTGGGCACGCCCGGACATCCTGGAATCGCAAACGTAGCGACCCCTGATCCGGCCGAGACCAGAAGACTGTCCACGTGGCCGTGATAGCAGCCCTCAAACTTGACGAGTTTTTCCCTGCCGGTAGCCCCCCTTGCCAGGCGAATGGCACTCATAGTGGCCTCTGTCCCGGAATTTACCATCCTTACCATCTCGATGGAGGGAACCAATTGCCTGATGCTCTCGGCCATCTCCACTTCCAGTTCCGTGGGAGCACCAAAGCTTGTTCCTGCGGGAATTGCTTCACTCAGGGTCTTCAGCACTTCGGGGTGGCCATGTCCCAGAATCATAGGACCCCAGGAACATACGTAGTCAATGTACTGATTGCCATCCACGTCCCACAAGGTGCAGCCTTTGGCACTCTTAATAAAAGGCGGGTCCACACCTACCGCCTTCCCAGCCCGGACCGGGCTGTTCACGCCGCCCGGGATCACATCCAGTGCCCTCCCGAAGATCGCCTTTGATTTTGTCCTTTCCATAGCCTCTCCGCACCTCTTGATGCATCAAAAATATTCCATGCTCGTCTTCTTGAACTCCTCTTCACTGAAGAGCAAGACATAGTCGTCAACCCCCGCCTTTCTGGACATTCGAGATGCAATCTCATAGCACTCTTCTCTGCCCTCCCCATGAATCATTGTATAGAGATTGTACTTCCAGTCCCCCTGAGGCATCCTTTGGTAGCAGTGGGTGACCTCCCTGAACCGTGCCATGGTCTTTCCCACTTCTTCGATCCTCTCCTCGGGCACCTTCCATGCAACCATGGCATTTGATTGGAAGCCCGCCTCCTGGTGGCGGAGGGTCGCGCCAAAACGTCTGATGACCCCCCTGTCCTTCAAGGCCCTGATCCTCCGGATCAGATCTTCTTCTGCCGTGCCAAGCTTCTCCGCCACCAGGGAAAAGGGCCTCGGCTCCACTGGCAAATCTCCCTGGATCATGCTGATTATCTTTTTGTCAAGATCGTCAATCACGGCCATCCCTTGGAAACTCCCCTCACAGGGTGTTGCCCAAATCATCTTACGTGCTTTGTCTGCCTTTAGGCTACGCCGAACCGCTCCGGGGCCCCCCGGAAGGAGCGGGAAACAGGAATTCTATTCGGCACTTATCTGATTGCACCCTCCTTGTCAAGAGGGAATCGGACCCCCAAAATTCATTGCAGTGGCCAATTGGCTTGAAAACCTTGTCTTCATGTTGTATCTTTTCCGAGACCCAAGCAGACGATTTCTATCTCTCATTCACTCTTCCATTGCACGGCACTAGAGAATGAGATGCATCCAATCCTGCCGCACTGTTTTGGATTCCTGGGACCGCCGGGCCATCTGATGAGTCAAAAAGGAAAGGGTCGGATGAGCGAAATACTGGCATACTTGAGAATAGTCGAACAAAGGATTAGAGAGGCCCAAGAGAACGGTCACTTTGATAACCTGGCAGGAAAGGGCCGGCCCCTTGACCTGGAAGACGACAGCAACATCCCCGAAGACCTCCGTCTCGCCTACAAGATATTGAAGAACGCCAACTGTCTCCCCCCTGAACTGCAGGAAAAAAAAGAGATCCGGCAAATGGAAGACATGCTTGAAAGCATCCCTGATGAGAAAGAAAAATATAGGCTCATAAAGAAGATAAACTATCGAATCATGAAACTCAACATGATGGGGAAGAAATCCCCTCTGCTCGAAGAGAAGCAGATCTATTATAGGAAGATTGTTTCCAAGTTCGATAACAAGTAGGCCCTGCTGCAATACCAGAAGGTGGGGCGGGCCGAGTGGGAAAAGGACCGGGAGAACCCATCCATGGATATGAAGAGGGACTACTATGAGGACGTCCAACTGTTCGGCTCGAAGGGTACGGTCTTCTGGTTCGTGGCACTCATGCTGTTTCTCGCCCTGTTCCCCTTTCTCTTCAAGAACTATTATGTGTATATGGCCAACTATATGGCCATAAATATCCTGGTAGCGATCGGCCTCAATATCCTGGTGGGATATACAGGGCAGATCTCTCTCGGCCACGCAGGGTTCTTTGCCATTGGTGCCTATTCCACCATCACGCTGATGTCAAAGGGACATCTCCCTTTCCTGTTGGCCCTGCCCGCCTCTGCCCTTCTCACTGCCCTGTTCGGATTCCTCCTTGGACTCCCCGCCCTCAGGCTGGAAGGGCCCTACCTCTCCATTGCCACCCTTGGTTTCGGTCTCACCATCACCCAGGTCATAGGCAGGCTGGATTTCTTCGGCGGAAGGCAGGGGCTTCATGCCCCCGATCTCGTCATCGGGCCATGGCACTTCGAGTCCGACCGCAGCTTCTACTACTTGCTGATTACCATCACGGTACTGCTGACCATTGCGGCCAGGAACCTGAGCAAGACTAAGGTGGGGCGGGCCTTTCTCGCCATACGCGATGCCGACATAGCTGCATCCACAATGGGAGTGAATTTGACCCTGTACAAGACCCTTGCATTTGCAGTGAGCGCCTTCTATACGGGAATCGCCGGGGGTCTGTACGCCTTTGTCCTCCGATTCATTGAGCCCCAGATCTTCAGTCTGCTTATGTCAATCGTTTTTCTTTCCATGGTCGTCGTGGGCGGGCTGGGATCGATCTTTGGGTCTATTGCCGGTGCATGTCTTCTGTCCTGGCTGGATTTGGAACTGCGCAACATCCTCAGTATCCCTTATCTCGGCCATTGGCTGGAGATCCTCTCAAGGAGCTATTTTTCCATTACCGGCGTTTCAAACATCCAACTGATAATCTACGGGGCCATCATGGTCGCGATCATGTTGTTCGAGCCCCTTGGGATATACGGGATTTGGATAAGGACCAAGATATACTGGAAGACCTGGCCCTTTTGAGAAGGGGAAGAAGGGCTTGCATATTTCACATGGGCAAAAGGTCCTATAGGGGATTCCCCGCTTATCGAATAAGAGTAACATCTTGAGGCAAGGACAGTGCTGGAATTCCTTCAGATGATAGTCAGCGGTATTGCCGTGGGCAGTTCCTATGCCCTTATGGGACTTGCCATGGTTATCATATATAAGACCTCTGAGGTGGTCAATTTCGCCCAGGGAGAAATGGCACTCCTGTCCGTATTCCTTACTTACATGGCCCTTGAATACTACCAGATCCCCTTCTACATAACCTTCCCCCTCGCCCTTGTCTTTGCCATGTTATTGGGTTTCTTCCTGGAGTTTGCAGTCCTCAGGAGGGCAAAGGACCCGAATGTGCTCGGCATGATCATCATCACAATCGGCCTGGAAATGATCCTGATGGGTTTTGTATCCTGGAAGTTCGGGGCAGATCCAAAGACCATGCCCTTTCCCCTCTCGCCCTATGATAGTATCGCTATGGGGGATATCTTTGTCAGCACGCTTGAGATGTTGACGTTCGTTGTGGCCCTCACCTTGATGGCCGTCATCTTCCTGTTTCTCAAGTATTCCAAGCTCGGTGTGGCCATGAAGGCCACCCAGCAGAATTCCGTGGCCGCCAGACTCATGGGTATCAGGACAAACCGCATATTGATGCTGACCTGGGGCATGTCGGGGGTGATAGGCTGTGTGGCGGGCCTTTTCATAGCACCGACCACTATGCAACCTTACATGATGTGGGACCCTATGCTGAAGGGCTTTGCATCGGCGGTCATGGGAGGAATGACGTCCCTGCCCGGTTCCATATTCGGGGCTTATATCATCGGCGTGGTGGAAAATCTCTTTGGGGGCTATGTTTCCATCGAGTTCAAATCGGTGGTCGCTTTTGCCATCATCGTCATCGTGCTTTGTCTGAAACCAAGCGGGCTCTTTGCTCGCCACTATGTGAAGAAAGTGTAACCTCATTGACAACCTTAAACAATGACACGAAAGGAGACAGCCATGATGAAGAAGAAGCGTACCGGAATCCTTGTTTCACTTGTTGTCATTACTGTGGCCTTTCTGGTCCCGAATGCAATTGCTGAAGAGGGAGTTACCGACAGGGAGATCCACATCGGGCAATGGGGACCACAGACCGGACCTGCCGCCCCATGGGGCGCGGTGGCCCGCGGTACGGGGGTGTTGTTCAAGATGATCAATGAGGAAGGGGGAATACACGGAAGAAAGATAGTGTATCACATGTTCGACGACGCCTACAATCCGGCCAAGACAAAGGCAGGGGTCAAGGAGTTGCAGGAAAGCGTCGGGATCTTTGGATGGGCCTCGGGGGTGGGCACAGCCCCGGGCCTCTCTGTCAAGGACTACCTCATGGAAAGGAAGATCCCGTGGGTGGGACCCGCCGCCGGTTCTCTCCATTGGATCTCACCACCCCAGAAATACCTGTTTGCAGTCTACCCCCTTTACTACAGCGAGGCCAAGGCCCTTTGTAAATACGCGGTGGAGACCTTGGGCCACAGGCGCATAGCCATTGCCTATCAGAACGACGATTATGGGAAGAACGGCGTCTCCGGCGCGGAGGTTGAGCTCAAGAAGCACGGCCTCAAACTGGTGGCCAGGGTACCGGTGGAATTGACGGATGCGGATATGAAACCCCATATCATGCAGCTGCGCAAATCCAACGCAGATGCTGTTCTGTTGTGGGTGAGCCCCGTCCATGCGGTGAGGCTTTTGGGAACGGGCCGTGCCATGAAGTTCAACCCCCAGTGGATGAGCACCAGTACCTGCTCGGATTTCCCCCTCATGTACAAGATCAGCAAGGGCCTCTGGGAAGGGGTTATCACCACCAGCTTCGGCGAACTCCCCGACTCTCAATTACCTTTAATGCTGAAATATCGAAAGGCCTATGAGAAATATGCTGCCAAAGGGGAACGATGGGGCCTCTTTTTCTATGCCGGCATAGGGTTTGTTGAACCAATGATAGAAGGGCTCAAGAGAGCGGGTCGGAATCTGACCAGGGAGCGATTTGTCGAGGCCATGGAAGGAATACGCGACTTCAAGGGTATCTTTGGCCGTATTGACTATGGGCCCTATGATCCGAATTACGTCTACTGCAGGCAGGGGCAGAAGGAGGTCTTTATCATCCAGTGCCTGAAGGGAGGGAAGCACAAGAGGCTGACCGACTGGTTTGAGCCGACATAAAAAGGCCATCCAGCCCGCAGAGCTTAAGGGTCTGTTATCCTGGGCCTGGAAAGGGGCCAGTACGGATGGCCCCCGGGAAGGTTTGGAGGTGAATAATCGATACCGGGGGGTTGGTGTCCCATTGCGGGGAGGAGCGCAACCACAGGTTGCTCTTACAACGGGACGATAAACTACCTCCCCTGTAAGAGCAGATTTTACCTGCGATAGAAACCGTGTGCAAAGGCACCTGGATAAATCCCCGGCACAGTATCCGAATACCGGATCGCAATTAAAGGTTACTCCAAGATGAGCTATTACTTACCGAATCGCTTATGAGCTTTCTCAGGATAGAAAATCTGTCCATTTCATTTGGGGGACTGGAGGCCCTCATTGACGTGGGCTTCCAAGTCGAAAGAGGCAGCATTTTCGCCATCATCGGCCCCAATGGTGCCGGTAAGACCACCCTGTTCAATTGCATAAACGGGATCTATCGTGCCCATAAGGGGAAGATCGTCTTCAAAGAGGTTGAAATCCAGGGAAAGACCCCGGACCGCATTGCAAGGCTTGGCATTGCCCGAACCTTTCAGAACATAGAGCTCTTTACTCACATGAGTACCATGGAGAACCTCATGCTGGGGCGCCATGTCTTCACCAAGACAGGCCTCTTTCGCGGGGCCCTGATGTGGGGGAAAAGATCCTTCGCCGGGAGGGAGGAGGTTCAGCACAGGGCCAAGGTGGAGGAGATTATCGATCTCCTTGATCTCCAATCCGTAAGAGACAAGTTGGTGGGGAGCCTCCCCTATGGGATTCAAAAACGTGTAGAACTCGGTCGGGCCTTGGCCCTGGAGCCCCAGATCCTCCTCTTGGACGAGCCTTCGGCAGGCATGAATTCCGAAGAAAAACAGGATATGATATTCTGGATCAAAGACATCCAGGATATGTTGGGCGTGACCATTATTCTCATCGAGCACGATATGAAAATGGTCATGGATATATCAGAACGAATTCTGGTCATTAATTTTGGCAGGGTGATCATTGAGGGAACCCCAGAGGAGGTCCAGAGCAACCCTGAGGTATTGAAGGCCTATTTGGGAGAAGAAGACCTTGAGTCCATTGCTTGAGATAAAGAATATTGAGACTTACTACGGCCTGATCTACGCCCTCAGAGGTATCTCCCTTTCTGTCGATAAAGGCACCATAACTGCCATTCTAGGTAACAACGGGGCAGGCAAATCCACCATCCTCAAAACAGTTATGGGCCTCATCGACGACCAGCCAGACAAGGGCACCATTGAGTTCATGGGCAAACCTATTAACGGAAAGGACACGGAATGGATCGTCCGCAAGGGCATCTCCTACGTCCCTGAGGGCAGAGAGGTCTTTGAGGAACTCACGGTAAGGGAAAATCTGGCCATGGGCGCATACATAAGGGGGGATCGCTCCGGAATCAAAAGGGACTTCGAGAAGGTATACAACTACTTCCCGGTACTCAAGACCCGGAGGAACCAGTGGGCAGGGACCCTTTCCGGAGGAGAGCAACAGATGTTGAGCATAGGCCGGGCCCTCATGAGCCGCCCTGTGCTCCTCTTCCTGGATGAACCCTCCCTGGGTCTCTCTCCTCTGTTGCTCAGGGAGATCTTCAAGATAGTCGGGACCATCAATGCAGAAGGGACGACCATCCTGCTGGTCGAGCAGAATGCCCGAATGGCCCTCAGGATTTCCCATTTCGGCCTCATCCTCGAAAACGGCAGGTTTGTCCTCAAAGGAAGATCAGAAGAACTCATGGAAGACAAGGACGTACAAGAATTCTTCATGGGTATCCGATCGGAGGCATCCATCAAGGGATATCAACGATGGAAGCGAAAGAAGAGGTGGAGGTAACTCGGGGCCAAGGCCCAAACATAACATTTCTGGAGAACCTCACTAATGTCCGGTTAGGATTTTGCAAATGAACCGTTACAATTCCTGGATGAGGCCCCTGGGAGCCCTTTTCACAAGGCTCAATATTTGTCCTGAGTCGGTCTCACGCCCCC
>JAFDHO010000258.1 GCA_019308745.1 Deltaproteobacteria bacterium
GGAACCCCTATGAGGACAATGGGGGCGTGGGAACAGCTCAGGAGCGATATTGAGCCTTGAGAAAAGACCCCCAGGGACCATTGATCGCGGTTGATCAGGCTTTGGGCAACAGCCTGTAAAGCTACTACCCCTCCTTGTCCTTGGATCCACACCCTTCGGATTCACTCCTGCTGAATGGGCCTCCAGCACATTACCTTTCAGGTGTCTCGCCCATGCCTCTGCCATGTGGCTCCTGAAAGAATTGCCGGTGCATAGGAACAAGATCTTGACTTTCTTGCCCATTTAGCCCCTCTTCACTCAATGGTTGCACCCAACCTCATGCGGCTGCGGCCGCAGGCTTGAACCAGTGGGGGGTCCTGAGGCAGATTTTGACCAGCATGAGCATAACCGGCACCTCGATGAGGACCCCGACAACGGTTGCAAGGGCCGCCCCCGATGAAAGCCCGAACAACATCGTGGCCGTGGCAATGGCCACCTCGAAGTGGTTGGATGCACCGATCATGGCCTCCGGCGCTGCGTCCTTGTAGTCGAGCTTCAGCCATCGGGCCAGACCGTAACCGAGCCAGTAAATCAGATTGGTCTGAATAAACAAGGGTATCGCGATCCACAGGATGGTCAGGGGATTGGCCACGATGACTTCACCCTTGAAACTGAACAACAGCACCAGTGTAATCAGCAGGGCAATGATAGTGATCGGAGTCAGAATATGGAGAAACTTCTCCTTGAACCACTCTTCTCCCTTGGCATTGATGATCGCCCTTCTTGAGATATAACCTGCAACAAGTGGGAGTGCCACGTAGATCCCTATGGAGAGAACCAGGGCCTGCCACGGGACCGGCAGCCTGCCTACACCCAGCAAAAATCCGCCCAGCACCCCGTAAAGAACCAACATGGTAAGCGAGTTGATTGCCACCATGACGAGAGTCAGCCCGTCGTTTCCCCTGGCAAGAAAGCCCCAGACCAGCACCATGGCCGTACAAGGCGCAATCCCCAGCAGAATGCAGCCTGCCAGGTAACTTCGCCACAAAGGTACTTCCAGGACCTTGAGCCCGTTGGACATAATGACCTTGCCTGCACCGTACGCCGCGCCCACCGGCAAATCGAGGCCAAAGGGCATCTTAACGTGGTCCACAGCCTCGAGCCCGATAAGACCATAAAAGACAGTCCCGAGAAAGAATGTGGCGATGGCATACATCGTGAAGGGCTTGAGGGCCCAGTTGAGGAAGAGTGTGAGCAAGACCGGCTTTCCGCTTTTGCCGGCCTTGACGACCTCCGCAAAATCAATTTTCACCATTATCGGATACATCATGAAAAACAGGCACACCGCAATGGGAATGGAAACCACCGGGGCCTCACCCACATAGATGGCCAAGCTGTCCAGGTATCTTGCCACACCGGGAGCCACCTTGCCAAGCAATATACCAGCCAGTATACACAGAATCACCCACACATAGAGATACCTTTCAAAAAAATCCCAATCCCCTCCCTTGTTTGGTCGTCTCCGCTTCCATTGCCATACTTTCCCTCCTTGAATGAAACTCAGTAATTTCGAACGCTACACTTAGGCATCTGTTTGGAATTGGGCCATGTAGTTGTCAAGCCCTTGACGGGCCTCTTTGTCTAATTCCGGGCAATCGTCTGCGGTTTTGGCACCTTGGGCTACCAGGCTTGCGAACACCATGCAGGTAGGCTGTCCACACTGCCTGCAATTGGTCCTGAGAAGCAACTTCAAAATCTCGAAGATTTTGGGCCTTGGGGCGCCCTCATAACTGGGCTGAATCTCATGTCGCTTTTCCCAGGCCCCGTTGATCTCCCGCTTGAGCCACTCCAGGATCCTGTCCGCCTCCTCCTCATCTCTCAGGGCGTTGATCGCGATCTTCCTCGAATGGACCGTAATGATCTTTCCATGGGCCTTGAAAGTGACCGCAGGGGGATCCTTGAGATACTCGAAGCCCCCCAGAACGCTGTTGAGGTACGGGAGCACCTCACCAATGTCCTGGTCCAGGTATGCAATGCAATGGAGAGACTGGAAGCTGGGATTGCACTCCGGCCGAAAGATCTCTTTTTTGTAACCCTCCAGCAACACGATCGAGCCTCTTCAACAGATTTTTATATTCCGATCTAGCTATTTTATCGCAGACAATACTTCATTCGCTCATTTGCTGCACTTTCTCGCAACAGGCCAGCGCCACCTCGTATGTTCAACATTCCAAACAAAAAAGCGATCTTTTTTTGCCACATTTTGGCCCCTCTAGAAACATTCAAAAGCTTGAAGCCCGCTTTCAAAGATAGCGGTGTTTCCTCCAGCATTAGAACTATATGCCTTTTTGGTAATTTTAATTCAACGCTTCGCATTGTCAAGCCCTTTCTGGACCCTTGTGCCGAGGGACTCCGATCAGTGGAATCAGAGGGGGAAATGCCTTTTCGAGATAAGTACGGATGACAATCGCAACTAGAAGTTGCTCCTACAACAGTGGACGGCGAATCCCATACCGGTAGGAGCAAGGCCCGCCTTGCGATTTATCGGAACTAGAAATTGCTGCGACAACAAAAGGGGGGTGCCCGTATTATTGTCCAGAAGACGCTACCCCATGCAGTGAGACAAGGGGTACCTCGTACTTTCCGCCAATACTCCCAAACCGGCTGGGGCCTTTTTTGTTATTGCAATCATAGGAATTTTGTGATATTTTTGTTTAAAATTTATCAAATTAACTTAATCCTCTATCCAAACCGTTTCTTGATTGATGCGTGTGAGGATTACGAAAACCATTCAGAAGGTACTGGACATGAAAACACGAGAACTCTTTTTTCTACTTATTATGGGAACAATCCCTTTGTTAGTCTTTGCGCTTCCTGTGAATCCTGCCCGGGGGGACGACGCTCAAGTCCTGAAAGAAAAGGTCGAAGAACTTGAGCAAAGGGTCAAACTGCTCGAAGACCTCCTGGAAGAGTGTAACAGGTCACGGGAAGAAGCCATCGGGGCTGCCCTTGGATGGCAGAGCAAAAAGAACTGGCGAAAACTGAGGGTCGGTATGGGAGAATCACAGGTGAAGTCGATCCTCGGTGAACCCAGCAAGATTATCCGGGGTGCCATTACCCTCTGGTATTACCCAAACATATACGGGGGGTATGTATCCTTTGACAAGGAGGGGAGACTGGCCGGATGGAACGAACCCTGATGGCTAGAGGGCTGGGATCCGATAGCCAATAATTCGAAAGGGAGGTCTTGAACATAATCTAAGAGCTCGGCATGGGACACGGTAAAGACAAACCCCTAATCTTATTTGAATCTGTAACTAACACTATTTTCCAGCGTATCCCTTCTTCGACAAGGGGATGCGCCTTTTTTATTGGGAACCTTCCCGCTTTTTCTATTGCCCGCAGGAACAGAGAGGGGCTTTGAGATGGAAACAGATGGACATGTAACGATCATTGAACCAAAGAAGGGCTGGGTGCCCATAGACCTCAAGGAAATATGGCTTTACCGAGAGCTCCTCTACTTCATGACCAAGAGAGACATCAAGGTCCGCTACAAACAGACGGTGCTCGGAGGCCTCTGGGCCATCATCCAGCCGGCCTTTACCATGATCGTATTTACTCTGTTTTTTGGTCGCTTGGCCAAGATCCCCTCAGAAGGGATGCCCTACCCTATCTTTGTCTATGCGGGCCTTCTACCATGGACCTATTTTGCCAACTCGGTTGCCGCTTCGGGAAACAGCCTTGTTGGGAGCGCCAATCTCATTACCAAGGTCTACTTCCCGCGCCTCATAATTCCTGCTTCCGCGTCACTGGCAGGGCTCCTTGACTTCTTTATAGCCATGATTGTCCTGGGCGTACTCATGTTTCATTACCACTTCGTGCCTGGACTCGCTGGGATTTTCCTCTTCCCTCTGCTGGTCGGATTTACCTTCCTGAGTGCCCTTGGCGCAGGCCTATGGCTCTCGGCCCTTAACGTCCAATATAGGGACATAAGATATGTGATCCCCTTCCTGATACAGCTCTGGATGTTTGTTTCGCCTGTCATATACCCTGTCAGCATGGTCAGGGAGAAATACAGGTGGCTACTGGCCCTCAACCCAATGGGCGGGATAATAAAGGCCTACAGGGCTTCGATTCTCGGGCACCAGCCCGTTGACTGGTTCCTTTTGGGGGTTTCCATCCTCATCATACTCCTCATCCTCAGCAGCGGCCTGTTCTATTTCAGAAGGATGGAAAGGGTATTCGCGGATGTAGTCTAACGACCGCAGACCTACGACCGATGACGGTTGACTAATGAGTGAGGAAAAAGATTGGTCTTGTACAAATTTGAAAAGCTAGAGGTGTGGAACCTATCAATTGAGTTTGCTGATAGGATTTATGAGATCGCCGAAAAACTGCCGGAGCTTGAAAAATATAATTTGGCTTCTCAAATCATTAGATCGTCCACATCCATTTCATTAAACATTGCTGAAGGTTCTACTGGCCAGAGCGATGCAGAACAGAATCGGTTTCTAGGCATGGCACTGCGATCACTGATTGAAACGGTTGCCTGTCTGAAAATACTGGAACGCCGAAATTATGTCGACAATGAAACCGTTCAGGCCATATATGAGTTTAGCCAAAAACTCTTCGCCAAACTAACGGCCTTCAGAAGATCGATAAAGAGCAAGAACTAAAGGAAGGCTAGTCCTGGTGGCAGAGGAAAAGGACACAGATATGGTTGACTTGGAACGTTTTAGCACGGGCATCTGCCCGCAAAGCATGATCGGCGGTCGGC
>JAFDHO010000058.1 GCA_019308745.1 Deltaproteobacteria bacterium
CCAACCGGCCTTGTTCTCTCCTGTTTTGTTGTGGACTTAGCAGGAGTAGGCCTCAAGGATGTCTGGGGAAACTATGGCCTTACCAGACTCGATGTCGAGGAAATAAAATCGAGAGCGGCTCAAGGGGGAACTCCTCTGATCCCTTGTGAGCTTTCTCTTGCCAGTACTATTATTTACGGAGGCATAGCATGGGCCAAAAAATGGCGCTTCAAACTTCCCAGGGAACACAAGATATGGCTCAGGGTTCTTGAACCTGTAAATGAATCAGGTGTTGATCTTGAGCTCTTTGGGGAGGATGGGAAACCTTTCCTGATACTGGATGAAGAGGAGCAGGTCGTTTTCGCCGAGGAGCGCTTTGATCGGCAAATCCTGAAGGCAGATCTTGATGCGGGGAGAGACGGCCTCTCAAAAGAGGCATTGATAAGAATGGGGGACATTAAAGCCGCTTTGATCGCCTTTTCACAACGTCCAGAGTTCAGAGAAGATTTTGAGGAGGCACTGGCCAAGCGATTTGGCAAGCCAGAGCGGCCCGATTCGGATCATGAATGGGTGACATTCCAGGACTGGTTCGTCCTGGAATACGAACTGGAAAAGGGTGAGACAGTGGCCACAAGGTTTGTGGAATATTACAGCGATTTCATGAGTGATGATGTGCGCCGGTTGGTCTTGGGGTGGGGGAGCCCCATTGAGGGGTTGTTTGAGGTGAAAGGGAGGAAGAATAACGGTTTTCTAATGAAAAACCTGGTCAATGAACGGGAATATTACGTGTTTCCCACTGCTTCAATGACCAGTTTTGATGTGAAAGCTGGTGATTTTCTCTCCGCAAGGATTGTTCCGGCAAAAGGCTTTCATATCTTTTCAGGAAGCACAAACATCATCGAATCTGATGGGAGTGAAGCCCAACGGGCCAAGATTTACGAGACAGCCATTGATATTCAGATGAGATATCCGGCCCAGGCATTCAAGGACAATGAAGAAAAGCTGAAGAAGAGCCGCGAATCGGTCCGAAGACAATATGAGGATTTCGTGAACTGCTTTGGGTCTGATGAAGTCTTTGGAACGGGGAGGGAGATATTGAATGAATATCAAAGGTTTCTTGACTATGTGATTTTCCGGAAAAAGGATCCGGAGACCGGCTTGCCCATTGCCACTGCATACGAGAAGAAGACAGGAAGGCCTTATCGTCCAATAACCGTGGGACTCCCTGAGGCGGTGTTGAACAGCCAAGATGTGGGTATGTTATGTGATCCTGTTGAGGGCATCTCGTTCTTGATCCAGTACCGCCATTTTATAGACGTGTTCCAACATCCAGAACGGCACATTGGCAAGGAAGAGACAAAGGATCTTGTCCTGGATTATCTGGAGTCAGACTCCATTTCCGATGTGCCGTTTCGGAGGGTGGCGAAAAAATTCCCGGGCAATTTCAGCCGGGTTATCGCATATTATGGGGATCAAGAGGGGTTTTTTTCACGCAACATCGAGGATCTCATGATGGAGTTTAAACCAAATAGCTTTGATAAACTTCCCGGAATGGTAAGTGTCCTGGATTCTGAAATGGCAAGACTGGCCAGGTCCGCCAAAGAAGAAGCAATGTCCTTAGTCAGCCGATTCAAAAACCTTTTCAAAAGATAGTTAGTGCCCCCTGGAAATAGATCGGCCTGACCGGCCTTTCAGACCACAGGGATAAAGGGGCATCCCCTTGGGTGTCCTTTTGTCTTTGGCATGCCGTCCGATATGCACCCTTCCCGCAATAGGTTCCTCCAGAAGGCCAACACCGGCGCTTCATACTGGGCTCCGGCTGTGGCCACCGCAAACCGCGCTACCATCCGCCCCCAGACTCTCGAGTGTCTGAATCACGGGTGGCCCTTGACAAGGAGGGCAGTCATATAGCATAAATGCCCTATGGTGGGATTCCCCGAGAGGAAAGACCATCTTGGCCCCTGATACTCGGCCCGTGAGAGGGATCGGAGGTGTAATGTGATTTCTTGTCCGCATAGATAGAGAAAGGGGAGGGAGATATGGCGATAAGCAAAGAGCTTCTGGACATCCTGGCCTGTCCCAAGTGCAAAGGGGACATATACCTGAACGAGGCTGGTGACGGGTTGATCTGTGATAAGTGCAAGCTCCTTTACGAAATCAGGGATGATATCCCTGTCATGCTCATTGACGAAGCAAAGCCCTTGGACTGACGGATCGAGGTTTGACTCGTCCGGAACTTCACCCGTTTGCTTTTGACAGCAGCCATGGAAACCAAGGAAAAGGAAAGCGCGAAGGAGAAATCCGAGAAGAAGATCTCGGACATCGTTGGGCTCCTTGAAGCCCTGGGTCATGAGGAGACCCGCGGAGGAGAGGTCTTCCAGCAGATCAGGTCCGCCTATTCGGAACTTGATGCCCCGGAAAGGCAGTCCCTCTTCAGTGATATCGTAGAGAGGATCGAAGTAAGAAGGGAACAAATACTTCCCTGCATTGACAGGATAGTCCAATGGGGGCCCGGTGACCCGAATTTCTCCGGGCTCCTGGCCGATTTGAGACAGTGTCTCGTCTCGCCGAGGCTGAATATCTTCAGAAAAATGGCCCAGCTGCCGGGGGGACTGAAATTTATGCTGGAGTTCAGGGGAGACCTTATCTCGGTGCAACGTTTCTCGAAGGTCAACCTCAGACCCTTGGATGCCGACCTGGTCCTGTTATTCGAGATATGGTTTCAGGAGGGGTTCTTGTACCTGGAAGAGATAACCCTGGACTCGGCCTACCGGCAGATAGAGTTGATCAAGAACAGCGACCTGGTCCACCCCATGACCAGCATCGAAGAAATGGGAAAGCGGCTGGGCAAGGACAGGAGATGTTTTGCGCTCTACCACAGACTACTGCCTTACGAACCCGTGATTTTCATAGAGGTGGCCTTGACAAAGGGCATCGTCAGGAAGATAACCGATATCCTCGAGAGCCGGGGAACGGAAGGCAGCGAGCGTGAGAGGGATACGGCCATATTCTACTCAATAAACAATACGCAAAACGGTCTGAGCGGTTTGGGTATGGGGAAGATGCTGATAGGGCAAGTCCTTGATTACCTGAAGAAGGATCAAGAACAGATAAGGACCTTTGCGACCTTGAGCCCTTTGCCGGGATTTTGGGAGAATTACCTGAGGCCCATCCTCGAAGGCAATGAACATCCTTTCACCTTGAAAAGAAGAGACCTTCCCGCCTATTTCTCCAAGAAGGAGATGGCCAGGATAATGGCCCGGGGGGAGCCGGAAGAGGCGGCAAAGGATGATGGAGAAAGGCTCAGCAGGTCCCTGCTTTCCATCCTATCAGGGGAGGAGTGGGTAGAGGACGATTTGTTGAGGGAGTCCCTCCGCCGGCCCCTTGTCAAGATAGCCTATCACTACATAACGAGGGAAAGGGATGCCAGGGGCAGACCCTTGAACCCCGTTGCCAACTTCCACTTGGGCAATGGGGCCATCATTTCACAAAAGGACGTGAACTTCCTCGGAAATCCCTCGAGCCGGGGCCTCAAGGAATCCTGCGGTATCATGGTCAACTATATCTACAGCCCGAGCTGGTTGGGCCAGGTAAGGAGGTCCATTCGACTATTGAACCGATTCGAAATCAAAGGGATTTTTTCGAGGAGGTGAGGATCCCCTCCAGGCGTTTTTCTGCCATGATCGGCTACATTGAGCAAACAGAATAAGGGAGGTCATAGATGGACATATTTGCAGCGGTGGAAGACATCGTCGGCTCAGGGAACATGATAAGGGATCGCGTTGAATGCCTGTGTTATTCAAGGGATATGTCGGTTCACCAGGGGGTGCCGGATGCGGTTGTGTTTCCCAGGGATACGGATCAAATTGCCGGGATCATGAAGCTTGCTTCCCGGGAAAAGATCCCGGTCGTGCCCCGCGGGTCAGGGACTAGCGTCACGGGGGCGGTTTTGCCCGTGAAGGGCGGTCTCCTTCTGGACCTCCACCTCATGAACTCCATACTGGAGATCAACAGGGAGGATTTCTATGCAAGGGTTGAACCGGGGGTGATCTGCATGGATCTGAACCGGGCCCTGGCACAGAACGATCTCATGTTTCCCCCCAATCCGGGAAGCGAGGTCATCGCCACCATAGGAGGCATGGTATCCACGAATGCGAGCGGGCACAGGGCAGTCAAGTACGGGACGACCCGTGATTACGTGAAGGGACTGAAGGTGGTGCTCGCCGATGGCACCGTGTTCGAAACGGGCACCACGGCCCCCAAGACATCATTGGGCTACGATCTGACACACCTGTTCTGTTCCGCGGAGGGAACCCTCGGCATCATCACAGAGATAACGGTCAAGATCGAGCCGAAGCCGGAATACGGGGCCCTTGCCTCGGCTATTTTCGGGGACCTGAACCAGGCCGGAGACGCCGTGGCAGAGATCAGCAAATCCGGGATCAAGCTGGCGGGGTGCGAGATCTTGGACAAATTCAGCCTCAAGGTCGTGGAGGAGGCCCTGGGTCGGGATGTGAGCGGCATTGAGGCCATGCTCCTGATTGAAGCGGACGGGCCCAGGGACCTGGTCCTGAGGGACATGAAAAATATAGAGGAAATATGCCGGAAATACGAGGTGCGGGAATTCGACTCGACCGATGATCCCCATAAGAGGGAAGAGATGATGCTGGCGAGGGGCCGGCTTGTACCCACCTTGTCCAGGATCGAACCCGGTAACCGGCTCATTGCCATAGCGGAGGACCCGGGGGTTCCTTCGAGTAAGATCCCGGAGACCATTCGGAGGGCCCAGGCCATAGGGGAGAAGTATAATCTGCGCATCGCCACCTTTGGTCACGTGGGTGACGGCAATGTCCATTCCACCTTTGTGACGGATGTCAGGAGCAGGGAAGAATGGGAAAGGTTGCGGTCAGCAGCAGAGGAATTGATAGACACGGCCCTCGAGATGCACGGGACCTTGAGCGCAGAGCATGGTACGGGTTTGACCAGGGCCCCCCATATCGGGAGGCAGTTGGGTCCCGGACTTGAGGTGATGCGCAAGATAAAGCAAGCACTCGATCCCGATAACATCCTGAACCCCGGAAAGATGGGGCTTGAGGAGAAGGAGGCAGATATCTACGACTTCTTCGCCTTCAAACCGCTCGTGGAGACCCCGGAAGACCTAAACAGTTTTGGAGAAGAGATCGACAACGAAGTGTTGGCCTGCATCCATTGCGGTTTTTGCAGACTCGGGTGCCCGACCTTTTCGGTGACACACAGGGAGTCGAGAAATGCCAGGGGAAGAAACGCCCTGGCATTCTATCTCCTGGGCGGATCTATCGAGGTCTCAAAGGAGCTTTCCGAGGCCTTTTACAGCTGCACCACCTGTCAGGCCTGTACATACTTCTGCCCTGCCCAGATAAAGGTGGATGAGATCGTCGAAGGAGTGAGGAGAAAACTCTATCAGGGTGGCTTCCTGCCGGAATCCATCCGGGCGGTCAGCGAGAATATCCTCAAGACAGGCAATGTCTATGCAAGCGCTCGGGAGGCGAGGATAGACATATACCCCCAGGTCTTGAAGGAAAAGGCATTGAAAGGCACTCTCAAGCCGCAGGCCGAGACCCTGCTGTTCATGGGTTGTGTCCCCAGCTATCTGGATATGAAGATGGTTCCCAGTCTTATTAGGCCCTTGGACGCCGCGGGTGTGGAGTATACCACCCTTTCTGTCGAGGAGAGCTGCTGCGGTTTCCCCCTGTATCTCATGGGTTCCGACCTCTTCGAGGAGCATGCCAGGGGACTGTTGGAACGGATCCGCGCGACAGGGGCCAAGGAAATCGTCACCCCGTGCGCGGGCTGTTACAAGAACTTCAAGAGGATCTATCCCCGGATTGAGAATTTCGATATGGACGTGTGGCACTCGGTCCACTACCTGCTAAGACTGATAAAGGAGGGAAGAATAACCTTTGAGGGCAATCTCGGAAAGAAGGTCACCTACCACGACCCCTGTGACCTGGGTCGGGCCTTCAGGATCTTTGAAGAACCGAGGGAAATCCTCAAGAGTATCCCCGGGCTTGAATACAGGGAAATGGCCAGAAACAGGCTTCAGGCCCGGTGCTGCGGGGGAGGCGGGGGCGTGCAGGCCCATGATCCTGATCTGGCCGTGGAGATGGCAGCGGAGAGAGTGCGTGATGCCCTGGCAGTGGGTGCCGAGATCATTGTCTCCGGTTGTGCGGCCTGCAAGGACAACCTGAGGAAAGGGGCCAAGGCCATTCCTAAAGGGGAGAGGGGCAAGATCAAGATCATGGATATCACCGAAATGGTGGCATCGGCAATGGGGTAATTCCCCGGCACTTGCAGGAAAGGCCTTGAACCGGGTTTAAAGGCAGGGAAGAGGGTCTGCGGTCCCGGGATCTCGGAGGGGTGACCCCTGCGCCGGGCTTGGAGGGGCTCAAAAAGCCCCTGTTTTCAAGACCTTTGATGCAGCTTTGGGTCAATGGTGTCCCATCATCCCTCAGCCTGATTATCCCCTGCAATCAGAACGAGCTTTTCGGGCCGGACGGTTTTTTCGACCCCCGGAGGGCAGGTTTTTGCCGGGGGCCCCGGCCAAGAGAAAGGATTTGACAAGGACAGTGATGGCTCGTTATAAATTGGGCGAAATTGATTCAGATAGTATTGGCAAAAACCAAGAGAAATGTACTAGCCTGGATTCCATCGATCCTATGGGGCCAAAGGACATCAAGCAAGGGTACGGAGGTTTACCATGATGAAGAGCAAATGGGTCAATGTGGGCGTAGTCCTGAAGATGAACGCCATCAATTACCCTGATAAACTGGGGTGGCAGGACAAATTCCAGGAGTATACGTTCAGGCAGTGGAACGAGAGATCCTGCAGGCTTGCCAATGGCTTGAAGGATCTGGGAGTCGGGCACAGGGATACTTTTGCGGTCATCTCCTACAACAGGGGAGAGTGGCTGGATATCTATGCAGGGTGTGCGAAGGGAGGGCAGATTGTCGTCCCAGTGATGTTCAGGCTGACTGGGCCCGACATAGAGTACATCACCAACCACTCGGAGTGTAAGGCGTTTATCGTTGAGCAACCCTTTGTGGACCTTATCGACGGTGTCAGGGATAAGCTCCCCATTCCAGAGGAGGCATACATATACCTGGGGGAAGACCCTGTCCCCGATGGTTATAGGGGTTATGAACAATGGCTGGCAGAGTCATCCCTCGAGGAACCGGGTATCCCGGTGGACGGCGCAGACACATGGACGATCATGTACACCTCAGGGACAACCGGCCGGCCAAAGGGCGTGGTAAAGACCCACGAGAGTTACATGGCGGAATACGTCCTGAACAACATCAATATGGGTGTGCGTCCGACCGACAAGGTGATGCTGGTCATGCCCATGTGCCATGTAAACTCCATATTCTACTCTTTTCCCTACACCCTCGTGACGGCTCCCGTGTTCGTCTACAACATGGTCAGTTTTGACCCTGAAGATCTCCTGAGGACAATTGAGAGATACAAGATAACCTTCACGTCCCTGGTCCCGACACACTATATCATGATGCTGGCCCTCCCCGACGAGGTGAAAAAGAGTATAGATGTCTCCTCTATCCGGCAGTTGTTGATCTCCTCCGCCCCTGCGAGGAAGGACCTCAAACTGGCCATCATGGACTATTTCAAGAATGCCGAACTGTGGGAAGCATACGGGAGCACCGAAGGGGGGCTCGTTACCCTGCTCAGGCCGGAGGACCAATTCAAGAAGCTGGGCTCCATCGGGAGGGAAATATTCGGCACGGACAGGATAAGAATACTGGACGAGAACAGGAAGGAGGTGCCCGACGGGGAGGTTGGAGAGCTTTTCTACAGGACTCCCATGCTGTTCAAGGAGTATCTGAAGGAACCGGAAAAGACCAAAGAGGCCTTTGAAGGGGAGTGGTCTTCTGCCGGGGACATGGTAAGGCGTGACGAGGACGGTTACTATGTTCTCGTGGACAGGAAGGCCAATATGATCATTACCGGAGGAGAGAATGTCTATCCTTCGGAAGTTGAAGGCGTGGTGGGGGCCCACGAGGCGGTGAAGGATATCGCGGTCATCGGGGTCCCTGATGAGAAATGGGGTGAGGCCGTAAAGGCCGTGATCGTCCTGCACAACGGTTACGAGCCGGGCGAGGAACTGGCAAAAGAAATAATCAGCAGCACCCGTGACAAACTGGCCGGCTATAAGCGGCCGAAATCAATAGATTTTATTAGGGATGAAGACATGCCGAGGACCCCGACGGGCAAGGTGTTGCACCGGGTCCTCAGGGAGAGGTACGGGAAGTGGAGTGACCAAGCCTAGGTGGAACGGCTTGATTTTCGGTGTCCCTTGATGTAGGCTGCGCGTGCCACGAGAGCGAGAATGAACCTGAGCACAGAGCTCTGAGAAGAAAAGAACACTACTAAAGATCCAGGAGGACTGAGATGCTGACAAAGGCTTTTATCCCGTACAATGGGTACTATTCATCACCTTTTTGCAGGTGGCAGGGGTCGATGGCAAACGAGAATTCGATTGTCCTGGGCGCAAAGACGGCGCGGGACTGGATATTGAAAAAAGGCATTGATCCCACGATACTGGAGTACTTGTATTATGGTACCACCATTGCCCAGCACCACATGTTTTTCAGCCACACCTGGTCCGCGGCCATGCTCGTTGACAACGCCAAGCCCCTACCAGCGCTCATGGTCAACCAGGCCTGCACCACGTCCACTACATGTATCCACCTGTGCGCGGTCAACATCGAGAACGGGGTCTATGATACGGCTTTTGCCCTGATGTCAGACCGCTGTTCAAACGGTCCCCATACGGTTTGGCCGAATCCCCTGGGTCCCGGAGGGGAGGTGGAATCCGAGAACTGGATGATGGACAACTTTAGCAATGATCCAAACGTGGGTCTGAAGATGATACAGACAGCGGAAAACGTGGCCAAAGAGATAGGGATAACAAAGGAGGAATGCGACCAGGTCACCTTGAGGCGGTACGAGCAGTATCAAGATGCGTTGGCAAATGACAGGGCCTTTCAAAAGAGGTATATGCATCCGGTGGAGGCGAGGATCGCCAGAAAGAAGACCGTTGTCATAGAAGCCGACGAGGGGGTCATGCCGACCACGGCGGAAGGGCTGGCCAAACTGAAACCGGTCGAGCCAGGAGGCGTATTGACCTTCGGTTCGCAGACCTATCCGGCAGACGGCAACTGCGGGTTCATCGTGACAACACGGGAAAAGGCCAAGGACTTGAGCAAAGATCCAACCGTAGAGATACAGATACTTTCCTACGGCTTTGCAAGGGAGAGGAAGGGTTTTATGGCGGCTGCGCCGGTTCCGGCTGCCCAAATGGCCCTTGCCGTTGCTGGTTTGAAGGCGGAGGACATGAAGGCCATCAAGACACATAATCCCTTTGCGGTCAATGACATCAATATGGCCAGGAAGATGAATATCGATGTCATGGGCATGAACAACTACGGGAGTTCTTTGATCTACGGCCACCCCCAGGGACCTACAGCCGGACGGCTTATCGCCGAACTACTGGAAGAGCTGGTGATCCTGGGAGGAGGATATGGGTTGTGGGCCGGGTGCGCGGCGGGCGACACGGCAGCTGCCATGGTCTTCAAGGTAGGCTAGGATCTATTACCAGGGCCATAGGACCTTAGGCCGGCGCCGGAAAAGGCCCAAAGCCGGGATAAGGGGGAAGAGCCCGTCCCGGCCGTTTTTTGTCCGATCTCAACAGGCTGTTGCCCAAAGCACAACGATGATGGTGGTTAGCCCCTTGGGAGGTCCTTTCAAAAGGCTCAATCAAATTTCTCCCAGGCGTTGGCAATAGCCTGTCAAATTCATATCTGATTCCGCAGAACACAGGAAGACCATGTTCACAGATATCGCTATCCTATCGCTCGCAACCATTGTCGGCCTTTACATGGCATCAAACATCGGTGCCAATGATCTGGCCAATGCCATGGGGACGTCCGTGGGGTCGGGCGTCCTGAACCTGAGGCAAGCGGTCGCCATATCGGTTGTTGCAAACACCCTGGGTGCTGTCCTTGCAGGAGGGTACGTCACGAGCACAATTAGCAAAGGGATCATCGATCCGGGGTTGCTCGTGGATGCTCCCGGAAAACTTATGCTCGGTATGTTCGCCGCCCTTATCTCGGGAGGCGTATGGGTAAACTTGGCCACGTACCTTGGACTGCCGGTCTCCACAACCCATGCGATTGTCGGGGCGGTGGTGGGCTTTGGTCTGGTGAGTGTGGGTGCCGGAGCCATAAGCTGGGCCAAGATAATAAAGATAGCCATAAGCTGGATCATCTCGCCGCTAACCGGGGCAGCGGTGGCAGGCGGGATGTACTATTTCGTGGAAAAGAAGATCATGAGGGCAAGGGACCCTTTCAGGGCGTCGGAACGGTATGCCCCGCTCCTGGTCTTTCTGGTGTTCCTGGTGTTGATCTTGTCCTTCATCTTCAAGGCCCTGAAGAACCTCCACCTGGACTTGAGCTTCTTTCAGACGTTCCTGCTCACCATTCCCTGTGCCGCGGCCTTCGGTGCCTTTGGGAGACCCTGGATCCGCTGGCAAATAGCAAGCGGGTCTTTTCAGTCGGAGGGCCAAGAAAGGTCGGCGGTCGAAAAGGTATTTGCCCAGCTTCAAATCCTTGCCTCATGTTACATAGCCTTTGCCCACGGGGCCAATGACGTGGCCAATGCCATTGGGCCGCTGGCCGCGATCTTCTCGGTGGTCCGGACAAAGGCCGTCCTCCTCCAGGTGCACGTGCCGGTCTGGATGCTCTTTATCGGGGGCATCGCAGTGGGAGGAGGCCTGCTGATCTTCGGAACAAGGGTCATCGAGACCATTGGAAAGAACATAACGGAAATCACCGCAGCTCGAGGATTTTGTGTCCAGTTCGGGGCAGCAACCACCATCCTGGTATGTTCCCGATTGGGCCTGCCTGTTTCAACGACACACGTCCTCGTGGGAGCGGTCGTAGGTGTGGGAGTCATGAGGGGTTTGGGCGCATTGGATCTCCGAATCTTGAAAAATATAGGCCTGTCCTGGATCGTTACCCTTCCCTTCACGATCCTGCTCGCCATGCTCCTGTATAAGGTGTTTGGGTTTTTTCTGCTATAAACTCTAAAGGGGAGTGGTTATCATGCGTCTTCTAATAAGTTCACTGTTTTATGGCTCGCTATTCGAGAACTTGCAGAGACATGCCGACAAGGTGAGTGAATGCACCCGCCTGTTCAAGGAGGCCCTGGCCTGTCACATAGGGGAGGAGTGCAAGGAATTCGATTTCTTGACCGAGGAGGTGGCCAAACTTGAGAGCGAGGCGGACGCTATCAAGCGAAATATCAGGGGGCACGTCCCGAGGGGCATCCTCATGCCCATGGACAAGTTCCAGTTCTTTGAGTACTTGAGAGAGCAGGACAAGGTCCTGGATGAGGTGGAGGAGGCCCTTTTTTGGCTCTCTTTCAGGCCCAGGGGGATCCCCGGAGAACTCGCTGATGAGATACAGGGTCTTGTAAATGCCGTCATTCCTCCCATCGAAAAGCTCCCCCAATTGGTGTCCCTCGCGCGGGAGTTCTTCAGGAGCGGCTCGGATGAAGTAAGGACAAAGATGAAGAGTGTTATCCGCGACATTCGCCAGCATGAGAGAGAGGCCGATCATCTGGAGCGGGAGCTGAAATACAACATTTTCAGCAGGATCCAAGAATCCCTCAGCGTCTTTCACCTCATCCGCCTGGTAGAGATCATAGGTCATATAGCCGATCATGCTGAAAACGCCTCGGACCGCATGAGGGCGATGATCGCGAGATAAGGGGTATTGACGTGAATGTCCCCCGTGACCATTGCATCAGATGCGGGGAATGCTGCCTTAGTTCAAGTCCCACCTTACACACAGAAGATCTTGACCTCCTAAGGGAGGGAATCATCAAGAAAGGTGATCTCTACACTGTCAGGAAGGGAGAGCTCATCAGGAATAACATCCACGGCAGGCTTGAGCTGGCATCCAGGGAGATGATCAAGGTAAGGGAACGCCTTGAGAAAGAGGGAGGCTGTATTTTCTACGTGCATGAGGAGAGGAAATGCACCATATACGAAAGAAGACCTGTCCAGTGTGTGGCACTCAAGTGCTGGGATACGTCAGAGTTCATGGAGGTCTATCCGAGGGAAAAACCCTGTCGAAGGGACGTCATAGAGGATCCTTTACTGATGGCATTCGCGGACAAGCATGAGGAGAGGTGCAACTATTCGCACCTCCATCGTTATGCCAGGGCGATCGAACTGGCTGGAGAGAGCGCGGTGGAGGGTATCCTGGAACTGCTGAGGTATGATTTTCATATGAGGAGATTCCTGGCAGAGAATTTGCACTTGAACAGAAATGAAGCGGACTTACTTTTAGGTAGACCCCTGACAGAGACAATAGGCATGTTTGGTCTAAAAGTGGTACAAAAGGGGGAGAAGGAATTCTTTTTGACCATAATATGATGTCACCATGGAAGTGGCAGGGTCAAGGGCAGGAAAAGGGGAGAGTAGTCGGTTACAATGAAGGGAAGAGTTGGCCTCAGGTAGGTCCGGGTGAGAAAGGTATGGCTTATTTCTTGGGTGTTGATATTGGTTCTGCCCTTTCCAAGGCGATGGTCATCGACGAAGAGGAAATAAGAGGGAGCAATGCGTGCCCTTCAGGAGGGGGATTTCGGGCAGCCGCGGAAAGGGTCAAAGGGGAGTTGTTATCGAAATTGGGCCTCTCCCAAGGGGATATCGCTCGAAGCGCAGCCACGGGTTATGGTTCGGGGCAGGCTTCTTACGCGCAGGAGCGGATAACGGATATGACCTGTCACGGGCGAGGTGTGGCTCACCTTTTTCCATCGGTAAGGACCATTGTTGACGTGGGGGACCTCTCCAGCAAGGCCTTCAGGATAGATGAAAGGGGCAATCTCCTGAACTTCCTGAACAGCGGCAAATGTGCGGGGGGCAGCGGAAGGATACTGAAGGTCGTGGCAAAGGTCCTCCAGACGGGCATTGAAGAACTTGGGGCTCTGTCCTTGGAAGCCGGGGAGAGAGTCGAATTCAGCACGGGGTGTGCGGTCTTTGCGGAAACTGAGGTGATTTCGAGGGTTGCAGAGGGGGTTCCCAAGGAGAATATCATAGCAGGTTTGCACTGGGCCCTGGCCTCCCAGCTCAACAGCCTGGCTGAAAGGATAGGGATAGAGAGGGACTATGCCCTGGTGGGCGGAGGGGCCCGGGACAAGGGGCTTGTCAAGGCCCTTGAAGAGATCAACCGGTTTGCCGTCATTGTTCCTCCGGAGCCCCATATGACGTCCGCCCTGGGAGCGGCCCTCATAGCGAGAGACCATTACTACAGGAATGGAGACTCGGTGAGATCCTTCCGGGATTCTGCGGAGTAGTTCCTCAAGCACGTGGTTGCATGTGTCTAAGGCCCGTCGGCCCTAGCCGAGAGCCCATGACGCATCGCAGGGCCCCTTTGTGTAAGGCGCTGGCCAAAAGTTGGTGACAATGATCCACGGTTCCGTGAGAAAGGGAGAAGCACTTTATGGAGACAACTCAAAAGACCGGAATGTCATTGGTTGAAGAATGTTTCGAAGACTACGGGAAAAGGGCGCGGGAACTGAAAAGAGAAGGGAGAAAGATCATCGGTTATGTCTGCTCCTTCGTGCCCCTTGAGATGATTACGGCTGCGGGATGCGTGCCCTTCAGGGTACGAGGAGATTTGAACGAGCCGATAACAAAGGGAGACAACCTGCTGGAAACCATTGTGTGCCCCTTTATTCGCAGTTGCTTTGATCTGGCGGTGAAAGGAAGGTATGATTTCTTGGAAGGCTTTGTGATTCCCCATGCCTGTGACAGCATGACCAGGAGTTACAGCACCTGGAACTACGGCCTTGATCTTTCCTATTTTCATTTCATAAACATTCCTTCGGTGGTAAGGGATGCGTCTCTTGAATTCTTCGAAGCAGAACTCAAGACCCTCAAAGGGACATTGGAAAAGTTCCTGGGGAAAGAGATAACCCATGATGCCCTAGCCGAGGCCATAGATCTGCACAATTCGTGCAGGGAAAAAGTCAAGGCCCTCTATGAATTCAGGAAGCCTGACCCTCCCCGCATCACAGGGGTTGAACTGGGGAAGGTGCTGATCTCCGTATCCAGCCTGCCTGTAGATGAAGCCAATGCACTGCTCGAACAGGTTCTTGAAGAAATAGGCAACCGTTCCGAGCCACCGGGAGAGAAGGGGCCCCGTATATTCATCGATGGTCCCTGCATCGATAACGTAGAACTGGTGAGGATTGTCGAAGGGCTCGGGGCCAATGTCGTGGCGGATGGGATCTGCTACGGGACAAGGGACTTCTGGCCAACGACGGATACTGACAAGGAACCACTGGAGGCCCTGGCCCGACGCTACCTAGACAAAGTCAATTGTCCCAAGACATACAGGGAAAACATGGCTGGGACCTTTGAAGGGGATATTTCGAACAGGTTCGGAGACATCGGGGCTCGAGCCAAAGACTTTAAGGTGGACGGGGCCATCCTTTATGTATACAAGTATTGTGACCCCTTCGGCTTTGAGGTACCGGCGAGGAAGGCCTATTATGATTCAATAGATGTCCCTTTGCTCACCCTCGAAGATGAATACAGCTCGGGGACGATAGGACAGCTGAGGACGAGGATCCAGGCCTTCCTGGAGATGATTGACTAAGGGCGCGGGGCGGCCTTGAATCCGGGAAGGGCCGGACTGATCGGGAGGTTACGCGATGGCCGATGAAAAGACACAGAAGCCGCAGAAACGGAGAACCGCAACTAGGGCAGCGGCCTCCATAGGTCCCATGGTAAAGGAATTCATAGTAGGGACCAACAGGGCAAGGGAGGAAGGGAAAAAGAAACTTGCTTTTACCTTCATTGTCTGCTGTTATGATGAGATCTTGAGGGCAATGGACATTGTCCCTGTTTGGACCGAGAACTTCGCCGGGATATGCGGCGCAAAGAGAGACGCGGAGAGGTTTCTCCAGCGCTCGGAGTCACTGGGTTTCTCCCGTTCCCTGTGTACCTATGCCCTCTGCGGCATTGGTTTTGACCAATGGAGGGAAACCCTCGGGGATATGCCTCCCGAAGCTCCGTGGGGCGGACAGGCAAGACCGGACTTTATGCTGGGCAGCGGTCAGATACTTTGTGACCCCAGGATCAAGTGGTATCAAGCCACCCAGCAATTCATGCCGGACGTCCCCCTCCATGTGGTTGACCTTCCCTATCCCCTTTACAGCAAGGACATGGACCACCGGGAGGTCATTGACGATTACTTCCGGTACATCGTCAAGGAACTGAGAGGGCTTGTAAGATTCCTTGAAGAGCATACCGGGACAAGGATGGACTACGATCGCTTGAGAGAAGTGGTTGATTTGGGTGATAGAACCTGGAACCTGATACACGAGACCTACGAGCTTCGTAAAGCCAAGCCGTGCCCGATGGATACGGGAGATGCCATGAACACCATGGTCCCCATGTGCTTCATGATGGGGACTCAGCAGGCCTATGATTTCTTCTTGGATCTCAACAGGGAGCTCAAGGAAAAGATCGCAAAGGGGGAAGGTGTTGTTGAGGAGGAGAGATACCGCTTGCTCTGGGGAGGCGGGCTGCCCTCCTGGTTTGCCCTGAGGGATTTCAACTATTTCAACAGCAGGGGGGCGGTCTTTCCGGCGGAAACCACCTATCGCATGGTGGTTCCCGTCTACGAGTTGGATATCCCTGACACAAGGGATCCCATCGAACACCTGGCATGGAGGTGGTTGGGCTACTGGACGTTCTGGTATGACAAGGCCCGCAGAAGGCCGGGGAGTGAACCGGATGTGGAGAGGCTGATCAACTACATCGAGGATTATGATATTGATGGCATCGTCATGCATGAGGCCTTCTCATGCAGGACCTGGCACGTGGGTCTGATCTGGCAGCTGCATCAACTCTCGAAGATATACAGGCCCATACCCGTCCTGATAATGGGCGAGAACGGGAAAGAGCGGGAAGAGAGGCGGCCTTTACCGTCCCTGGTCCTTGAGAGCGACATTATCGACATCAGCTCCTATTCGGAGGTGGATACCAGAAACAGGATTGATGCCTTCATAGAGACCCTCGAATCGGTCAGGCAGAGCAAAAGGGCCTAAGCCTCAGCGCGCTGTTTTATCCTAACCATGGTCGACAATGGGCTGGATTGATATGATCTGGTATGCCCTTTGTTCGGAGACAGAAGGGATGGTAACACTTTGACTGTTGGGAAAACAATTCGCAGAACCCACTTATAGCTGAATCCGTGTGGTCATCTCAACGGGCTAAAGCGTTACACGGAGTGAAGTTGGGCGGAGGCATGTTGACAAGTATCATGGCAGAGTATTTTGCAGGAATTGACATAGGGTCCACGATGACCAAGGCCGTGATCATGGAAGAGGAGAAGATCATTACTTCGGTGATCGGTCCGACCGGACCCGAGCAGAGACATCTGGCCAACGAGGTCATGAAGGAGGCCCTTGAACAGGCCGGTTTGCAATTTGAGAGGGTAAGCTATATCGTCTCCACCGGCTACGGGCGGATCAATGTCCCCTTCGCGGACAAGGAGATCACGGAGATAAGCTGTCATGCCAGGGGAGTCGTGAACCTGTTCCCCATGGCCAGGACCATTATCGACATAGGGGGCCAGGATAGCAAGGGTATCAGTGTGGGCCGGGATGGGAGACCCCGGGACTTTGTCATGAATGACAAATGTGCGGCCGGTTCAGGCCGGTTCCTGGAGGTCATAGCGGATAACCTCGGGGTAGATATCAGGGAGATGGGAGATATGGGCCTCCAGGGGAAAAACCCCTCTCAAATCAGCAACCTGTGTACCGTATGGGCCGAACAGGAAGTGGCCGAACGGCTCGCGGAGGGCGTTGATCTGCCCGATTTAGTCGCCGGGATACATAGAGCTCTGGCGACCCGGGTGGTGAGGATGGTGGAGCGGATCACGATCGAGCCGGAAGTCGTCTTCACGGGAGGGGTCGCAAAGAACGCGGGGATGGTAAAGGTCCTCTCAGAGGAGGTCGGTTTTCCCCTTATCATTCCGCCCGAGCCCCTGCTGACCGGGGCACTGGGGGCTGCACTGATCGGCAAGGATATCGTGAAAAGGGCCAAGGATAAGGGCCTTCGCCCCGAGAGGAGGAGGGAGCCTTCTGCTACCCCCTCCTCTTATTGTCTTTATAAAAGTAATTAGAAAAGCCCTTGCACTTTCCCGGTGTCCACGTCCACGTCCACTCGCCTGAATGCGGGGTTGGAGCTGGTGCCCGGCATGAGGCTGATAGTACCAGCGCAGGGGCAGAGGAACTTGGCACCAGAATAGATCAGCACGTCTCGTATGGGGAGCGTCCATCCCTCGGGCACGCCCTTCAGTGCCGGGTCATGGCTCAGGCTGAGGTGCGTCTTGACCATCATGGTCGCATAGTCATCAAACTTGGGATCACCCTCCAGCATCTTTGCCTTTGCCTCGGCCTCCGGTGTCCATGTGACACCGTCCGCACCGTAGACCACCTTTGCAATGGTTTCAACCCGGTCCCTGAGTTTCATTTCCAGGGGATAGAGGAATTCAAACTTATTTTCTTCTTCGCAGGCCTCTTTCACTGCCTCGGCGAATTCCACGGCCCCATCTCCCCCGTCTGCCCAGTGGGTCGAAACGGCACATCGGGCCCCGGCCCCTTCCGCTGCCTTCCGTACGATGGCAATCTCATCCTTCGTATCCGTATGGAAGGCATTGATGCAGACCACCGGGTTGATCCCTGCCTTTCGTATGGTGTTGATGTGGTGCACCATGTTCGGGACGCCCTTTTCCACGAGCTCCAGGTTCTCCTTGGTGTAGGATTCGTCAAGGGGAAGGCCGGCCACGACCTTGGGCCCGCCACCGTGCATCTTGAGTGCCCTTATGGTTGTGGTGAGGACCGAGACATGAGGTTTGAGCCCGCTGTATCGGCACTTCACGTTCCAGAATTTCTCAAAGCCGATGTCTGCGCCAAAACCGCTTTCCGTTACGTGGTAATCAAAGAGTTTCAGGCCGATGCGGTCCGCTATGATGGATGATTGGCCGACCGCGATATTGGCGAAGGGTCCCGCATGAACCATGCAGGGCTGATATTCGACGGTGCACATGAGGGTGGGGTTGATGGTGCTGCGCATCCAGGCGGTCATAGCCCCGTCACATTCCAAGTCCTTGGTAAGGACGGCTTTGCCGCCCTTGTCAAAGGCCACGGTGATGTCCCCAAGGCGTTTCCTGAGGTCGGCGAGGTCCGTAACAATGGAAAGGATGGCCATCAATTCCGAAGACACCGCAATCCCGAACTTGGATTGCATTGTGAAACCGTCATACCTCCCCCCCAGACCGATAACGATATTTCGCAAGGCCTGGGCGCAGAAGTCAATGATCCAGCCCATCTCCACACGGGTCGGATCGATTTCCAGTCTTCTCATACCGGTCAGCCTCTTGAGCTGCTCATCGTTGTAATTCCTCTCGTGTTGCATCCTTGCGGTCAAGGCGACCATGGCGAGGTTGTGGGCATTCATGATGTCATTGATATCTCCCGTAAGCCCCATGGAGAATTCCGTCATGGGGATAAGGAGGGCGTTGCCCCCGCCGGCAGCAGTCCCCTTGATATTCATGGTCGGACCACCCGATGGTTGCCGGAGTGCCCCGCCCACGTTCAGGCCGAGCTTTCCCAAACCCTCCATGAGGCCGACGGACGTCGTGCTCTTCCCTTCACCCAGGGGTGTGGGGGTTATCGCGGTGACCTCGATGTACTTGCCATCGGGCCTGCCTTCCAAGCGTTTCATAATCTTCATAAAATCCAGTCGAGCCAGCCTTCCGTAAGGGATCAATTCGTCCTTTTCCAGGCCCAGTCTGTCGCGCCAATCATCATGGCCGGGCATGTCTTGCTCGGCAGCGTCCGAAATCTGCCAATCCTTCATCTTTGTTGCGTCATAAGCCATATGAATCTTCCTCCTCCTTCTAAATGGTGTTTGATGAAGTCCTGCGATTCTATCTCTGTCAAAAAAACTAATGAAAAGGATTTGTTAGCAGTGATAGAGATTGGCACAACTCCCTATCAAAAAAAATGGGGGGCGTCAAGTCTTTAAGGCACTGTCGGCGAATATTTGCCCCATTTTTTGCTGCTTTTGGAAGAGAAGGAGTTCTACGGCAGGATGCCATGACAAAAAGCGCCGTAGAACTGGAAAGATGCCGGTATTTCCTTGACTCGTCATACCGAAAGAGTGGACTAATCCATGTCAGCGACTAACTTCATTTTCATCCAGCCGGCTGTGTTGTGGAAATTCGCGACCGCACTGCCAGGAGGAACAAGCTCATCGCAGGCCCTTCTCAAATCATCGTCTAGTTTCATCTCCATGACAGGCAAGATATTTTCGAGGTGTTCCATGGTGCGGGGGCCGATGAGAGGAGCCGACACCCCATGCTGATCCTTGTTCCAAAGCACCGCCAATTGAGCTGCTGTAAGACCTGCGCTCCCGGCGAGTCTGGAGAATTCCTTGCCAACCTCAATCCCCTGTTTCGTGACTCGCTCGGCATAAAATCCCCCTCGAAGAGCTGCCCTAGAAGTTTCAGGATAGCTCTTCTCGTCCGTGTAGCGTCCTGCAAGGACACCCATGGCCATGGGGGCCCAGGTGATGATACCCACGCCATATCGCACACACATGGGGATGAGCTCGTTCTCTATGCGCCTATCAAGCAGGCTGTACGGAGGTTCCTCCAAAACAAAGCGGGCATAACCTTTCATTTCGCTGACGAGTATCCCCTCCATCACTGCCCAGGCGGGAAACGTGGAACAACCGATATAGCGTACTTTGCCCTGCCGGACCAAGTCATTCATGGCGCTCAGAATTTCATCTATGGGGATGTTTGGAGACTGACGGTGGAGCAGGTAGAAGTCGATATAGTCGGTTTGAAGTCGTTTCAAGGAGTTTTCACATGCCCTTATGATGTTCAGTCTCGAATGGCCGTGCTGGTTCGGACCGAAATCGGGCTCATATTCTTCAAGGGTCTGACCGGGTAGGCGCCTGCCATGGTCTACCTTTGTTACAATGAGAGCCTCGTGTCTTCGCTTGTTTTCTCTAAGGGTCTTGCCGATGACACGCTCTCCCTCTCCCTCCGCATAAACGTCGCCGGTGTCAATAAGATTGATGCCGGCATCCAAGGCCCGATTCAGTATCCTGGCTGACTCATCGGCCGGCGTCGGATCCATAAAATTGTCCGTTCCCAGGCCAAGAGGGGAAACCTTAATCCCTGTTCGCCCCAAGTCACGATATTCCATCAGAAACTCCCTCCCAAGTATTGTTTGAGATACAGATGAGATAGAAACAGCCTCACTTTACCGCCTCAAAAGAGACAAAAGAACCCTAGCCACTGAAAGGAGCCGAATTGCAGGCGAAGGCCCGCATTTCGGCCCTCACTGGCTAGAAGACCTCCGGGTTTCGGAGTCAGTGCAACCAAATTCCACAGACCAGGATTCCGCGATGGATGGGCATGTTCGTGCCTTCATTGTGTCAACCACCGCCGCTTAAAGGTATGAAGGCAATGGTGTCTTTATCTTTCAGCCGCTCTCCTTTTTCAACGAAGAGCTCATAGAGGGTCTGATTTATGAATATCCTAACAATCCTTTCCAGGTTGTCTGCCCATGGGATTTGGTAGCGGTCAATGATGATATTGATGGCCCTGGCGGGATCGCCGGGTAGATCCATCGCGATCTCTCTCTTGTCTCCAGAGTACTTTTGCATCGTAGAGACGAATTTCACGGTGACTGAAACATGTTCGGGGCCATTCTCTGTGACGCTCTCATTCATGGTCATTCTCATATAGGGCGTTCTTGAGATCCTTCGTGGCCTTGAGAAAGCGATCGATCTCTTCCGGCGTGTTGTAATGGGCCGCTGAAAGGCGGACGGCATCGGGCCAACCGAGGCCTTCCAAGGGGAATGCCGAGTAAGAATCCCTTACTCTTGCCGACACCCTCACATGGTATTGACGATTGTAGCGTTCACTGGCCGTGGGCGAGTCCATGCCTCTCAATCGAAATAGGAAAATGCACATTCGATTCACAATCTCTTCTTCCATGCCACACACTGTGACATGCTCCATATCAAGGAGCCCCTCAACTTCATCGGAGCCGTTGAGTACCCTGTCAAGAAGCGCCATCATATGCCGGTTAATGGCTTTTTTTGACGCCACAATGAGGTCGCGCCTGTCGGTTGAATCTGTGAAATGGCTGCCCAGCCAGCACAGATAATCCA
>JAFDHO010000259.1 GCA_019308745.1 Deltaproteobacteria bacterium
AGGTCTATGCCAAATACACGGATCAGCCTCTAACTGAAAATTCTTGATCCGGCCTCCCGGGTTTTCTTTCGGCAACACTATTTCTCGTTTAATCCTTATATCGGAATTCCAGAGAAGGGTGCTCCGGCTTTCAGTTCCCTCTTCATAGGGACAATCACTGCAACAGGGAACCTGTGCAAACGAAATAATGGGATACTCACTTTCAGTTCCCTCTTCATAGGGACAATCACTGCAACATAGCACTGTTGGCATTGCCAAATGCCAGTATCCTTCTTTCAGTTCCCTCTTCATAGGGACAATCACTGCAACAAAATGATCCCTCCAGGGCCTCCAGGGCCTCTCCCAACTTTCAGTTCCCTCTTCATAGGGACAATCACTGCAACTATTCAGACTGGATCTCCGCGACTTTTGCGCCCATGTCGCTTTCAGTTCCCTCTTCATAGGGACAATCACTGCAACCTTTGTTGGTGCACCGGGTTTTGGCATCATCAAAATCTTTCAGTTCCCTCTTCATAGGGACAATCACTGCAACAGATGGCTAATACGCGGAAATTCTAGCAGATTTTGGATAAAAAAACTCGAAAATTTTCGCAAGCGCATTTTTTGCGCGAAAGCCCGCAGGGTTTGCGAAATCACCATATATCCCGACAATAATTCTGATACTCACAGTCCACACACTTTGCCCTCCTCGAAGGGGGATCAGGGAATCTCTCCGCCCTGATCATATCCCTTATCTGCTCCAGGGTGTTAAGGCATTCAGCCTTAATTTCCTCGGTAAGGTCGAAGACAAACGCGTCTTTTTCTGGAATCAAGTAGATAAAGCCCTTCGTCACGGGACGGCGCTCCGTATCCTCCAGTATCAAGGCGTATCCGGCTAGCTGGTAAACATGGTTTTTGCGAGGAGGTTCCCGTGTAAACTTGAAATCAACCGGATAAATGGCATCGCCCGTTTCAATAGCCATATCCAGTTTGCCCGATAGCCCTAAGTCCCTGGAATGAACCCACCAGTTGAACCGCCTCTTACCCTCACTGAGGCCGTATGCGCGTAGCTTTCTCCTCTGCTCCAACTCCTCCAGGTCTTCCTGGGCCGCCTTTCCCTTTTCCATCTTATAGGTAACGGCCTTGTCCACCGGCATCACATACTGGTAATAAACCACCCTTGGGCAATACTGGTATTGTTTGACATCACTTACTCTCAGATCCAGGTTATGTTCCTTCCCCTTCATCGCCTTGCTCGATAAATTCCTTGTACTGTCTGAAATCCTTTTCACACACCGGCTGTATCAACACCTTTCCGTTGGCCCCCTCCAGGTTGTCCCTCAGTTTTATGCCCAGTTCTTCCCTTTTGTTTCGGGATAGATATCCTATGAAGCCGCTGAACTGGGTTCTCTCCAGCCCAAAGTCCTTACAAATGCGCGCCGTCCTGCTCCTCACTTTGTCGTCTTCGATATCATAGAACACATATACGACTACCTCACCCGGCCTGCCCACCAGGTCAAGGGCGTCAATCCCGGTTTTGACCATCTCCTGTTTCTTTACGATCCTGCCCATTGTCTCCTCTTGCTAACCTCGATTATTTCCTGCCTGGTTTTCAGCATTCTCACCATTTGAATGAAAAGGGCCGGTAAGCCCTCCCTTCGATGAGAAACGCTGCCAAATTCCTTGCCTGAATCTGAATTATGGACCTGATCTGGTATTTCTTGCCCTGGTATGTCTCCCTGGCCTCCAGCCTGTTAATGATCTTCTGGCTCAGGTTCTTTCTTGTTTCCGCATCCAGGAGACCGCCTTCCATGTTCATGTTTTCTCCAAGGTTAATGTATGAAATAACTGACCTGTCCACTACCGGCTGCCTGAACTCCTCCACAAGGTCGAGCACGAGTGAAGGCTTTCCAGGACGGTCCACATGAAGAAACCCGGCAAAGGGCTCCAGGCCGGCACAAACCACCGCGCCCCAAACATGGCTGTAAAGGATCCCGTACCCGTAGTTCAGCATGGCATTGACCTTGTCGGTAGCACCGCGGTGCACTCTGCCCATAAACTCGACCCTCCCCTTGATAATCTCTTGCACTCCTTCCCAGTACGCCCTGCTCGAGCTGCCTTCAAGACCCAGCAGTTCGTTACGGATTTGTTGAACAGTCTTTCCCCTGAGCTTTTTGACCTTGTCTTCACTTTCCTCCAGTAGCCTGATCTTCTCCTCCAGTACGGAGTAACGCTCAAAGTTCGATTTCTTCATATACTTCCCGAAATAGAGCCCCTTTCATCGTCTAGGGCCCGGAACTGCTCCCTTCTGGCCTGGATGGTGGCTGAAAGCATGGGGGATGTCAGCTTGGCAAAGGGTCGGCCATTCCCCTGGAGAAAATTAATGTGAATTCCTCGAGCGCAAAGCTCCATAATGAGATCAGAGGAAAGGGTAATTCCCCTGGAGGTCACGGTCACCTCACTCAGCCTATAGAACGGGAACTCGTAGGCAAGATCCTTTCCCTTCCGGACGATAAGCCTGTCACTCTTCTTGCTCAGGAACATGCCGAAACCGGAAAGAATGATTTGGGCCGCATCCCCTGACCTGACGAGCGTAATCTCATCGCTTATTACGAGGTCGTCCTCCAGGTCCCTGTCCACCACAATGGGGAGAGGTTTCGCCTCACCCGTAAAAAGGTCATACTGGGCAGGCGGACTTTCCTTGACCACGGAAACCTCCGCGCCCAATTGGATCACTTCAGCCATGATCGCCTCCTTTCCGGGTCCTATGCCGCCCTTGCGTGTAGACCCGCCACCTTTCATTCACTCAAGCGCTTCGGCCTCATACCGTCCCTAGCCATAAGGATAACCATTACCTTGTTCTGCTCCGAGCCTTTGATGAGGGTTAAAAATTTCCGTCCCTCGCCTCGTTTACATCAAGCAGCCGGATCAAGTCTTCAAACCAGCGTCCACAAGGAGCCTGTTCAGCAAGTCTTCCAAACCCAACTCTGAAGACCATCTTGCCAGGTAAGCATAATCGAGGGACTCACCCTGTACTTTGGCGATGTTGAGGGCATCTTCATATTGTCTTTCAGATTGCCCCAACTTGCACCACTCCAGTTTTGTTAGAATCGTATCTTCCGGAGTAGCAAACCAGCGGTCCTTCCCGAGAAAATTGATCTTACACCGCCTCTTAAACTCCTCGACGCTGAAAGCCCTGGGTTTCCTCAAAATCATGTCAATCTTGAAGCCCGTCTCCAGGTGGATGATATTGAGCATGCGGGAGCCTGCAAATGCTTCTCTTGCTGAATTAGGGTCCGCGTAGAATTCATGCCCAAGCTTATGCATCAATTGCAGAAGCCTATCAAGGTCCGTTTCTATGACAACGTCTGCATCTTGGGTGACACGAGGAACTCCATGGGCGTTACTCGCAAAGGAACCTGCGACCATGAAAGGTATGCCGAGTTCGTCCAGGCAATCCAACACTATCTGCAGGGATTCTTCAGGAATCATGCTCCAAGCTCCATTGCCTCAGGGTAGGCTGCTGCAAACACGGCATCGCCAAGTATAAGCCTTATAGTCGCCAGCCTCACCTGATCATCACTGTATTCAGGGTGCCTCATGCGAACTCCAGCAGCGAGAAGTCTCCTGGAAGTCTGTGCCAGGCTGACGGAGTTGATCAGGCGCTTTTCCGGCCCCATCTTACGGAAAATCTCGATCTGTTTTTTTTCGGCCTCAACCGTGGTATCTGTCCTGACCATTCCTAAATACTGCTCCTTTCTTCGGTCGTGTCAGGCTTCCCTACCTCATACCACCCCTGGCCAAAGGCTGCGGCCTTTCCCACATGCAAGTACTGTCCAAGCCAGAGGAAAGGCCAGAACTCCTTGAGTTCCCCTTCGTATATCGCCTCGCCCACATAGCCTTTGAGGTTGTGGGTGATGTCCCGGTTCTTGGAATAGCGTCTCTCCTCCACCCACTGAAGGTCGTGGGAGACGGTCCTTACTTTCTCAGCCCTTTCTCCGAAACCCCGGAAGTCCATTTCCAACGGCTTCCCGCAATAGAAGTACGAAAGCGCGTTGATCCTGTCCCTCAGCCGTCTCATGAGAGCACCAAACGCCGGTCGCACCCATTTTCCCTTTTCCTTGAGAAGCACCGGCGTAACAAACCTCACCCGGACACGGTTCTCGTTCAGCTCCAGTGCCTGTCCCAGGTGAATTTCCTGCTGTGGCGTGTGAACCAGGTTGTCCCCTGCCTCCATAACCTTCCAGGTGTCCCCTAACCCGTCCAGGCACTCCACATGCCCGATCTTGAACCGACCCCGGCCCGCCCCGATGCCCCTCCTCCCAAGCTCGTTGAATGAGACCATCACGTAAGGGAAGAGGTTCCTGCAACTTCCAACCAGGACCAGGTCGAAGCAGATGGGCTCTCCCGGCTCGTAAGCCTCTTTCCCATCCAAGGGCGGCTTGATCACAAAGGGCCTCGGAATATCCCTGTTTAGCCTGAGCCGCTCCGCTTCCTCTGGGATTCTGGGAGCGAAGACCACACCGTAGGGGCACTCCCCATGGATCTGACACGTTTCACAGGAGGCTTTTTTGTCCGCGCAAACCAGGTTCCTGAGCGATGTGCCAAACGCCCCCCGCAGGGTAATGCCCTTGTTCATCCTCGGCAGCCTTATCACCTCCTCCGCCTCCAGGATAAATCTCAGCTGCCAGAGAGGGCAGCTGCAATCATTGATTATCATAGAAAACCCTTTCTTTGACACTTTCCCTGCCCTAAGAACATTTTGTCCTGTTTATCCCACTGCCTCGTACAACGTGAATCCCCTGCTTGAGCGCACCGGTCGATAAGGCAAGACAACATGATGAAAGACACGGTCCTTGCCGGCCTTGATCTTTTTGTTTGGAAAGTACACGTTTACCTGCTGGAAAGTCAGCCGGGGGCCGCAGTCGTCCACCATTTGGAGCGTGCCCAGTGGGAAGGCACTGCTCACGCTCTCGGTCAGTACCGTGAAGCCCTCCGGGAGTTCTTCCACCTCCTCAGGTGGCCGCACCAATTGGATGAATCCGCCCCGCTTGCCGACATAATTGAGCTGCAAGAGGAGTGGCGTCAGTTCGGTGTGCGTTATGCCGGATAGGGCCAATGTAAGCGGACCACCGAACTGCACGTATTCCCGAAACCCGATGCTGGATTGATAAGGCCACTTGCGCTCCGCCTTTGCCTCGATGATCAGCCGCTCTTTTTCAGCCTTGCCCTTCTTAGAAACACTGTCGTTGAGGCGCCATATCTTGGTGAATGTGTTGTTGACGACTATCCGGTACGGCAGCCGAACGGCGATCCGCAGGTCGCGAAGAGATGGGAACAGGCTCTGTCCCCGCTCTAGCCCCTGGGTACGGATGGCCACGTCCAGCAGCCCCATTTTGATAGCAAAAGGCGTGGGCACAATGAGGGATTTCCCACCAGAGGAAGTGGCCGTATAAGGTCGAAGACTGAAGAAGGCGGTCGGCTGATACTTGGCTATCGTCCACATAGCCCTTTCTCCCTTTGTCTACACTGTCATCGCAAATGGGGATCCTGTATCGATCAGCTTCTGCATCAGGTCCGCGAAATCACTCAACGTATCGAAGCGCGCGACATGGACCGCCTCCTGATGGAGTTTATTGAGGGCCTCGGCTATGCGCTGGATCTCCTCCAGGTAGGCGGCGTTGAGGGGGCTGACTGTCGGTGCGGGGAGCACTTGCGTGGTGTAGGTCACGGCGCCTTCAAAGGCCACAATGTGCGGCAACTGCGCTGCCCGCATGGCCCCCTTCGGGTGGATAAAGGTATAGACCAGACTTTCGAGCAAGGCCTTGTATCGGCTCTCGCGGCTTTCCTCATCGATCGCATATTTGCGGCTGATGTCGTTGAATCCGATGCGGCTGACTTCGTGGTGACTGACCACTGCATAGACGCCTGAAGAGGCCGGGCGGTGGAAAGGCGTCTGACCCAGGTTGGCCTTACGGGCCTCTTCTTCGCTTACTGCAGTCCGCGCGGCCTCTCCTCGCTCGGTCATGTACTTGACGTGAAAATATGAGTCGGTCTTGCTCACCTCGGGCAGGCCTACCACCCAGCCGAACTCGACCACGCTCTTGCGGGGGGTGGAGCGGTCGGCGGTGATCAGATTGCCTTCAATGTCATCCAAAGTGCAGCGCTTTAGCATCAGGTCAATGGCTTCGACGTCGCTTTTGCCTTTGATCTCAGTGGCATACTCTGAGTCGGCGCTGATGCGGTTGGCATCAAAGACCTGGCAGGCGGCACATAGGGGCAGTCCCTGGCCATTACGGGCGATGTGGTAGAGGTGCTCGGCTTGGATGTGCTTGAACATGTCCCCACTGATGGCGTTGACATTGTACAATTGGCCGTCCGCTCCAACAATGTCCACCATCCGGGTCTGTATCTGCGTCCCCTCGCTCCCTTCGTTGTTCAAGCTGTGCATGTCCAGTGTGGCCCGGGCGCAGATTGAGAGAGAATATACTTGTTTAGTCATGGCTATTCCTCCTCTGTTGCAAGTTCTTCTTCTTTGGGTTCCGTTCCGAGTTCTTCGGCCTCTTGGGGCTCGCGGGCATAGCCGAAGGCCACCAGCAGGTTGGCCACCGTCTGGGATCCGTACTCATCAACCAACGAGACCACCTGCTGAATGTCCTCGGTGGTGACCTGCGCGCGACGGACAGGCGGGTTGCCCTTGTATCGCTCGTAGACCTGCATCGTCTCACGGTTGTAATCATAGAGAAAATCGCTCAAGGTCTGGATAAAACGGGCGGGGTACGCGGCCTGGCGAAGGAGTTCGGCGCCCAGACCGTAGCGGATATCGTATGGGCCCTTATTGCCTTTGGCTTTGAAATACTGCGGGATGACCGTGCTGCGGCGGATCGCCGCCGCGATCTTCTGGAATCCTGGGCTGTCCAGAATT
>JAFDHO010000059.1 GCA_019308745.1 Deltaproteobacteria bacterium
AGAAGGGGGAGCTGGCCTTTGCCCCGGCCATCACAGACCTGATAGGGGAGACTATCGGGGCCATTGAAAAACACATGGCAGGCCTTGGAAGAGGGTGTGAAGATGAAGTATGTCGGCAAGAGAGACCGGAAAAAGGGAAGACAGTGGAAAGTCCCCGGGAGGCCCCGGCCGGAAAGGACAGTGAAGCGCATGAAAGGGCTTCCTCCTCTCTTCCTGCCCTTCAGGCCCCGGCCAAGACCATGCGAATAGACCAGCGGCTTTTGGACCTGTTCATGAATCTGGTGGGAGAGCTCATCGTGGCCCGGAATACCCTGGACCATGTGACCAGGCAGTTGGACCTGGAATCCATGGGGCGGAACGGAATTGTGAAGGGGTTGCAGAAGACCACACAGACCATTACAAGGATCTCCAATGAAATGCAGCGAAATGTCATGGAGATGCGGATGGTGCCCGTTCGCAACGTCTTCCAGAAGCTTTCCCGGATTGTGCGGGATACTGCCAGAAAGACCGGCAAAAAGGTTGAGCTCATACTTCAGGGGGAGGATACGGAGATCGACAAGGGGATCGCCGAGGACATCGGTGATCCTCTTGTTCATATCATCAGGAACGCCGTAGATCACGGCATTGAGACACCCCATGTCAGGCTAAAGGCAGGGAAGCCGGAGGTAGGGACCATCGTTTTGAGGGCATCCCACGAGGGAAATTTTATCATCATAGATGTCATCGATGACGGCGCAGGTATTGACCCCCGGGTGATCCTGAAAAAGGCGATAGAAAACGGCATGGTATCCCCTGAGAAGGCAGGGGAGATGAGACAGGAAGATATTTTCAACCTGATCTTCATGCCCGGCTTCAGCACGGCCAGGGAGGTTACCGACATCTCGGGCCGGGGGGTCGGAATGGACGTTGTGAGAACCAACCTGAACAAGTTGAAGGGAAGTGTGCGGGTGGAATCGGAGAAGGGCCAAGGGTCCCATATCCGCCTACAGGTGCCCCTGACCCTGGCGCTCATTGAGGCCATGCTTGTCGGAGTCGGGGGAAGCACCTATGCTATCCCTGTAGAAGCCGTCAGGGAAACCGTAAAGGTGAGAAGCTCGGAGATCAAATCCCTGATGAAGAAGATGACCTTCACGCATCGTGGAGATGTGATCGGCATAGAGATGCTATCCCGTCTTATCAATACTTCAGGCAATGGTGAAAGGCGGGAAAAAGATAAGGAGATCCTCGTCTTGATACTCCAGGCCGGAAAGGAATGCCTCGGAGTAGGGGTAAACAGGCTCTACCGCAAAGAGGAGATCATCGTCAAGCCCCTGGCAGATTACCTGGCAGGGCTTCCAGGGATCGCAGGGGCGTCTATCCTGGGTGACGGGGAGACCATCCTTATACTCGAGCCGGCAGAACTCATCGCCATGGCAAGGAACGTCTCGGAATTTCAATAATTCTCACGTGGAGTCCCGTATACACTTATCCCTCTCCATGGGTTTTTGCCCTTCTCTCTGCAAAGCAGGATATTCCCCACGCCCGTGACGTTTTCCTTTCACCTTTCCTTGACCGCAAGGTCTCAAAACCGGGTCAGGCCTTTTGGGTTGTCAAGGGGTTCATGCTCCTGTATGTTAATGGAGGTTTCCCCGCAAAAAGGCAATCTCGTGGAAAAGATACGCATTGGCATCAGCGCCTGTCTCCTGGGCGAACAGGTTCGTTATGACGGCGGCCACGCCCGCGATCGCTACATTACGGACACCCTTGGCCAGTACTTTGAGTTCGTCCCTGTCTGTCCGGAGACGGAAGCAGGATTCGGCATACCCCGTGAACCCATGAGGCTGGTGGGAGACCCCGGATCCCCCCACCTCGTTACTATCAAAACGGGCAAGGATATGACCCGCAGGCTCATCGCCTGGGCGAGAAAGAGGGTTAAGGACCTTGAATCCGAAGGCCTCTGCGGGATCATATTCAAGAGCAAGTCCCCCAGTTGCGGCATTGAGCGGGTCAAGGTCTACAGGGATGATGGCATGCCCGTCAAAAAGGGAGTGGGGCTCTTTGCACGGTCCTTCATGCAACACTTCCCCTTCGTTCCAGCGGAAGAAGAGGGGCGCCTCCATGACCCCCACTTACGGGAGAATTTCGTCGAGCGCGTCTTCGCCCTCAAAAGGTGGAGGTCGGTCCTTGCCCGGGGGAAATCCATTGGGAATCTCGTCGACTTCCACACCCACCACAAGTATCTCATTCTCTCCCACAGCCCGCAGTACTACCGACAAATGGGAAAACTGGTCGCGGAGGCCAAGAGTCTGAAGCCTCGGGAGCTTTACGCCCTGTACGGGGAGCTTTTGATGAAGGCCCTCTCCCACAGGGCCACGACCAGAAAACACACCAATGTCCTCCAGCACATGATGGGCTACTTCAAGAAGGTGCTCAGCCCGGATCAAAAACAAGAACTCCTCGAGGTCATCGGCGCTTACCATCAAGGCCTGGTCCCTCTCATCGTGCCCGTCACCCTGATCAACCACTACGTCAGGAAATACGATCAGGGCTACCTGAGGGAGCAGGTCTACCTCCATCCCCACCCCCTCGAACTGAAACTGCGCAACCACGCTTAGGGGTCCCTCTTTTCCATGGTCTGGTCTTCATAGGCAGCACTGTCGGGGACCATCCCAACCTGTTCCGGGGGATATTTGATCGGCACGGCAAGGGCAAAGGCGATGAGGGGCAAAAGCAAGACGGCCTTCATCGCCATGGGCACCCCCCAGATATCTGCAATCCCGCCAAGCAGGGTCACCCCAAGCCCCCCGGCACTTATGGTGAATCCGACCATCATTCCTGATACGATCCCCAGGTGCTGAGGGAGGATGATTTGTGCCATTAGAGTCGTCAGGGCGAAGGATGAGATCAACACCATCCCCGCGATTCCCAGGAGGATGAAGGAGACGATGCCGCCACTGTAATAGAACAGGACCAAAAAGGGAAAGGATCCTGCAAGGGTGACGAGGAGAAATTTCTTATGACCCCATCGGTCTGCTATCGGGGCTCCGAGGAGCGTGCCCACTGCCCCTGCGAGCAGGAAGGTTGAAACCAGTTTTCCTGCATATAGGGGGTTACCATTGAGGTAGTCGATATAGTAGAAGGGGATATAGGTGGCCATCCCGAATTGAGCCCACGCCCGCACGGTGGCCACGCCGATGAGAAGAAGCAGGGATACCTTTTGATACCTCGACGGGGGCTTTTTCGTCCCCCCACGCGCTTTTTCGTGGGCAGTGACCACGGGGGCACCCAGCATGGACATGTGGAAAAGGAGGAGGGCCGTGATCAAGATTCCAGGCAGGAGCATCCCCAGTGTCCCAGGGAGTCCAAAACGGCTTACGAGGGCGAGGATCACGATTGGCCCGATGGCGATTCCCAGGTTCCCCCCCACCGAGAAGATCGACATACCCGTCGCCTTTCTCTCCCCGGTGAAAAAATGGGCTGTCTTGAAACCCTCAGGGTGAAAGCTTGCGATCCCGAAGCCGCTCACGATAACAGACAGGACAATCAGGGGATAGGTGGACAGGAGCCCTGTGAGAGACAATCCCAGACAGGCCACAAAAGGAGACAGTGGAAGAAGCCAGCGGACGGGTTGCCTGTCCGACAAATGGCCGAAGGCCGGCTGAATGATGGAAGACGTGATATTGGCGGCGAGCAATATGGTTCCGGACATCGTATAGGATAGACTAAGGACCTCCTTGAGGAAAGGCAGAAGGGCGGGGAGGGCCCCTTGGTTGATATCCGTAACGAAATGGCCCGCACTGAGGATCCCCAGGGCCTTCTTATCCATTTTCATTTCTTTTCTTTGCGTCTCCTCTCGAGGAAAAAGTCAGACGGGATCCACATCCTTTGGCCAGCACTCCCTTACCACGGGGGACGAAAGCTGTCAAGGTTCCAGGGTGATAATTTCCGCCCACTTCAGAAACGCATCGTCAATCACCCTTTGAGAGAGACTCCCTTCGCCTCAAAGTTTTCTTGCCAACGGTAACACTCCTGTGGCATTATATTTTCTGAGTCTTTCGCCCTGCCCGTGAGATCAGCAACCGTCTGGAAAACTGATTCTATTCCGGGTCTATGGAAAAGGAGCCGGCCCATGGAATTTGAATGCCTTGTTTATGAGAAGTTGGGGACTGCAGCCCTGATCAAACTGAATCGACCTGATGTCCTCAATGCCATGAACGCCAGGCTCTGGTTCGATCTGGAGTCGGCACTCGACATCGCTGAAAAGGACCCGGAGATCAAGGTATTGATCTTTACAGGAGAAGGAAGGGCCTTTTCAACGGGAGCGGACCTGAAGGAGTCCAAGGATAGAAGCCCGGAAGATTACCGGAGATACCTGGAAAAACTCCAGGAGATATCGAGGAGAATCATCCGGTTCCAAAAGCCCACCATCGCCGCCATCAATGGTTACGCCCTGGGCTCGGGGTACGAGCTTGCCCTTGCCTGTGACATTCGTATCGCCGCAGAAGAAGCAAAGATCGGCTCGCCCGAGGCGAGGGTGACCTCTTCCGTGACCGGGGGAGCAATGAGGCTCCTCCAGGATCTGGTCGGCCCGGGCAAGGCCAGGGAACTCCTCTTCACCGCAGAATATATCGAGGGTAAGGAGGCGGAAAGGATCGGCCTTGTTAACAAGGCCGTGCCCCTGGAGCGCCTCATGGAAGAGGCCAGGAGCATGGCAGAGAAGATCTCCCAGAACTCTTTCCTCTCTACCAAGATGATAAAAAAAGGGCTCAACATGGCATCGGACGGGGCGAGCCTTGAGGCCCTCATGGATTATGAAGTCGAGGCATGCCTTGCCTGTGTCTCCACCAAAGAGAGGGAGGAGTCTCTGAAGGCATTTGAAGGAAGGAAGGAGACCTGATCGGTGGGCCTCGAACGAATACTCGATGCGGAATCCGTCGCCGTTGTGGGTGCCTCCAACAATGAAACCAAACGGGGCTACCAGGCCATAAGAACACTCCTTGACGAAGGATTTGAAGGCAAGATTTACCCGGTCAACCCAAGGGAAGACAGGATACTAGGGTTCAAGTGCTACAGGAAGGTTGCTGATATCGAAGACCCCGTTGATGTCGCCCTCATCACCACCCCCGCAAAGACCATCCCCGGAGTCTTGGAAGATTGCGGCAGGAAGGGTGTGCCCGGTGCCGTTATCATAGCCGGCGGATTCGGGGAATTAGGGAGAGAAGGGAGAAGCCTTGAGAAGGAAATCGTGGAGGTGGCCAGGAAGTTCGGTATCCGGGTCATTGGCCCCAATACGTCCGGGATAATGAACCTCAAGAAGAGCCTGAACCTCGTTGGACTCCACGACACGCCCAGGGGGGACATCGCCTTGCTCACTCAGAGCGGGAACATGGCCCTCACCCTGATTACCGAGGCGAAGCTCAAGAGTCACAAGGGAATCTCCTATTACGTGGGCGTCGGAAATGAAGCCGATGTGAAGTTCCATGAGTACCTGGAGTTTTTTCGAAGGGACCCTGAGACCAAGGCCATCTTGATGTACGTGGAAGGCATGAGGGACGGCCGGAGGTTCCTGCAGCAGGCCTATAAGACCACAACGGAAAAGCCCATTATCCTGCTCAAGAGCGGGCGATCAACCACGGGGAAAAAATCGGCCGGCTCCCACACGGGCGCCCTTGCGGGCCTATCCGAGGTGGCCAAGGGGGCCTTCAAGAGGGCCGGGATAGTCGTGGTCGAGAACTCGGACGAGCTCTTTCCCGTGGCAGAGACCCTCTCGACCTTGCCCACCATCAAGAACAGGAGTGTGGCGATCCTTGCGGACGGCGGAGGGCACGCAACCATAGCAGCAGATATACTGACCGATCTGGGCATTGAGATCCCGGAACTGCATGAGAAGACCCAGGCCAAGCTCAAGAAGATGCTCCCCTTCACTGCTTCTGTCAGAAACCCGGTGGATGTGGCAGGCGGCACAGACGCAGATCCGGGCATCTTTGCCGATTGTGCCGAGGAAATCCTCAAGGACCACCATATTGGTGGCCTCCTCGTCGTAGGGCTCTTTGGAGGTTACGGCAAGCGATTTGCTGAGAGCCTTGGGCTGGTGGAGGAAGACACGGCGCACAGGATGGGCAAACTCCTCAGGAAGAGGAAGAAGCCGATCGTCTTCCACAGCCTCTATGCCTCGGAGAAGACCCATCCCCTCGAACTCCTCCGGTATTACAACATCCCGGTCTATGATTCTCTGGATATTGCGTGCAAGTGTGTCGGCGTTCTTGCCGATTACGGGGACTATCTCAAGAGCTACCATGCCAGGACCAATTTTGTTTTGAACTGGGGTGAGAAGGCAAAGCCCTGGGGCAAGAGGATCATCTCCAAGGCAAGAGAAGAGGGCCGCACCGTCCTGATGGAACACGAGGCAAAGAGGCTCTTGAGCCTCCATGGGGCCCCCCACCCCCAGGATATCTTGGCACGGACCGAGGAAGAGGCTGTCAAGGCCTTTCATGTCCTCAAGGGAAGGGTCGCCCTCAAAATCGTTTCACCGGACATCCTTCACAAGACCGAAGCAGGGGGAATAAAACTCGATCTGAATACGGAAAGTGGGGTAAGAAAGGCCTTCAGGGAAATCAAGGGAAATGCCCTCAGCTTCAATCCCAGTGCCGATATCAGGGGCTGCCTGGTCTGCCCCATGTCAGACGACGGGACAGAAGTGATCATCGGGACAAAGACCGATGATCAATTCGGCCCCGTGATCATGTACGGGCTCGGGGGCGTCATGGTGGAAATCCTTAAGGATGTCTCCTTCAGGGTCCTGCCCATCTCCAGCAAGTCGGCCGAAAGGATGATCGAAGAGACAAAGTCCTATCCCATTCTAAACGGCTTTAGGGGCCGCCCCCCTGGAGACAAGAAGTCCCTGAGAAGACTGTTGCTGGCGGTTTCGGAATTGGCGGAGGCCTACCCGGAGATACAGGAGATGGATCTCAATCCTGTGATGGTCTACGAAAGGGGGTTGAGAGTCCTGGATGCCAGAATCATACTGAAAAAAAACGATGATTGACACCTGGGGCTCGTTGAAGATGGCTGACGGGCCCTTGGCGCCTTGAATGTTATGGCTGCTCCCAAAAAGAAGAAAAAGATCATCATCGACACAGAACTCTGCAAGGGATGCAGAATATGTATTGCCTTCTGCCAGGAAAAGGTCCTCGAGCTTGACGATTTTGAAAAAGCGGTTGTCCGGCATCCGGACCAGTGCGATGGATGTGGTATGTGCGAACTGAGGTGCCCGGACCTGGCCATTGAATTACAATGAAGAATAAGATCAGATTCGTGCAGGGGAACGAGGTATGCGTGGAGGCCGCCCTCTACGCAGGGTTGGGCTTCTTTGCGGGTTATCCCATCACACCCTCTTCTGAGATCCTGGAACACATCTCTTTCCTCCTCCCTCAAAAGGGCGGCAGATTCATCCAGATGGAAGACGAAATTTCTTCCATGTGCGCAATCATCGGGGCATCTCTTACAGGGCTCAAGTCCATGACCGCGACCAGCGGCCCCGGGTTTTCCCTCAAGCAGGAGGCCATCGGCTATGCGGCCATGGCCGAAGTTCCCTGTGTGGTGGTCAACGTGCAGAGGGGCGGCCCCTCCACCGGACTGCCTACCGGTGTGAGCCAGGGGGATGTCATGCAGGCACGCTGGGGCACCCACGGGGACCACTCGATCGTCACCTTGACCGCTTCCAACCACCAGGATCTTTTTGCCATGACCGTTGAAGCCTTCAACCTGTCGGAGACTTACAGGACACCGGTTATCCTTCTCCTGGACGAGGTGGTTGGACACATGAGAGAAAAGCTCATCATGCCCGAGCCCGGAGAGATTCCCTTGGTCGAGAGGCTCCATACCTCCGTGAAAGAAGGCACCGACTATCACCCTTACCTTCCAAGGGAGGACGGGCGCTTGCCCATGTCGGATTTCGGAGGGGTCCATCGTTACAATGTCACCGGTCTGGTGCACGACATGTGGGGATTTCCCTCTGACGATCCCAAGATTGCTTACGGACTCCTTCGACACCTGGTGGACAAGATCGAGGGTCATGTCCAAGAAATGACCCATGTCAAGGAGTTCTTTTTGGATGATGCCGAGTGCGTCTTGATCTCCTACGGCTCTTCGGCCAGGTCGGCCCTCCATCTGGTGGAAAACCGCAGGGCACGCGGGGAGAGGCTGGGCCTTCTGGAACTGCAGACCCTGTGGCCCTTTCCCGCCTACATCGTCCGGGAGAAGTGTGAACGGGCCAGCTATGTCCTTGTGGTTGAAATGAACATGGGCCAGGTCCTTCAGGAGGTCAAAAAGGCCCTCGATAACCCCGACAAGGTCTTCCTGGCCAACCGTATCGACGGAAGCTTCATTACGCCCAGTGATATCCGTAACATCTTGCGCCTCATACAGGGTAAAGGGGTATAGTTGATGGCCGTAAAGGACTACGTCCGCAAGCGCTTCATGCCGCACATCTGGTGTCCCGGGTGTGGTCACGGAATAGTCATGAACAACCTGATCCGAGCCATTGAAAATCTTGGGATCCTGAAGAATGATATCGTCATGGTGACCGGCATTGGCTGTTCGTCTCGGATATCCGGCTACATGGATTTTCACACCTTGCACACCATTCACGGGCGAGCACTTGCCTTCGGGACGGGCGTAAAACTTTCCAGGCCCGAACTCACCGTGATAGTGCCCATGGGTGACGGAGATGCCATCGCCATCGGGGGGAATCATTTTATCCATGCTGCCAGGCGAAACATTGATATCACCGCAGTCATCATGAATAACGGTATATACGGTATGACCGGGGGGCAGTTTTCGCCCCTTTCGGGTCTGGGCACAAGGGCGACCACAGCCCCGTACGGCAATATTTACGATGCCTTTGACATTGTTGAACTGGCAAAGGGTGCAGGCGCTTCCTTCGTTGCCAGAACCACCACTTACCATGTAACGTCCATGATAAAGATCCTTCAAAAGGCAATCGCGCACAGGGGGTTTTCCGTGGTCGAGATCCTCTCCCAGTGCCCGACCTATTTCGGCAGGAAAAACAGGATGGGAGACGCGGTGGAAATGATGAACTTCTACAAGACCAACACGACGCCCATAGGATCCAAGAAGAAGGCAGAAAACCCCGACCTCATAGAAAGGGGGATCTTCGTCCAGGATAGAAGGCCCGAGTACTGCGAGGAATATGGGAAGGTGATGGAGAGGGCACAGGCCCGGGACAGGGCGAAGGGAACGTGAAACCCGGAGGAGTTCGGACATCCGGCCTAGCCCGTGAATATCGGCAGAGGCATCCGGTTCGGACCTCCTTGGGCCGCACCCAAGACAAGGATCTTGACACGGGAACTGGAAAGGGCGGGGTGACACAGTGCCTGAAAGGGATATCCCATGGACATTTTGATGGATAGGTACAGGATCATATTCTCGGGATCAGGGGGCCAGGGGGTTATCACGGCTTCCCTGTTCCTTGCCGAGGCTGCCGTGCTCTACGAAGGCCTGAACGCGGTCCAGTCCCAGACTTACGGCCCCGAGGCCCGGGGAGGTGCGACTCGGGCCGACGTGATCATTTCAGAGCGTCCGATTCGATTCCCCAGGGTGAACCAGCCCAACATCCTTGTCAGCCTGACCCAGCAGGCCTACAACCTCTTCTCGGGTGCCATACGCCCCGGTGCCTTGCTCCTGACCGACAGCCATTTCGTTCAACAGGAGCAAAAGGTGGACGCACGCCAGGTCTCCCTCGGAATGTACAAGGCCGTCATGGAGGAGATCGGTAAACCTGTTGTCTTCAATATCTGTATGCTTGGGGCCCTGCTCGAGTTGACCGCTGTCATCAAAAGGGAGTCTCTGCTCAAAGTCCTTGAAACAAGGGTGCCTCAAGAGTTTCAAGAGGCAAATAACAAGGCCTTTGACCTCGGACAGAAACTGGCGCGAAAATATCAAGGCACAGGCCAGAGGTCTCAGAACCGAGACCGAAGGCCCGTGCCTTGAAGAAATCAGCCCTGCTTAACCCTCACTACCGGAATTGAAAACGCTCTTCGAGGTCCTCGAGCTTCTTGACGATCCCGCCGTATTCCAACTCGCTGTATGGGAGCATGGCATTTCCAAAGAAGCCCTGGCGCCTAATCTCGACGGCCTTCTCGGATACCCTGCTACGGATGTAATCCCAGAAGGGATGATCAAAGGCGTCCGCTGCGCTCGTCAAGCGGCCTTCATGGACACAGTAGGCGGCACAGGATACCACCGGCGGTCCGTCAAAGAAGGAAACCGGGCTGTTCAAAGGGACGGGCATCAGGGGGCCGTTGTGGCTTCCCCTCATAAACCCGGCCACATAGGCGCCGATGTGGAAGGGACCAAGAACTTCGCCCGTAGCGGGAAAGCTCCCCTGGACTCTCACCAGCATGACGGGATCGTCCTTCCCCGTGTATTTACCGGCGATATTGTGCAGCCTGGTCGTACTCACGGATACGGCCTGTTCTCCCGTGTCCCTGGAATAGATCGCTTCCACCACGAAGCGCTCGGGATCCCGGAGAAGGGCCGCGATATCATAGAGTTCTTCCGGGGCGTTCAAGGAAATGACCTTGTCGGCCTCCGTGTAGGAGACATCCATGATATCAAACCGAAACCCCTTGAACATGCCCGGTGAGAGGATCAAGCCCGCACAATACATGGGATCGGCAAAGGCCAGGTAGAGGGGCAAGTTGTAGGCCCCCGGGTCAGTCTTGTCGGCGGCAAAAAGGAGGAACGGCTCATTGGGGCGTTCCTCAAACTCGATCTCCGCCACAGCAGGCCCAAGCCCCTTCACGTTCCCGGAAAAGGCATCCTTCAAGAGGTCCTGTCCCGCCCCGTAAAGCCCTTGATCCCGGGCCACTTCCGTTCCGGCCTTAAAGGCATCCCACGCAAGGCCATGGACCTTTTCGTTTTCCGCGCCCAGATTATGGGTGCACAGGATGGCAATATCATCACCCGTGTAACTCACCCTGTGATCGATCAGCAAACCCTTTTGATGCTGCCTCACATACTCTTCAACACTATCCAACAAGCGCTTGCTGGGCCTGATGTGTCCGCCTATGCTCCCGATATCAGCCTTGATAACACTAATGGTCGTATTCATGAGCTTTCCCCCTTTCTAGAAAGATATCCAGTCTACTGATCTCCGTTTCAAAACGCGACCACTGAACCGCAAGAATTCCTTCAGCCCGGAGTATAGAACATGAATTATGTCCTGTCAAATTAGTTAACGCTGCCCCTGATCCCCAAGCAATGCAGTATCTGCGGCGTTGCCATTTCCTGCTCGCCCTTGCAGCATGTTGACTCACAGGCCTCGGTCTTCCCCTTTGGCACCCTATATCCGACGCCTTGCCTGTGATCAGGAATGGCCCCAAACCTACCTATACGCCAGGTGATTTGAGAATTCGGCCGTAGATTTGGAGGCCCTTCTCTCGGCCTGCCTAGCGTCGATAGTCCGATGATAAAATCCTTTGCATGTCTTGGTTCGCAGCATAGCTGTTCAGCGCCTTTGCGGCGGATCGGGGGAGCTCAAAAGTATTTGACAGCACTGATATTTTTCTATAACAATTGCCCTTCGATCCGGCTTCTCTGGAAGGAAGGTGAAAAGGATGAGTGAACTGATCAAGGAGATCAACCTCCGGAGGGCAAAAAGGGCCCTCAGTGACAAGAAAATCCCTCAGGAGACAATTCAGCGGCTCATGACCGCCGCCACCTATGCCCCTTCATGTTTCAACAATCAGTCATGGCGGTTTCTCCTTTTAACCGATGACGCGGCATTGAAAAAGGTCCATGAATCCCTCTCCGGTGGCAACTACTGGGTAAAAAAAGCGCCCCTCGTGGTTGTCACAGCCACCAAGCCTGATCTTGATTGCCGGTTGAGTGATCGCAGGGACTACGCCCATCCGATCGCGGGCTTTGATCCCTTGAAGGTCAAAGAGGCCTTCCGGATCCCGGATGAGTTTATTGTGATCACACTGGTGGCAATTGGCTTTCCTGGGGATGAATCCGCCCTGAGGGATAAGCACAGGGAGCTCGAAAACAGCGCAAGGGACAGGAAACCCTTGGAGCACGTCCTGTGCTTCAATCGGTGGGCATTCAAGTCATCCCAAAATTGACAGGCTGTTTTTTCCTTAGGTCCCGGGGCATTAAATCCCTTGATTATTGACTACAAATAGGATAGAGAAGATCACCTAGAAATAGAAGAGGGGAGGGGTAACTCGATGAATCGAAAAATGACGGTCTTTTTCCTTGTTCTTTTCTTTTGCTTTGGCTTGATAGCTGCAAACCTCCTTATTCGCGATGCCGTGGCGCAGAAAGAGACCGCACCTGCCGTCACTGAAACCGAAGAGGCCTCGGAAGAAGACCAGTTGCAGGAATTCGACGTGATTATTCTCAACAAAGACGGGTACAAGAGGGACAGGAAAGGCCCCGTCAAGTTCACACATCTTAAGCATTCTTTAGACTATGGGGCTTCGTGCTGGGAATGTCATCATGATTATATAGATGATAGCCAGAAAAACCCCAACATCTGGCGCCCTTGGGGCGAGACCGATACCTGTGACACGTGCCATGATCCCCAGGAGGTCGATATAACCAGCATAAAACTCCAGAGGGCCTTCCACTTGAACTGCAAGGGATGCCACAAGGACCTGGCCAAGCAGAAAAAGAAGGCCGGCGAATACCGGGAATGCACCGGATGCCACGAGAGGAAGAAGAAATAGAGTCACCGCACATGCCGCACCGATTCTGCTTCGCGGTGCGCCCATCATCACCAAGATCAGGGACGCTTCCGTAAACCGTCAACATCGCTGAAGGATAGCGCGCGGAACTATTGCCGGGCGACAGGGCCTGAGGATCTGCCTTTGAATGCAATATGGATTTGGGGGATACTTCAGAAGGACCTATGGAATACAACGCAGTTATTGTAGGTGCGGGTCCGGCAGGAATATTTGCCGCACTGATTCTGGCCGACCATGGCGTTGACCGGGTGCTTTTGCTCGAGCAAGGCAAGGACCTCAATCAACGAAACCACAAAAGCCCTGAAGAGAGGCTCTGTGGTTGGGGAGGGGCAGGTGCTTACAGTGACGGCAAACTCAACCTCTCTACCGAGATAGGTGGCGTCTTGCGGGAGTTCATCCCGGAAAAGACCCTCCACGAACTCCTTGAGGCCACCGACAAGGTCTATGTCGACCACGGAGCCCCCGATCGCATATTCGGGGAATCCTCGGCCCAGGTCGAGGACCTCGCACTCAGGGCCAAGATTGCTGGCCTCGAGTTGATTCCATCTCGCATACGTCATATGGGTACGGAAAATTGCAAGGACATCCTTGGGCGTTTTCGCGAGTCCCTTCAAGGCCGCGTAGAGACCAGGACCGAGACAAAGGCAAAGCTCCTTCTCGTTGAACGGGATCGAATAAGGGGGGTCCTGCTGGACAGTGGCGAGGAGATCCTGGCCAGATGTGTCATCGCGGCTCCCGGCCGATCCGGCGCCGCCTGGATGAAAGAGCAGGCCGAGGCCCTGGGTCTGGGCACCAAGCCCACCTCTGTTGACATAGGGGTTCGGGTTGAACTGCCTGCGCCCGTGTTTAAGGAAATCACGGATACTACCTATGAATCAAAGCTCATCCATTACTCAAAGACCTTCGATGAGAAGGTCCGCACCTTCTGCATGAATCCTTACGGCGAGGTAGTGACGGAGGAAAATGCCGGGATCATTACCGTAAACGGCCACAGCTACGCAGGTAAACGGAGCGAGAACACCAATTTCGCCATCCTGGTCAGCAGTGCTTTCACGGAGCCCTTTGACGATCCCATTGCCTACGGCCGATATATAGCCCGCCTGGCCAATCTCCTTGGGGGAGGTGTTCTCGTCCAGAGGCTGGGTGATCTGCTTGCAGGGCGCCGGAGCACCACCGAGCGACTCGGGCGATGCCTGACCAGGCCTACCCTCCCGGACGCCACACCCGGCGATCTGAGTTTCGTGTTCCCTTACAGGCATCTGCTCAGCATCATAGAGATGCTCCAGGCCCTGGAAAAAATCGCCCCGGGCGTTTATTCGAGGCACACCCTCCTCTATGGGGTGGAAGTGAAGTTCTACTCTTATCGCATTGACGTCTCTCTTGAAATGGAGACAGCGGTCAAGGATCTCTTTACCATCGGTGATGGGGCAGGTATTACGAGGGGACTGCTCCAGGCCTCAGCCAGCGGGATAGTCGCGGCCAAGGCGATTGCAAGAAGGTTAAAGGGGCATTAGGCACTCCTGCGGATCTCTTACGGGTGGGGCATTTGGGGATCAACTTGTTGATCCATTGTCCTTGTCCACTTCATCTTCCACTTCATCATCCCCCAGGTCCACAAGAGATATATTGTCCATTTCAGATTCAATCTTGATGGAGAGCTTGTCGTCCGTATCCTCTTGCTCTTCCCAGTCCAATTCCCTCTTCTTTCCCACGCCCAGGAAAGCTCTGTCAGAGGCCCTTTGCCGTGAGTCAAGCCTTTCAATCTCTCTCTGGCATGGCACGCAGGTTGTTGCATCAGGGACGATCACCAATCGAGCCTCCGGAATCGGTTTCCCGCACTCTTCGCAGAGGCCGAATTCCTCGTCCTGCTGGAGCCTCCTGATCAGCATATCGATCTTTTCCAGCTCACGGGTCTTCCTTTCCAAGAGGCTATAGTAGGTTTGCGTAGTGATCTCGTGACCGGCGATATCCAGCTCTTCAATGAACTCATCATCCGACTTCAGGTTCTCGTATTCCTCCCGGCTGTCCCTGAGGAGGTCTAGGGTCCTCTTGACCTCCTCTCTTTTTGCCATGAGGTTTGACAGAAACTTGGAGCGAAAATCCCCTTTCTGTGTCCGTCGGCCCCTTTCAACGGCCTTGCCGGTTGGTTTCTTCGTCTTCATGAGCTCTCCTTGGCTGATCATTTCTTGCCCGTACCCTATCACAGCCTGTCTGCCATTCCTTGACAGACAGCTGCCGGTTTATGGGATTTGTGTCTAAGCAGAGAACGCGGGGCTTCATTGTCTTCTCTTGGCCGTTGACCAGGCCCGAGGCAACAGCTTGTTGAGTTTGAACCTTCTCGAAAAGGTTGATGAATAGTAATCAGTTTTTCTATTTTGTCAACAAAATAATTTCAAAAACTGCCGCACAATAAAGCATCTCGGACTGGGTTGGATGAAGAAACAGCCGGAAGGTTTCTTTCGGAGCGCCTGACGAGGTCTCCGGCGGCAGTGCGCCCTTCGTTGGGGAATGAGGTCTCCTTGATCAGATCTTCCCACAGAGTGGCGGCACTCATGCCCCTGGAGATGGATTACTGATCCAGAAGCTCGACGTTCCAGTAGAGATAGTCTCGCCAGCTCTCCGGGATGTCCCGGAAACCGATGGTGATCCTGATGGCAGGGAGCCACTTGGGTCTGGTAGGTTTCCGTATGAGTTTCATTCGGGCCTCACCGGGGGTACGTCCGCCCTTCTTCCTGTTGCACTCGACGCAACAGGTGACAATATTCTTCCATTCTGTCCTGCCACCCCGTGATTTGGGCAGGACGTGGTCATAGGTGAGTTCCTCAGCGGGGTTTTTGGCACCACAGTACTGGCACTGATAGCGGTCTCGAGCATAGATATTCTGTCTGGAAAACTTGACCCCGCTCTTGGGCCTCTTCACCATCCTCAATAGCCTGACAACGGACGGCAATCTTATGGTGAAACTGACCGAATGGATCTCCCTGTTGTATTCTTCGATCACTTCCACTTTGCCCAGGCAGAGCATTGTGATCGCCTTTTTCCAGTCTATCGTTCGCAAAGGCTCGTAGGCAATATTAAGGAGCAATACCTGTTCCATGGTCTTGATCTGTGTTTTATGGATTATCTTACCTGAAGATCCCCGACTTCAAGCTTTTACTTAAATAGAGTTATTTAGACCAAAACAATCAAAATTACAAGCAAAAAATTGAAGACTTAGGGAATACCCTGAGGAGGTGACAGGCCTCTCCTTTAGTCTGCTGCAACCGTTATGTTGCAAGGAGACATGATGGACTTGGGCCTGGGCCACGCTCTGGTAAGCTGTCGAGAAAAGGGCGTCATTCTCTCATCTCCTCCTGGGCCCGTATTTCTGAGTGAAGATCGCCGCCAGATCTATGGAGGAAACCCTGTCGGCTCCTGCCTCTCTGGCCTTGATGGCAGCAAAACAGCCCGCGGCTCCACCACCTATGACCACTATGTCTGCCTTGATTCGTTCCACGGACTTTTCAGGTAAGTGCCTCTTTCTACCATCTGCGAGGGTTTCTACGGCACACAGACTTCTGTTCTCTCCAAGGGCCGTCATTTCCCCCCTGGGGATTCTCTTGGATGATACGCGAAATGCTATGGCGGTTCTGTTGCGGCTCTTTGCTCCTTCTTTACAAAAACCTGTCTAATAGTCAAAAAAAACATGCTCTCATTGGAAAGACTTACCTCATGTCCCTACCCGTGATGATGGAGAGATCTCGGTTTATCTCCTTGACATCCCCGGCAAAAAAAGCCATATAGGAACTCAGTTCGATTGGCTTGGAATCGGAAGAATGGAATATTGATGGACTCGCAAAAAAGGTCAAAGATCTCGTTTCTTCTGTCATTCCTGCGAGACAGACCTTGTCACAATTCGCGAAAAGCCGTCATTCCGGAGGAATCCGCCTTAGGCGGATGAGATCCGGGATTCAGAAAAACCACCTTGTTATAGCAAGTTCTGGATACCGGCTCGCGCCCCGCTTCACGGGTCTTGGCCGGGATGACGAAATTCTCATGGAGGACTTGATATGAAGGGATACAGGAATCGTGTCTTGCGTGTTGACCTGACCGCTCGATCCTTCTCCGAGGAATCTCTTGACCCAACACTCATTCATGACTTTGTGGGCGGAGGAGGTTTTGGGGCAAAGCTGCTTTACGATGAACTGCCCCCGGGTGTTGATCCCCTGGGAGAAGATAGTGCCCTGGTCTTCGTAGCAGGTCCGCTGGCGGGCACCAGCGCACAGTCCTTCGGACGCTGGAAGGTTTTTTTCAAGTCACCTCTCACGGGAGGCTTCTTCAAATCCAGCGGCGGCGGTTTTTTTGCATCGGAACTCAAGTTCGCAGGCTTTGACGCCATCATCGTCAAGGGTAAGGCAGACAGGCCTGTCTACCTTTGGGTGCATGATGGCTCCTATGAATTCCGCGATGCCTCATATCTGTGGGGACTTGACTGTGATGATACCCACACCCTCATAAGAGAAGATCTCCACGACCCCAAGGTGCGCCTGGCATGTATCGGCCCTGCAGGAGAACTAGGTGTAAAATATGCCGGTATCTTCTCGGATCGCCGGACAGCCGGTCGTGGCGGGGGCGGAACCGTTATGGGTTCGAAGAATTTGAAGGCCATTGCCCTCCGTGGAAAGGAAAAGATCCCTCTTGCCGAGCCCGAGAGGTTCAGGGAAGCCGTGAGGGAGCAGGTGAGGCGCTATAGGAATGACCCCAACTTCGAACGTTTCTCCCTCAGAGGGACTCAAAACGCCGAGTTTACCAACGTCCTCGGGATCTTTCCAACAAGGAACTTCAGGGAAGGGGTGCTGCCGGGATACGAGAACATAGACAGCTCCGCCTTTGATAAGATCCGCGTACGCAACACCGCTTGTCATAACTGCATGCTCCACTGTGGCAGCCTTACAAAGATCAACAAGGGTAACTATAGGGGCTCCTGGAGCGAGGGGCCGGAGTACGAGACCATTTGGGCCTTTACCGGTCCCCTATTGTGCTCTGATATCGGGTTGACCGTGGTCGCGGACAAAATGTGTGACGACCTGGGGCTGGACACCATTTCCACCGGTGATGCCATTGGCTTTGCCTATGAGCTTTACGAGAAAGGCATATTAACAAAGGAGGATACGGGCGGCCTCGAATTGACCTATGGAAACGATGCGCCGGTCCTGACCCTTATCAAGCAAATAGCATATCGCCAGGGGATCGGAGAGTTGCTGGCCGAAGGCACAAGAGAGGCGTCGCAAAGGATCGGAAAAGGGAGTGATCAATACGCCATGCATGTCAAGGGATTGGACATACCAGCCTATGATCCCAGGGGGGCCAAGGCCCACGGGCTCAGCATGATGACTGCCAGCCTCGGTGCGGACCACGGGTACGGATATGCGGGACAGGAGATCTTTGGTGTACCCTATAAGGGCAAAAGCATTGACCGGTTCGCCATTGAAGGCAAAGGGGAGCTCACCAAGTGGAACCAGGACAACAGGGCCATATGGAACCTGGGCATAATGTGCGCATTTGCATCCCGCTACTTCGACCACGAGTTGTTCGGCAGGTTGCTTTGCTCCGCCACGGGACACAGGGAATTCCTCGATCCCGAGTTCTTGCTCCTCGTGGGCGAAAGGGTCATAAACCTCGAGCGCATGTTCAACTGCCGGGAGGGATTTGACCGCAAAGACGATGTCTATCCGTCGCGCTTCCTGGAGGATCCCTTGCCTGAGGGGCCATCCAAAGGACAGGTCTTCGAGGCCGATGTGCTCCTTGAGGACTACTATCGGGTAAGGGGCTGGGACCCCGAAACCGGCATCCCCACAAAGGAGAAGTTGGCAGAACTCGGGCTGGAATACACCCTGGAGCCCGGGAAGTAGCCGGAAGTCTATCCTGTTACCGAAAAGGGCGCCTCTTCAGGACATCCAATGCGTATTGAAACCCTCTATTTCGGAGATCTCCGTAACATAACCGGTCGTGCCCGGCAAGACATCACCCTGGGCGATGGGGCAAGGCTGCGGGACCTCTTGGAAGACCTTTTCCTGGCCCATGGAGAGGCCTTCCGCAAGACCCTGGACCTTGGCAATAGCCACGTCATTCTCGTCAACGGCCAGCACCACGGGATCCTCCAAGGCATGGAAACCCCCTTGAAGGATGGGGACAGGGTCGTCTTCCTACCCGTCACCATGGGCGGTTAGGCTGAAACGGACGGGGTGGAACCCGTCCCTCCAGGAATCGGAGGGTCATGCTCCTGCATGACCGATCCTCGAATATGGAGGGGCATGCTTCCGCATGACCTCAAGCCTTTCCTCTATTTCTTGGACCGAGGCAACCGTGCAGGCGATGATCGATCACCTGGCAATGTTAAGGGTGAGACGCAGCTATTAGCTATCCCCTCCACCCGCTTAGATACCTTTTCAACAATTTCTTTCTTTGGTAGAACTTCAGTATTGAGAATATTCTGATATTTGTCTGCATTTTCCTTGGTTGTCCATCCATGCCAAATTCTTTTGATTGCCATGATATCACTCCATTTGAAAATCTAACCCTGCTGGTCAGCCGAGCGGCCTTTGGCGTCGGTTGAATTAGCCTTGTTACTCAATTCTCGTTTCCACGACTCAAGCTGAGAAATTGAAACAGCCGCACCGCCGCATACGATAACTAAGATAGAGCTTTTGTCTTTTACAAAATCAGTGGGATTGTAAAGTGCGGCAAGAGATGCCCCACACGCAGGTTCAACCAATATGCGATGATCATTGGAAAACTGTAGGCATGAATCAACTGCTTCTATATCGGATACAACATGGCTGACCACTTCATGCTTGTGGCACCAATCATATGCTGCTTTGGCAACCTTCTTGGCTCCCAGGGAAGTTGCGATGCTCTTAATTCCGTCAAGTTCCACATGTCGACCTGCTTTTAAAGATGCCGATAGGGAATCTGCCCCTTCAGTTTCAACAGCAAGAACAGGCACATTAGACATGTTGTTTCTATGAAGCCCTTCGATAATTCCACACAATAGGCCACCGCCGCCTACCGACAAAACCACAGCATCCGGGTGAAGATTAAACCTTCTTATTTCATCGATGATGGTAGCGTGACCGGTCCATAGCAATGGGTTGTCAAAAGGGTGGATATAGACACTACCAGAGTCAGTCAAATCAAGGGAATAGTGGTGCGCTTCCTGCCAGGTTGCTCCTTTAATGATGACCTCAGCGTCTTCCTGCTCTATGGCTTCAATAGCCCTTTTTGATGTCGTTTCCGGTACAACCACCGTTACTGGTAGCCCGAGCTTCCTGCCAGAATAAGCGACTGCAATACCAGCGTTACCACCTGAAGAACTGATAAAGCGCTTGGCTCCTTCAGAGAAATAATGCTGACAAGCGTGGCCTATCCCTCTTAGCTTAAATGAGCCAGAAGGTTGTAAGGCTTCCATCTTTAGCCATACCTTGCTTCTAACTCTTCTCGATAAGGGTACAGATTCAATTATTGGAGTCTCTATATGTAAATATCTAGTTATTGAAAATTGTCCCCCTTTTCATTGGCGCGAGAGTGCGCAAGCGAAGCGCGGCCTTTGGCAATACGGTGTACTGCTTGCTTCTGTGTCCTTTTTCTGTTCACTGGAGTGCCTTCAAAACTTTCTCATTCACGATTCCCTTCGCTTCGGCGAGGAAAACGAAAAACTTCCGTAGGGCGACCCTGAGTTCGTCTGGAGTTGTGGAGTCCCATACCTTCCTTCTCCACCAATTCTTGAAATGGGTATTCACCATTCCTCTGGTAATCTCCTCGATCTTCTCAACATCGGTCTGCCGACAGATGAACTCAACAAACATCTCGACGATGGAAAAGTGCTTTCGCGCCGTGCGGTCAGAGAACTTGGATTGCAGAAACGCGTAGAATTCCTGATTGAGATCAAGCAGGGATTGCCGAAACGGCTCCCGTTTCTTTTCCGCCTCGGCCATCAACTTGAAGTATTCCTCAATCTTGTCGCCGGGGATCATCACCTTTCCGGTGTAGACTTTTGCCATTCCTTACTCCTCCTAAATCCCGGTTTCTTTCTGACACAGAACGCCATGGATCACTTACCGCTATGGAGCAAGGCCGAAGGCCGCGACGGAATAGCGGTCAAGTGCACCCAATTGTTAACCGATTTATTCTTCTATTACTTCCATAAGTGCTTTTACTATTTTGGGATGTAATGTTTTACCCTTGTGAAAGGGCAAAATGAATCTTTCTTTATCTCTTCTATAAATCTTATGACTCCCTTTAGTTCTTACGTGCTCAAATCCAGCTTTGAGAAGCATTCTCTCAGCTTCTTCAGCTGTCAATCTTGGCAACTTAGGCAACTTTAACCTCCATAGAGGTTGTTAATATCTCCTTGCTTAGGCAATACTCCCTTTC
>JAFDHO010000260.1 GCA_019308745.1 Deltaproteobacteria bacterium
CATCCTGACTTTCCGGCTGCTTAATTCTGTGGGTGGGATCATCTCTGATACATTGAGGCTTTCCCAATCCTCAAGAAGCAAGGGGAGCATATCATCCATCACACCTGTAGCATGGTTTGCGCCAGTTGGATGGACGCTATAACGCAAGCCGATTCCTTGCTTATAGCGTGGCTCATGGTAAGGTACTTCCAATCCTTTCACCTGCATTGCAAGTTCCGCTGATCCCTTTCCAATAGCTTCAGCGGCCCGCTTTGAACCATCCGCCAGCAAGTCTCCAATCCCCTTGCGCCGACCTATCATTTCAACCATCTGCAACATGCCTTCTGCATTGCCGAAGTAAAGAGGTATGTCATTGGTATCCTTCAGCGTCAGGATGCCATTCTCAAAGCACTCCATGGCAAACGCTATCGTCGCACCGGTCGATATGGAATCAATGCCAAAGCGGTTGCACATTTCATGGGCCTTACAAATTGCCTCCAGGTCATCAATCAACAAGTTAGACCCAAAAGAGGCGAGCGTCTCATATTCAGGGCCTCCAAAAGCAGGGGCTATCGGCCATGGTGCTTCCTCAATCCTGATCTTTTTCTTGCATCGCACCGGGCAATTGAAGCAGCCCTCTGTTCCAATCCCGTATCGATTCATAAGAGCCACCGCATCTATTTTGTGAACATTGGGGAAACGCCCTCCGGAATGATTCCTGATTGGCAGATTGCCTACCTCCTCCAGCTTCCTCATGCGACACCCTGTTCCATATTTCCTAAAAGGATGGTGTACACTCTTGCTCTTAAGGCTGAGATTAAGGGGTTTAAGCTTCTCTTTCTCTGCTGCCAAGGGAAGTTTGTTCCCCTTAACGGCTATGGCCTTCAGATTCTTGGAGCCCATAACAGCCCCCATGCCGCATCTTCCAAAGGCATGGTTGCAATCAGCGATGATACTTGCAAAGTTTACTTGCTGTTCTCCGCTAGGACCAATGACCGCACAGCTACATCGTCCTTCACCTGTGACCTCTCGCAACCAAGCCGTGGTCTCCTTGACCTCAGACCCCCAGATTTCAGACGCATCCTTGATTTCAACCTTTCCGTTACGAATCCAAACATAGACCGGATGTTTTGCCTTGCCCTCGATGATGACCGCGTCATATTTAGCCCTTTTTAACTCCACCCCCCACATCCCTCCGCCCATGGATTCACCATAGGCTCCTGTCAAAGGGGATTTGGCACCGACAGCCGACTTCCCTGAACCCATAAATTTCTGTCCTGTCAAAGGGCCTGTAGCAAAAATCAATTTGTTGTCGGGGCTTAGAGGATCAGTATGGGGAGGAACCTCTGTAAGCAAAGTATGGATAATTATCCCTCGTCCACCGAGATAATGTTGATAATAGAAGTCATGGGGCTCATCAATTGTAATCGTTTCAGTCCCTAGACTAATCCTCAACAATCTCCCCGTGTAACCGAAACGATCTTTTGACATAATAATCTACCTTTCAAACAGGATATCGGAAACTTCTACATAGGTCATACCCGTCTTTCTGTTCAGAATAGCGAAGCCCGGAGGAATGCTCAAGGGCTATAAGTCCTTCTCCTTCTGCAGCACATCTAAGATATACTTCATCTGTTTTTGAAGATGAGTTCGAAGCAAGGTTTCTAATTTGTCGGCATCTTTCTGAGCTATAGCCTCAAGAATCTTTCGGTGATCTGCGGCTAGTTCTTTAAATTTGTCCGGAAAACGTCGTGGAACCGAATAAAATCTTTGTATCCTTTCGTGGGTATTCTGGAGCATTTCTACCAGCCGTTCATTGCCAGAAGCCCTCCATATAATGGAATGAAAATTATTATTGGCCTTGGAATACAGCGCATAGTCCTTTTTCTCAGCATACTGCTCCATTAGAACAGCACACTCTTCCATTTCGCCATATTCCTTTGCACTGAGATTTGGCAGTGCTTCCAGAGCTGCCAATCGTTCAAGAGCATTTTGAATACTATAGAGGTCTTGAACTTCCTTTTTGTTTATTTCCGAGACACGGATCATCGTATGAGGAATCATCTCGACAAACCCGATGCCCTCGAGGTATCGTATAGCCTCTCTAACAGGAGTTTTACTCACAGAATACTTCTCTGCCAATTGAGCTTCCTTTAGCCGTTTCCCCGGCTTATACCGGCCACTAATGATATTCTCCTTGATATCCTCTGCGATGAACTTCCAAAACTGTTTGTAGGCAATTAAGTTCTTATCCTTTTCAAGTTGTTCTATAGCAAGACTCATCTTCTCATTGAACTCCTTTCCTTAATATTTGATTAAATCGTAAAAACCTAAAAGGCCAGATGCTTTCGGAAAAGTCCCACATGCAAGTTGAGCTCGCGAAATCCCGCCCATCAGGGGCGCGCAAATCTTTGGGAATCACCGCCAAATGGTGCGGTAAGTGATTTACCCCATTCAATAATTCAAGCTAAGGATCATGATATGCTATATCTTTGAAAACGCAACTTGACCTGCTGTTCCCATCTCCAAGCATCCATTTGACGGGGCGAGGATGCAGCGCAACGCCTGCTCCCCAGATCCCGCCGTGCAGGGAGATGGGGTTTCTACGGAAGCATCAATTCTTACCATCGGCATCGATAATCACGCCTGGTACTGTAAAGGATATCTCTCTTCATGGGACAGTGATGTGTCGCCCCAGTATTCCTTTGGCACGGGCTCTGTCCATAGCTTCATTTTTCCATCCTCCTCCTTCAGCATGACCCATTTCAGCCAGTTTTCGTCATCTCTACGTGGGTAATCCTCCCGATAGAAAGAGCCGCGGCTCTCGGTTCTGAAAAGCGCGGCTCTCAGTTGCATTTCCGCGCCGAGCATTATGTTCCGAACCTCGTGTGCCTTCCTCAGGTCGTGTGTGTTGACGGCCCTCAGCTTGGGCAGGAAGTGGTCCCTAAAGAACTCGATCATCGTTAAAGCCGCCTGCAGGCGCTTTTCATGCATCACCATGCGCACCTCGTACGGGAGGATCGTCTGCTGGACCCTGGTTAGAACGTGATCAGTGCTGAAACCGCTCTCGCGCTTCAGGGGCTCGTTAACGGAATCCCTAAACCTTGCTATCTCGGACTCAGATATGGAGGGCCCCTCGGCATCTAAGGCAAACTGGGCCGCACTCTGACCTGCCCGATAACCAGTGACAGCTGCCCCAGCCATGCCACTTCCTAATGCAGCATAGGTTGGGCCGGTAAAATTGGTGCCCGACGAGTCGCCCGCGGCGTAAAGTCCTGGCACGTTTGTCTCACATTTTGTGTTGATGCGCACCCCACCTTCCCAGAATGACCCCACAAACGCCATATACTGCTCAAATCTATCCTTGAAGATGTCAATACCCGCTCGGTCGAGCATCGTTATCCAGGGACCTTCTGCTGTCTCTTCATATTGATTGCATCTTTGAATAATTCTCGGTTAACACCATACGGTTCGTGGAAGATCGGTCCGCGTCCTGCATGGAACTCCAAGGCCCAGAGGATATTAGTAGGATAATGAGGAAATCCTTCTAGGAATTCCTCACCTTTTGCATTGGTTACCTTGTCTCTCTCTAGTCCTATCTCCCCCACAGGCCCATCAATGACGACCGTGTCGCAATTTTTGGCGACCCACATCAGATTTGCAAACTCCATGCTGGTCAGCTCCGCACCGGCCCGATAGGACATTGCTACTCCATCACCGGTATTAGATTCCGTGCCATAACGAACCGCTCTGTAGCCCAACCCGCCCGAGGCCACGACGATTGCCTTGGCTTTTATTAGATAAAAGTCACCATTGACCATATTAAAACCCACGGCCCCTCCGACATTCCCATCCTGCTTCAATATGTCTGTGATCATGACCCGGTCCAAAACCTTAGCGCCACTTTCGATAACCTTCTTCCTGGCTATAAGCATCTTATCTCTCGTACCGAACTTGGAGATAAGATTCGTATAGCGATATTTGGTCTTCCTGCATAGAATCCGCTTCGGTTCCTCTCCCGGATCTGGGAAGCCTACCGTGTCGTCTTTCTTATAAAAGGGCACACCCCATGATATAAGGTCCCGGTATCTGTCATAGGATTCCTCTAAAAGGATTTCGTCCCATCGCCGATCAGCAACGTATTCTCCAATTCTTGAAAACTGGTCCATCCAGGCGTCCTTATCATCACCCCAATCTTCGTTAAATAACATGAGATCACGCGCATAATGGCTGGAACCGGATTTTCCCGCGTAATTCTTCTCAACCAAGGTTACATCCGCGTTTAACTCCTTAGCCCGTACGGCAGCGAAGCAACCAGCCAGCCCGCCGCCCATCACCAAGACATCGGTTTCAATCGTTTTCTCAGGCATTGATTAATTTCTCCTTTCAGTAGTTTCCAGTAGTGTCCGGTTAGGATTTTGCAAGTGGAGGCTTTTGAATGACTCATAGGCTGTTGCCAAAAGCTAGATCAACAACAAGGGCAAATGGCCCCTAGGAGGTCTTTTCCATTTTTCTTCTCCTTTCTGTCTTTCCTCTTTTGCGAGGGCTCCCTAGCAAAAACTTCCCTTCGTTATATCCATGCGGGAGTGACAGGTCTTCCTCTCTGTGGAGATACATAGATCGCCTCGGTTGGGCAATTCAACTCGCAATTGTAGCAAGCGACACAGTCCTCCGCATACTTCACATAAGCCTTGTTGGCCTCCTCATCAAATCGGATGACATCCATGGGACAACCATCGACGCAGATTTTGCAGCCATTACATAGGTCAGAATTAATGTTCTCAATCGGCATAGTTCATCACCTCCTGTACCTTGATGGATATCTTTGTTCATCGGGCATCGATGTGTCTCTCCTGGATTCCTTTGGATATGAGGCATTTTCATAGACAGATTCGAGAAATCCATTACCAAGCTCATCATAGACTTCCGGAAAACTTCTAAGAATAATATCTGTGATTTCTTTGTATTTGAAACCTATCTGCGTTCATCTGCGTGGATCTGTGGCTGAATAATCACTCTCCTCTTTAATAACAAAAATTGTATATCTTATGACTTATATGTTATAACTTTGTCAACAAAAAAATTCGCAAATTTATAACTTTTTGGAATGCTTGTATGTCCAAAATATTCCACAAATTATTCTCTTATGCCCTATAAATTCGTGCATGAGAAGGGGGCGGGTGTAGATTCCCTCATTACCTGAATAAGAAAAAAGTGGTGATGTTTTCGGTTGACAAGGAGGTGTAAATTATAGAACTAAACGGGCTTCTTCTTAAAGGCCTGGGGTATGTCTCCGCTTTAATGAAAGCAAGGTATGGTGGTCATGGATTTGTCGCTGCCTGATTTTCGTCAATCCTTATTCGAATCAATTTAACATGTAGTAAACAGTCCGGCCTAATTAACCCCGGAATAATTTATGTATCGGGTTTCGGCATATTTTACCGTATATCCAACATGATATATCCCTGCAAAAATTCTTGCTTACGAATGATTGGATGAAAACCAGCAAACCCATAGGCTTTCTTAAAGCTATTCTTTGGCTTGGGATCGAGCACATCCAAAAATTTCAGGAAATTCAATATTGCCGGTGTTCTAGAATCATATATGGAAGACATTATTTTCTCATATTCTCGGTGAGGAAAGTATGTCTTTTCTTCAACGCTGTTTTTCTCGACTCTTTCATTGATCAGGCCCATATATCAATCTATTTTACTATGGTGGTCCCGCTCTCTCCCTTTACCGCCTCGAGGAGATTCTCCGGAGAGGTGATGATGGCCCTGCTTCCCCCGCCTTCCAGGAACTCTATGATGGACTCGATCTTGGGCTTCATGGACCCCGGCTTAAAATGCCCCTCCTCCAGGTACTTCCTTATGTCACTGAGATTGGCTCGACCCAGGGGAGTCTGATCCTTTTCCCCAAAATTGAGGTATGCCCCATCGACTGACGTTGAGATAATAAAGATGTCCGCTCCCAGCTTTGTGGCCAGAAGGGAAGAGGCCCGATCCTTGTCAATGACGGCCTCCACGGCCTCCAGATCACCTGAGTCGTTTCTGACTACGGGTATGCCGCCTCCCCCGGTGGCGATGAGAACATACCCTTTCTCCACCAGGGTCCGAATCACGTCCAGTTCGATGATCTCCCTGGGTATGGGAGAAGGGACGACTCGCCTGAAACCCCTGCCCGCATCTTCGACCACGTCCCAGCCGTACTTCTCCTTGTTGGCGAGGGCCTCTTCCCTGCTCAGAAAGGAGCCGATGGGCTTTGTCGGGTTCTTGAAAGAAGGATCATCCCTGTCAACCAGCGCCATGGTCACCAGGGCGCAGATTTCCTTCTTTACTCCCCTTTTCCTGAGTTCGTTCAAAAGGGCCTTCTCAATCATGTAGCCGATTGCGCCCTGGGTGTCTGCGCCACAGATGTCCAGGGGCACCAGGGGCAGCTCGTGCTGGGCCAGTTCTCCCCTCCTGTAGATGAAACCGACCTGGGGACCATTTCCGTGGGTTATGATAAGGTCGAGCCCGTTCTCAATAAGATCAGCGATATAAACGGCTGTCTCTTTGACCGCTTCATACTGATCATGCATGGCTATCTTCGTCTTGTCCTTGATGAGGGAATTCCCCCCGATGGCCACAACAGCCAAACTGGATTTCATATGATTCCTCCCTGTGAAAGTATGGTTTGGTTAGGATTTATAGTCTCTTAAGGGCCCTCAGGATCTTTTCCGGTGTCAGCGGGAGAGAGCGTACGCGGGTTCCGACGGCATTGCATACGGCATTCGCAACGGCCGGTGCAATGGGGACGCATGCCGGCTCCCCGATCCCCTTTGCCCCGAATGGCCCCGCACCACCCCTTGATTCTATCAACAGGGGCCTGACATGGGGCGCATCAACAGAAGTGGGAATCAGATACTCGGAAAAGGATGGTGTCAGGGTGATGCCCCTTTCCAGCTTGACTTCCTCTGTCAGGGCATAACCCAGGCCATAAAGCGCACCTCCCTCGATCTGTCCTTCCACGCTCAGGCGATTGATGGCCTGTCCCACGTCGAAGCAGCCGACGATCTTCAGCACCCGAACCTTTCCCGTTTCCGTGTCCACGGCAACTTCCACGGCATACGATCCGAAGGTAAAATCCGGAAAGACCTGGCCCTGGCCCGTCTCGAAGTCTATGAGCTCCCTGAAAGGACCCTTGAACTGAGCCACATTGTACAGGGGAATACCGTCTCCTGCGCAGGCCTTTACCACCTTTTCCAGTGACAAAGCGCTTGTAGGGTCTCCCTTGACAAAAATCTGCCTGTCACTGAAAAGGAGGTCATCAGGGTTGGCCTCGAGCATTTCGGCTACCTTCTCGGCCAAGTTCTTCCTGACCTCTGTGGCCGCCATCAAGGTGGCATTCCCCGACATGTAGAGCTGTCTCGTCGCCGTGGTTGTGCCAGCAAGTGGCGTCAGGGCCGTGTCGCCGATGAAGACCTTCACGTCCTCCATCGGGACCCCCAGGACTTCCGCTGCGATGGATGCGAGAGAAGAGGCCTGGCCACCCCCGATGTCCTGGACCCCGCATTTGACCGTCACACTTCCATCCATCTCCACACTCACGTAGGACCTGGACGTGTCATGGAGAAACACCATTCGCCCGTAGCTCAGCATGCCCGATGCGAGCCCCTGGCCTATTTTTTCGGTCGGAGAAGATGGCTCCGAGGGTTCCCCCAGGGCCTCAAGGGCCTTGAGCGCCGTTTGTTCGGTTTCCACGGCATAATCCAGCTTCCTGCCGGTGGCAAGGGAATCCCCCCTGTGGAGATAGTTCCTCCTTCTTATTTCCAGAGGTGATATATCAAGCTTCTTTGCCAGTTCGTCCATCTGGGATTCATAGGCAAAACAGACTTGAGGCCCTCCGAATCCCCTGTTTGCGCTCGTAAAGGTGTTGTTCGTCAGGACCGAGCAGGAATCCACCTTGACGTTGGGAACGTTGTACGGGCCTGTTGCCATCACCGTGGAGTAGAGCAGGACCCAGGGGCTCAGATAAATGTGACCACCCGCATCGGAGATCAACTCCACCTCCAGGGCCATGAGCTTTCCGTCCCTTGTCGCCCCTGTCTTGTATCTCATCACATAGGGGTGCCGTTTGCTCGTG
>JAFDHO010000060.1 GCA_019308745.1 Deltaproteobacteria bacterium
ACCTGCCTCCGCTTCCTTGATCTGGGCCCGAATGGTATCCTTTTCCAGTACGGCCAGGAGGCTTCCTTTCTTCACAAAATCGCCTCTCTCCACATAGATCTCCTCAATGATCTTTCCTGCAACCTTGGGATTTACCTCCACTTCCATCAACGGCTGGATGTCCCCTATCAGCTCGAGTGACCACTCCAAGTACCCGAGTTTCGACGGTGCGGTCTGAACGGGCACGATTTCATGCCTTTTCACTTCTTCGATTTTCTGTGCCCTGGATTTCCAGTAATTATTAAACGTGATCCCTGCAAAGACCACGATGGCAATGACCACAATGATGATGCCAGTTTTCCCTTTCGATTTCCCATCTTTGTTCATAAATGCCACCTTCTCTTAGATTCCCGTGTAGCTCTTTTCTGTGCTCTAGCCTCTTTATCTTTGTCCAAGTGCTCGTTTCAGTTCCGCATCAGCTATCCTGTAACCATAAAGGGAATTGTAATAGTTGACCTCGGCCTGAGTGAGGAAGGTCCTCGCATCCAGTACTTCCGTCGAAGTTGTCATCCCTTCCTGGTATTGTAGATTGGTGATCCTGAAATTTTCCCTTGCCTGGTCAAGGGCCTCCGTGGCCGTGTGAATATTCTCTTCAGCGACCCTGAGTTTTTGATAGGCGTCTCTCACCTCCAAAAGGATGCTGTCTTTGACGGCCCGGATCTTCTGCTCGAGGGCTGATCTTTCATGCATGGCCTTCTTTACGTCTGCCGGTTTTTTCCCCCATTGAAAAATACGCCATGTGGCCTGCAAGGTAAGGCTGAGATTGTGATCGTTTCCGAAATCATTGTTCGTGGCAAGAAGATCGTCCCCTATCTGTTCGTATCGTCCAACCAAATAGACCTGCGGGTAATATGAACTCTTTGCCATCCGTATGGCCAGTCCAGCCTGCTTCAGGGCCACATTCAATTGCCTGACTTCCGGCCTTTTTTGAATGGCCTCTTCAAAAAGGATTGCGATCTCGTAGCGAGTGGGTTGAAATGGCGGGAGTTCTTGGATTCGTGTATCCTCCATGATGTCGCGACCAAGGATGGTATTAAGTTTGGAGACAGCCATTGTAAGATTGGCCCTGGCCTGGACCCTGCCCTGGCGCGCATGGGCCAGTGCGACCTGAGATTTCAGCAGGTCGTTCAAAGGAATGACGCCTTCCCTATGCAGGGCCTTTGCGTCATGAACGTGTCCTTCCAATTGCTTGACCTCCTCATCAGCCACTTCCAGTGCCCTTCGTGTAAGGAGCAGATTGAAATAAGCGATCTTTACCAGCCTGGCAATGTCCAGCACGGCCTGTTCCTTCACTATCTCTTGGAAATCAATATCCAACGCCGCTATTTTGCGTCTGGTACTGATGGCAAAACCGGTGAAAAGGGGTTGAGAGGCCATCACATCCCATGAAATGTTGTTTTCTTCCCCTACCTTGATCTTCATCGGACCGGAAACAGTAAAAGGGGCGTTCTTCAGCCGGGTATAGGAGTAAGAGGTGGAGAGAGTGGGAAAGAGGTCGGCCCGGGCGCTTTTTTCTCCCTCAACGGCGGCCCGTTCCTGTTCAATGGCCTGCCGAATGAGGCTATTGTTTTGGATAGCCTCTTCAATAGCTTCCTCAAGGGTAAGCTCTTTCACCCTTTCCTGGGCCTTGCATGGAAGGGCACAAAGGGAAAACAGGCAGAAGGAAACCAATATGATCAATAGGTTCTTCCCTATCTCCTTCATTGAAGACCCTCCTAGTCGACCAATCCTTTGAAAAGAATGTTCAAAATGACGTCCGGATCCTCCGGGTAGGGGTGCTGTTCCGGATCCTCCAGCCAGAGGAAGAGAAAGGCGTTAGTTAGGCTGTCTAAAGCCACCGCCAAATAGAATGGGGTGGCAATCTTTTTGAAGAGTTTTTTCTTGATACCGCTCTCAAAGACGGATGCGAGGGTTTGCATGAACTTGCCATAGCGTTCCCGGATCGTAGAATCAAGCCCTGCCATGACATTGAAACTTGCCCCTCGGGTCTCTGCAAAGTACAGGCGTATCATGGAAACATTGGCGCGGAAGATTTCGCCCTTGACCCTGATATAATTCCGTATCTTCTCAATCTCTTCGTCCGCTTCTTCTATTGCTTGCTTGAGCGCATTATGAAACTTTTCGGCCTGTTCCAGGACAAGAGCCTTATAGAGGTCTTCCTTGTTTTCAAAGAATTTGTACACGGTACCAATGGCAAATTCCGCCTTGCGGGCAATCTCGTGCATGGACACATGGTGAAAGCCCTTTTCTGAAAAGAGCTCCAGGGCTGCCTCGAGTATCTCCCGGCGATGCCTGAGCCTTTCTCTCTCACGGCGTGAAAGTTGTTCCTGTCCCATCTGTCCTTCCTATCTAAGCTTTTCCAAGCTAGGGGCCGAATTTTGTGAACATGACGTCATATTATAACATTGATCGTCATGTTTTCAAGCAAAAATTTTCTTTTGATCAAAACTCAGGAGAGACTAGGTGGTGTTTTGGAGTGGCGCCGTAAATGGGGCAAAGTATGGAACGAACCGACCGAGTCGGTGGAAATCCGGTGATACGGTCACCTCGGTCCAAATCCGGCAACGCGGTTGCCTCGGTCCATAGGACCAGTGACACGGTCACTTCGCTCCAAATGAAAAACCCGGGGGGAATTTCCCCCCGGGTCCTCGACAACCAAATAAAAGATCCCTTAGAACCTGATCCTCCACTTGAAACCATACCAGGTGGTGTCGTTCTCTTCGGTTACGCCGTTCGTGGGATCTTCCTTGTCCTTGTAATCCTTAACGCCCACTTCAGGATACATCAGAACGTTCTTGAAAAGGGTAATGGTCGCATTGACGTACCACATGGACTGCTCGTCTTCGTAATGACCTTGTGTCGAGGTTCCGACCGTTGCGTCATTGTCCCTCTCGTACTTGGCATTGCCGTACCCTACCGCGAAATTCAGCTTGTCGCTGACGACGTACTTGGCGGCGACATGCCATCCAAACCCGTCAACGTCATAGATAGCATCGGTCGCGGTGTTGCCGACTGCCCCGAGCAGTGCGTCAGAGTATCCGTATTCCACGGGATTCTCAAAGGTCCAGACGTTGGCATTGACCGAGAAGGGTCCCATGGCCCAGCTCAGGTAGGTGCCGAGGAACCATGAAGAGATGTCATATTCCTTGTCGTTTGACGTGTTCACTTCATCATAGGTCTGGTAACCGCCTGCGAGGTAGACGTGGAAACTGCCGAACTTGATGTCATAGGATGCCTCGAGCTTGGGGATCATAACATCCGTATCAGCAGTTCCGCTGTAAACGCTCCCGGCAGCAAGGGTGCTTGGTTTGATGGCTGCCACCCAGAAGGTCCCGTTGCCCAGGGGGAACTTCAACTGGAGGGATTGACCCCTGGACTGCCAGCTCATGCTCCCGTAAGCGGAGGCACCGCCCCTTGTGACGAGCGCGGCTTCCTTTTCATTGGGAATCGGTGCATTGCCCACGTAGAATGTGCCGGCGCCGAATTCCCACCACCCATAGAGGTGGGCGATGTCATCACCCACGTCACCGGCGGGCCTGACCCTGATGTGGCCGCCGACCGGTCCTTCCTTGAATTTGAAATCAAGAAAGGAGGTGGCGCCGCTGGATGCCCAGCTCAGGTCCGTATCATCAAAGGCAGTGGAGTTGGCCTTTGACCTGGCATCATCGTCGTCCCAAAAGGTCATAAGGGTGGCCCAGCCGGAGATGGTCACGGACTTGTCCTGAGCCACGGCAGGGAGCACCGACGCAAAGACGAAGGCCGCTGCAACAATAAAGATCAAGAACTTCTTCATAACTCTTTCCTCCTAAAAAAGATTTAAGTTTTGATAACCTCTTCCTTTGTGTCAACAAAAACAACTCCTCAATTCCGCAATCCTTAAATCTTCTTGATAATAACCTCCCTTTCACCTCCTTTCCCTTTAATGAGTAGGTCTTCCCTCCCGCCGCACAGCCCACTATCCGAGACTCATGTGGTTGAATAGAAGGATTCGCGGCAGTGCAGGGATCGAAAATTTAGGGCAGATCTAGCAGTTATACCTTGAGATGTCAAGGACTTTCTTGAGGCAGGGCAAATTTTTTGACTTGTTCCATAGGAGCGGAAGAGAAGAGAAGGGGCCATGCGTTAAGGTGAAAAAAACAATTTTGTGTAAATATGTCCAATTTTAGAAATAGTTAGAGTATTCTCATTAACTGGGACCAGGTGTGAGGAAAAGGGAAACCTCACGCCCGGTCGTCCCGCTGCGCGGGCCAACCCTCGAGCCCACAGAGCCGCACAAAGAGAAGACGGTAAGCAGTTGGAGGGACGAGCTTTTGCTTGTCCACATGCGGTCATGCAGGAGCATGACCCTCCATTTTGTCCACACCCGGTTGAGTGTGAAGTGAGCCGACCGTGTCGGCGCATTGAAGAAGAGAGTTGCGAGTGACCCCAGTGAAATAGGCTTCGCTGTCACTCACGTGAATCTCACGGGGCAGGCAAGAAACAAGTGACACGCAAGGAACGAATGGGACCAATTCGACCAATCAAACGATCTCAACGATCGGACCGACCTAGACCAGACCGACCAATTGAACCAATGAAACCCACCAGAGTTTGAACCCTGAACCCCTCATCGCAGGGAGGACCTTGCTCTTACAGCAAGGGCCCCCTGGTCGCGATTCTCGCCGACGCGCAAGCGTCGGCGAGAACAATGTCTATCTGTTCCTCTCCACCGAGGCACGGGCGGCCTCCAGGATCTCCCTGGCCGGGATTTCCTTCCCGGACATCTCCTTCAGCCAGTCCCGCTCGAGGCCCTTCACCCGTTCCCTCAGTTTCTTCAACTCAGACGGGGGGAACTTGAATATCTCTATCTTGCCGAGCCTGTTGATCTCCATCACGGTATTGACATCGTGCTCGTCATAGACATTGCCCGCGTGGAGTCCCCACGGCCTTCCGGAGGCCAGGTCAATGGCCTTCTTGGCATAGTCCGGCAGAGAGTGCCACTTCTGCTTGTTCATGAGGACGGACATGGGCGTGACATAGAAATTGGCCTCGGAGATGTACTTCACCAGGTCAAAGAGCCTGAAGTCTGTCACCGCACTATAGGGGGTGAGCATCCCGTCGATGACCTTCTTTTGCAGGGACATGGTCAGCTTGCTGATGGGCATGCCCACGGGATTGGACCCCAGGAGTTTGAAGGCCTTGCTCATGTAAGCGGACGGGGCCCGCATCTTCATGCCTTGGAAGGCCCCGACGGTATACATGGGCTTGGTGGCCGAATGGAACTGTCCCGGGCCGCACGAGTACATCCAGAGGACCTTGTAGTCTTTGAAATCCTGCGAGAAGTACCTGTCCCAGAGGTCATAGACGACCTTGGTGCAATGGATGGCGCTGTCGCCCATGAAGGGGAGATCCAGTACGGAGATCCTGGGGAATCGGCCGGTTGTGTAGGCAGGGATGACGAAGGCAATGTCGGTGATTCCCGTCTTTACCGCATCGGCGAGCTGCTTGGGACCGCCGAGGGCACCGCCCGGATAGATCTTGATCTTGACCCTTCCACCGGAGATCTCCTCCACCTTCCTGGTAAAGGGCACAAAGGATTTCCGGTGCTGGATGTGCATGGGGGACATGAAATGGGCCATCTTGAGGTTGATGGTCTGGGCCTGGACCTTTTCACCCGTCCAGACAGTAAAGGAACACACAAATACAGCCAACCCAATTCCCAGTAACACCTTTTTCATGGTCAAATCCTCCTCTCTATTGTTTTTTCCGCCAGAAGGGGCGGTTTCCCCAAGAAAACCGTGGCCGGGACCCTATTTCGCCGGCCTGAACCGGGCCCAGGATGGGCCATTCTTGCGTTTTGGTCTCTTGCCGTAGAAGATGTCGTCCATGACCGAAAACACCCTCCTCGAGAGCTTGTTTCTCGTGATGAGCCACACGATAAGCCTGTGGGGGAAGGTCCTGGCATGGCTCCAGGGGCAGACCTTCATGCAGATGCAGCAGTCCGTTCCTACCTTGCCCCAGTACTCGAAACATGTCTCGGCATTGAGTTTCCACCTGAGGGTCCCGTTGAAGGCCTCGGGATCCTCGTCCGTGGTGATGGAATTTGAGGGGCAGCAGGTGGCGCACTTCTTGCAGGAACGGCAGAAGTCTTCTACACCTATGTCGACGGGCCTGTCGGGGACCAGGGGGAGGTCCGTGGTGACCGCACTCAACCTGACCCTGGGCCCCAGTTCCTTTGTTATGAGGTAGCCGAGCCGTCCCACCTCTCCGATGCCCGCGTCCACCGCCAGGGGTGGCAGGATGAGATCATAGTGGCGGAGGTGGTTGGCCGTGGCCGAGTAGCCGAGATTGGCGATGAATGCGGCGACCTGGGCTGAGATATAGGCGCCCTTCGAGTAGTTTTTCATGCTCTCCATCACGGAAGGGGTGTGGGGGGCGGGTCCGACCATGTCGAAGTCCATCTCTTCGGCAAACACCACGGCGTACTTGTGGTCGAGGTCGATCTCTGTGCCCCAGTCCTCCCAATTATCGTGAAAGATCTCGCCCCTGCGGGAATAGATCCACAAGGGGTTTATCTCGGTGATCCCCACCAGGTCGGCACCCAGGTGCCTGACGAGGCCTTTGACCCTTTCTGTTGCCTCCTCCGGGCTCAATTCGATCCTTTCCGGGTCCATGGCAGGATGACGTTTCGGGGTCACCTTTTCGGGGGTGGAGAGGTAGAGGGGCATATTGAGGCAGGCAAGGGTGGCTGCCACGTTGGGTCTTCCGTGGGGGTTGTCAATGGCCCCGAGGTAACCCAATGGTCCACCCCTGTCCCTCCTCTGGGCATCGAGTGTTTCCCTTTCAGGGTGTTCCTGGTAATAGGCGCGGTATTGCTCGGAGCCGGGCCTCAGGGACCTGTTTCTGGCAAAGACGTGGTCCCTTTCGTCGAACCTCTTGACATCTCCGACCACGAGGCCCTTGGTACCCTCCAGGGCCCTGGGGTTTCGACCCGTCCTCCGGACCAGGAAGAAGGCGGCGAGGATGGCGACTCCGTAGCCTGCCAGGAGGACGGCGATTCCGGTGGTGGTTCTGAAGAAACCGGTTCTGGAAAGGAGCAGGTAGGCGACAAGCAGGGCGCCCATGCCGATGAACTGGAGGGCCGCGAATATCGTGGCCCTGGGTTCCCTCTCCCAGATGCAGGAGATGAAAAAGCTGAGTCCGATAAATGCCTGGACCACGAGGCCAAGACCCCCGACGAATATAAGAATGGTCAGCAGCGTTTCCATAGGCGCGTTCTCCTCACGATATTGACCTCAACAGGGTTACCTCACAAAGGAAGTAACGAGTAACGAGTGACAAGTAACGAGTGACAAGTGACAAGTGACAAGTGACAAGTAACGAGTAACCGATAACCGATAACGCTTTGAACCTTTGACTTTGATACGCCCGTAAAAAGTCTCAAAACCGTCATGCTGGACTTGATCCAGCATCCAGAAGCCTGTGAAATTACTGGATTCCTGCTTTCACAGGAATGACAGAAATGAGTAGTTTCTGACTTTTTACGAGTTCATCAACTCTGAACCCTGAACTTTGAACCTCTCTTTCAGCCTTTAGCTTTCAGCGTTCCTTTTCCCATCATTTGGCCTGTTGTTGCCCCGTTCTCCGGCCCGGGCGGGAACCTGCAGGATCCCGTCCACGTCTTCCAGGTCCAGCCACCACTTGTCTTCGGGATGGGGCCTTCCGTAGCCCATAAGGTCATCGGCCCAGACAGCGAACCTCCTGGCAAAGGGGACGTTCCTCATGGACCACTGGACAAAACGGTGAAAGGGGGTGTACGGCTTGTTCCAGGGACACACCACTACACAGACACCGCACCCAGAACCGGTCTTGTTGCCCACCCTCTGCTTTGTGCATTTCTCCACATCATTGGGCCACTTCTCGTAACCATTATAGATGATTTTGTCCCCGAAGCTAATGGCCCCTGAGGGGCAGTAGCGGGCACACTTGCCGCACTTATCACAGAAGTCCTGGAGACCAAAGTCTATGGGCTTGTCCACGGCAAGGGGCAGGTCCGTGGTCACGACCGATGCCTTGAACCTGGGTCCGATAAAGGGATTCAGGACGATATCACCGATGCGGCACATCTCTCCCAGCCCGGCCTTGAGCAGGATAGGGGGCACCACGACCTGGTAGTTACGGGCATGGTGGGCCCTGGCAGGATATCCCAGGAGCCGGATATAGTCGGCCAGGATACAGGCAATGAACCCGGAGGTCGAATAGGAGAGGAAACTCATGGAATTGCTTATCCAGTCGTTTCCCACTGTTGCCCTGGCTGTCTTCCAGTCTTGGTCAACAATGACGGCAATGGCATATTTGTGGCTCAGTTCCACCGGTTCACCGGTTTCCATACTGTGGCTGTAGACCGCGTAAGGTGGAAGTTCGCAGATACCCACCTGATCGGCCCTCAAGAAATAGGCCGTTTCCTTGATGTGCCTTGCCATTGCCACGGGGTCATCGGGAATGGGGGCCTTGTTTTCCGCGGCTATGCCGTCTACTATCGTGCTAAGGGTGAATTGCATGTTCACCAGGGCATGGGAGAGGGGATGCTTGGCGACGAATCGGTGTCTTTCCTTGGCGAGCCGGGGACCGAAATCCCCGCGCAGGGCCCTGTTAAAGCCACTCTCCCGCTCATCGACCCGTTGGATGTCCTCTTCCCTCACCAGGGTGGTAGGCCGGTCCACCCTCTTGAGAATCTCCATGGGGTAAGGGTCCAGACGCTTATGGTTGAAGGCGCGCATGTAAGAGGTGACAATGGGCATAGGGACCTCCCTGGAAAAGTAATGAACGGCAACGCGGTTGCCTCACTCCAAAGGAAGTAACAAGAAACAAGTGACGAGTGACGAGAGGGAAGAAAGGCAATCCGTTGGAGGGTAGAGGATTGAGCCAAGAGGATTGAGGCGAACTCCATAATTTTGAATTTTGAACCATGAATTTTGAATCAGCCTCCAGGCAATCTCTTTGAACCCTGAACTTCGACACGCTCGTAAAAAGTCGCCCACTCGTCATGCCGGACTTGAGAAGCCTGCCCTGGACTACGATCCAGGGGCATCCAGAACCATTTGAAAAGACTGGATTCCCGCCTTTGCGGGAATGACGCCAAGGGACGTTTTGTGACTTTTTACGAATGCATCAACTTTGAACCTTCCCCGGAATATGGATTGATCCGATCGTGCCGGCGTGGGAACGGCTTACTCCATAAGCGGCAACAATCTGTGTATACTGGATCGTCAGAGGAGGAGTCAAGGAATATTTGGCCGAACCTTCCGTACTCCTTGACAAATCAACCTTTTATGCTACCATCCGGGTGAACCGGTAAAACAGGGGTCGCGGCTCAAGATTCAGGATTCAAGGTTCAAAGTTCAGAGTTCAGGGTTCAAGGTTGGGGAGGTTACATTGGTCTCATTGGTTCTATTCGTTTAACTCTTTTTGGACCGAGGTGACCGTGTCACCGGGTTTCCACCGACACGGCCGGCTGCCTCCGATCTGGACAAAGGTTGTCGACCCGGAAGCACAAATAAGGATTAGGCAAGGAAGAGGATAGGATGAAAGTTCTGATCAGCGATCCGCTCTCCGAAGTGGGTGTCAAGATCTTTGAGGAAGAACCGGACATAAAGGTTGATGTTAATACCGGCCTGGCCCCGGAAGAACTCAAGGGTATCATAGGGCGCTATGACGGGCTGGTCATAAGGAGCGCCACCAAGGTCACTTCCGAGATAATAGGGGCTGCAGAGAAACTGAAGGTCATTGGGAGGGCAGGTATCGGGGTCGATAACGTGGATATCCCTGCTGCGACCAGGAAGGGTATAGTGGTGATGAATACTCCCCACGGCAACACGATCACCACTGCCGAACATACCATTGCCATGATGATGGCCCTTTCGCGGAATATACCCCAGGCGACGGCATCCATGAAAGAGGGCAGGTGGGAAAAGAAAAAACTACAGGGGAGGGAGCTTTACAGCAAGACCCTCGGCCTTGTGGGGGCTGGGAACATCGGGCGTATTGTTGCAGACAGGGCTCGGGGGCTGAAGATGAAGGTGATTGTATACGACCCCTACATAACGCCGGATACGATCAGGGAGTTAGAACTGGAGCCTGTCTCCTTTGAGGACTTGCTGCAAAGGGCGGACTACATCACCATCCACACACCGAAGACCGAGGAAACGACCAACATGATAAATCGGGAAACCATAGCCAGGATGAAGAAAGGGGCGATGGTGATCAATTGCGCCCGCGGCGGAATCGTCAATGAGGACGACCTCTACGAGGCCCTGGCATCGGGCCATCTTGGAGGGGCAGCCTTGGATGTCTTCATGACCGAACCGCCCGGGAAGATCAAATTACTCGAACTTCCCAGGTTCATCTGTACTCCACACCTGGGGGCCTCCACGAAGGAGGCACAGGATAACGTGGCCAGGGACGTGGCCGAGCAAATAGTGGCGTTTTTGAAGGATGGGACCGTGAGTAACGCCATCAATGTCCCGAGCATAAGCGGCGAACTTATGAGACTCCTGAGGCCCTTTGCCCTCCTTGGCGAGAAGTTGGGGTTGCTCCAGGGCCAGCTTGCTGTGGGAGGGCTGAAAGAGGTGGAAGTCAGGTACGCGGGCAGGGTCGCTGAGCACGATGTTTCCCCCTTGACCGCGGCAGTGCTCAAGGGGTTGCTGACCCCGGCCCTCAAAGAGGGCGTCAACTTCGTCAATGCACCCCACATCGCTTCGGACAGGGGCATAAAGGTGCTCGAATCAAGGACAGAGACATCGAGGGATTTCGGCAGTCTCATCTTTTTGAGGGTAACATCCACGGAAGGCGAGAATATTGTTTCAGGGACACTCTTCGGAAAGACACTGCCCAGGATAGTTCGTATCAACGACTTCTACCTGGAGGCGGTGCCGGAAGGCCACAACCTCCTCCTGTTTTGTGAAGACGTGCCGGGGGTCATCGGGCGCATCGGCACCCTGCTCGGAGACCACGGGCTGAACATAGGCCGTATGCAGGTCGGCAGGGAGGACGGGAAAGGAAGGACCGTCATATTTCTGAATACAGGCGCCCCCGTGGGCGACGAGGTCCTCAAGGGCCTGGGTTCCCTGGAGAACGTCCTTTCGGTCAAAAGAGTGGAACTTTAGGAAGGGCCTGGCGGTTTCAGGGTGCGGGCCCCGGGGTAGGAGGTTCAAACAGGGGTTCAGGGTTCGCAGGGGGAGAAGACACGGGAACATCTCACGCCCGTTCCCCCTCGACCGGGCTCGGGGTCACTGGAGCTCACAGAGGCACGGAGGGCCATTTGGTCTGGCCGTTCTCTTAGGTTTATCTAGTTGTGCGGTGTTACACTGGTTTGATTGGTTCAATTGGTTTGTTGCTTTGGGGCGTTTGGATCGTGTTTTGATCGTCCAGTTCTGGTTTGAAGGAGGAAGAAAATCATGCCTGAGGAGGAGAAAGGTTTTATTATCAAGGACCGAAGATCTCTGGATGAGGACGGGACCTTAAAGGAGGAGAAGGAGACAAAACGGGCAGACCAACAAACAGGACAACAGCAGGAGGCGGAGAGGGGAGAGGAAGGCCGGAGGAAGGAAACTGCCAGAGCGCCCCTTCCTGAAGTCAATTTCAATTCCCTCATCTTCAGCCTCAGTTCCTCTGCACTCTTGCATTTGGGAGAGATCGCGGATCCCCAGTCAGGCCAAGAAAAGAAGGACCTGGATTTGGCAAAACATACCATTGACACGATCGCCATGTTGAAGGACAAGACCAAGGGGAATCTGACCGGGGAGGAGCAGAAGTTCCTGGAGAGTGTCTTGACGGACTTGAGATGGCGGTACGTCAAGGCCGTCGGATGAAGACGGTTGGGGCCGGGGCAGAGGCGGTCTCATAAGAAACAAATGACCGGGGATGTTTACAGGGTCCGGACACCTGCCAAACTCAACATCAGACTGAAGGTGATCGGCAAAAGACCCGACGGGTACCATGAGGTGGTCACCCTCATGGTGCCCGTAAGTATCTCCGATACCCTGGAGTTCCGTCTTACCGGGAGGGAAGGAGAACTCACGCTTACGTGTGAGGGGTACGGGGTCCCGGAGGACGAGACAAATCTGGTCTTGCTTGCGGCACGGCAATTCCTGTCTGAGACGGGTCTCCGGGCCGGGATATCAATAACCCTGAAGAAGAAGATTCCGGTCGCTGCGGGCATGGGAGGGGGCAGTAGTGATGCCGCTGCAACACTCACCGCCCTTAACGAGTTGTTCTCGAGACCGCTGGCGGCTGAGGGGTTGTACAGGCTAGCCAGAGGACTGGGAGCGGATGTCCCTTTCTTTCTTTACAACAGACCTTGCTTGGCCCGGGGCATCGGTGAAATCTTGGAGCCACTGGAGAGTTGGCCGGCATTCTGGTATGTCATCGTAAAACCACCCATTCAAGTCGCCACCTCCTGGGCCTACGGGAGCCTGAAATTGCGGTTGACAGGGGATGAATATGGGTATATAAAAAGATTTTTGGGTGGCAAGCAGTTTTCCCTAAAACAAGTCCTTGAAAACGATTTAGAAGAAGTCACTGCAGCCAGGTATCCAATCATTGAAAAGATCAAAGGCCACTTATCCCTGGAGGGCGCCGAAGGGGCCCTCATGACAGGGAGCGGGCCTGGTGTTTTCGGCATCTTTCGTCGAAGAGAAAAGGCTGCCCGGGCTTGCGACAAATTGCGAGAGAAGAGATGGGGTGAGGTTTTTCTCACCACGGATTGGCAGCCCTGATCGGGGAGGATAAGGACAGAGGATGGAGGATAGTGAGTCAGAGGGCAGAAGACAGAGGACAGAGGACAGAAAGGAGACAGGCCAGACCAACTGAACCAATGAAACTTCCCCAACCTTGAACTTTGAACTTTGATGAACTCGTAAAAAGTCTCAAAACCGTCATGCCGGACTTGATCCGGCATCCAGAAGCCATTGAATTTACTGGATTCCGGCTTTCGCCGGAATGACAGAAAAGACCAGCCCGGGAGGCTCGGAACGCAAGAAAAGGCATCATCACCCCCGTTCGTCCATCACCGAGTTCTCTGAATCGCTTTTCAAACGGCTAAAATGTTACGAATTTTGGGATTTGGGTCCCCGGGCGTTTCCCAGGGGCGAACTCAAGGTTGCGATAAGGGATACGTTGTAGGCAAAAGGATGGGGTGTCGTCAAGTGGTAAGACACGGGCCTTTGGAGCCCGCATTCGGAGGTTCGAATCCTCCCACCCCAGCCATCATATTCGACCGGAACATGGAGGGAGTCGACCGGGGCGGACGAAGAAGGAGCAGGGAGTGAGCAGAAAGCAGTAAGCAGTGAGGAGCAAGACCAAAGATTGAGGGATAACCGATAAAACCAATAAGATCAATAAGACCAACAAAACATCTCAACCTTGAAGCTCCTCTGGAATATGGAGCAAGACAGACCAAATGAACCGGATGGACCAGATCAACCAGATGAACGAAATCAACCAAGAAGACCGGACAGACCAGTCAGACCAATTGAACCAGTGAAACTTGCCAGGTTTTGAACTTTGAACCTCTCATCGCAGAGAGGTCTTTGCTTCTATGAGGCGGCGACAGGACGATGAAACTCTTCGGCGGTAATTCAAATCCAAGGCTTACAAAGGAAGTCTGCGATTACCTGGGGATCCGGCAGGGGAAGATGCTTGCGACCACATTCAGTGACGGAGAAACGCAGGTTGAAATCCGCGAGAACATCAGGGGGATGGATGTCTTTGTCCTCCAGTCCACATGTACCCCTGTGAATCATAACCTTATGGAGCTTCTGATCATGATGGATGCCCTGAGAAGGGCCTCTGCCGAGAGGATCACGGTCGTCATACCCTATTACGGGTATGGAAGGCAGGACAGGAAGGTAAAGCCAAGGGTACCCATCAGTGCAAAGTTGGTTGCGGATCTCATCACAGTGGCCGGAGCAAAGAGAGTCGTCTCCATGGACCTGCATGCGGGCCAGATACAGGGCTATTTCAACATACCGGTTGACAACATATATGCAGCGCCCCTGTTGCTCAAATACATCCGGCAGAATTTCAAGGACAACCTGGTTATCGTGTCACCGGATGCGGGCGGCGTGGAGAGGGCCCGGGCCTTTGCCAAGCGCCTCGAGAGCTCCCTGGCTATCATCGATAAGAGGAGAGACGCACCGAACATCGCAGAGGCCATGAACATCATAGGAGAGGTTGAAGGAAGAACCGCGATCATCCTGGATGATATGGTGGATACGGCGGGCACCTTAACCCAGGCCGCTGAGGCCTTGAAGGATAGGGGGGCTGCCAGGATCTATGCCTGCTGCACCCACCCCGTCCTCTCCGGTCCGGCCATAGAGAGGATAGAGGCATCACCCATCACCCAGTTGGTGGTGACCAACACGATCCCTCTGAACGCAAAGGCGCAAAACTGCTCCAAGATTAAACTCCTCTCCGTGGCGGAATTACTGGGGGAGACCATCAGGAGGATCGGGACCTCCGATTCCGTGAGTAATCTGTTCGTTTGATCGGATGCCCGTAGCGGGGTATTTTTTTGTTCGAGCTTGTGAAAATTTTCGTTATATGTTATAAAAAAATTTATGCCTTAATCAGGTGCGGCGGCAAAAGGCTGGCCTTGCGAAGATAATATATTAAAAATATTAAATTTTTGCTTTATATCATCCATAGCTTGAGGTATCATCTCCTTCAGCTAGCTTAGATGTTAGATGGCAGACCCCGGAGTGGGAGGAGGAACTTCATGAAACAGGTGAAATTGACCGCAAGACTGAGAGAAGAAAAGGGGAAGTCTGCGGCACGAAAGCTGAGAAAAAACAATCAGATTCCCGCCGTCTTCTATGGTCCTTCGAGGGAGCCGTTGATGCTCTCCGTCAGCAAGTCCGATCTCAGAGGGATTTTGAAGCGATCCACCAGCGAGAATATCCTTCTTGAGCTTCGGATAGAAGGGAATGGCAAAGGCGGCGGGGGCCTGGCGATGCTGAAGGAGTTGCAGACAGACCCCGTAAAGGACCAGGTTCTGCACGCGGATTTCTACGAGATCTCAATGGACAAGGAACTCACCATTGATGTCCCGATCGTGCTGGTGAATACTCCGGTTGGGGTCACAAACGGAGGAATGCTGCAGCAAGTCAGGAGGGAGTTGAAGGTTTCGGGGCTTCCCGGCAGATTGATCGATTCCCTGGAGGTGGATGTCTCGAACCTTGATATCGGAGACTCCCTGCACGTCAGGGATATCGGTCTCCCCGAGGGGTTGAAGCCCCTGGATGAGGGACACCTGGCGGTCGCGGTGGTTGCCGCTCCTGCCGTGGCAGAGGAAGCCGAAGCCGAGGAGCTGGAAGCAGAAGCGGCAGAAGCTGCCGGGGAGGAGGGCGAAGAGGCGCAAGCGACTGAAGATTCGGGGGAAGAGCCCTAGTGCCTCGGAGAGGGGCTTTGATGTCCCACAAGCACACAAGAGAGTGGCGGGGCCTTCAAGATTCTTGCCTTGTCGTACCAGGGTAGGGGCATCCCGGTCGGCGGGAAGCCCCCAAGTTCCATCTCGAATTTCAGAAAGGTGTCCACGACATCTCACTGAAGGATTCCTTGCTCCAATGACAACAATGAACGGGAGGGAAAGGGGGTGAGTTCAAAGAGCAGAAAGTGTACTTGATCGCAGGCCTCGGGAATCCGGGCCCGAAATACGGGGATACGAGGCACAACCTGGGCTTCAAGGTCATTAGGCGCCTCGGCAAGACCTCCGGCGTGAGCCTGACCAAGAGATCCTTCCATTCGAGGAATACGAAGACCACGATCGAGGGACGGGAGGTCATCTTGTTATGCCCGATGACCTTCATGAATCTTAGCGGGCTGGCGGTAAAGGCCTGCGTAGATCATTTTGGCCTGGAAACGAAAGATGTCTTGGTAGTCCATGACGATATTGACCTGCCCCTGGGGAAGTTGAGGGCGGTGAAAGGTGGAGGGGCCGGAGGCCACAAGGGGGTTCTGTCGATAATCCATCATCTGGGGTCCCAAGAATTTCCTAGGCTGAAAGTGGGAATTGGCCGTCCCGGCAACGGACAGGCCGTCGAGGACTATGTGCTGAGTCCCTTTTGCAAGGAAGAGGAAAGGACCGTGGAGAGAGTTCTCCAGGTAGCCGTTGAAGCATGCCGGCTGTTCCTTTCCAGCGGTATCGAATCTACGATGAACGTGATAAATGGTCAAAATCTAGCAATTGAGGAGGTAAGAAACTGATGCAGGGATTAACCGTTGTCGCTCCCTTTCTGGGGATTCTCGGATTGATCATTGCCTATTTTATCTATCTGTACGTAAAAAAGCAGCCAAACGGCACGTCGGTCATGCAGGAACTGGAGGGGATGATACACACGGGTGCCATGGCCTTTTTGAAAAAGGAGTACTCCGCACTCGTCATCTTCATAGTGGTCGTATTCCTGCTCCTTGGGTTCGGCATATCCTGGAAGACATCGATCGCCTTTGTGACCGGGGCCTTCTGCTCCATGCTCGCAGGATACTCGGGCATGACCGCGGCGACCAGGGGGAATTCCAGGACAGCCGAAGCAGCCAACAAGCACGGGCAGGCCAAGGCCTTGAACGTGTCCTATTTCTCGGGCTCGGTCATGGGTCTCGCGGTGGCAAGCCTTGGACTCCTGGGGCTCGGTTTCTGGTTCTGGGTTTACGGGGGTGACCCTGAGACGGCCCAGTACATCAACGGATTTGCAATGGGTGCAAGTTCCATCGCGCTCTTTGCCCGCGTTGGCGGAGGTGTTTACACCAAGGCAGCGGACGTCGGGGCGGACCTCGTGGGAAAGGTGGAGGCGGGTATCCCAGAGGATGACCCCAGAAACCCCGGTGTTATCGCGGACAACGTTGGCGATAACGTGGGGGATATCGCCGGCATGGGTGCGGATATCTTTGAGTCCTATGTGGGCTCGGTGGTGGCAACCATAGCCATAGGGGCCACCCTGGCTATCAACCCCGAATTCTTCGCCAAATTTCCGGTGCTGAACGGAATGGACCCCGTGACAATAAAGCTCAAATTCATGGCCATGCCCATACTCGTCGTTATGGCGGGGCTCTTAAGTTCCTTTGCAGGCGTGTTTTCCATCAAAATATTTCAGGGGGGAAACCCCGCAGGGGCCTTGCGGTATACCACTTTCGTGGCAGCAGCCGTGTTCCTCATCCTGACGGCCATCGTCGTGAACTCAATCGGCATGCCCTGGGGGGCATTTTGGGCCGTGTTCTCGGGCCTCCTTTGCGGAATAGCCATAGGGCTCCTGGCCGAGTATTATACATCTGGGCCCCCCATCCGGCACATTGCGGAACAGTCCAGGACAGGGCCGGCCACGGTGATTATTTCCGGGCTGGCGGTCGGTATGCAGTCCACCTATCTGCCCATACTGGGGATCTGTGTCGCGACCTTCGTAGGTTACAAGACCGCGGGGATCTACGGGATAGGCCTATCTGCCGTGGGTATGCTTGCCACGGTCGGGGCAACGATGACGGTTGATGCCTACGGTCCCATCGCGGACAACGCCGGGGGTATATCAGAGATGTCCGGCCTCGGGCCCGAGACAAGGAAGATTACGGATAGCCTTGATGCCCTGGGCAATACTACGGCTGCCATAGGCAAAGGATTTGCGATAGGGTCTGCCGCCCTGACCGCATTGGCCCTCTTTGTGGCCTTTACCCAGGCAGCGGGTCTCGCGGCCATTGATATCAGGAACCCCATGGTGGTGATCGGTGTCTTCATAGGCGGAATGGTCCCTATGGTATGCGCGGCCCTTACCATGACATCTGTTGGCAAGGCCGCCTTCAGCATCGTAGAGGAGATAAGGCGCCAGTTCAGAGAGATCCCCGGGCTCCTGGAAGGAAAGGAAGGGGCCAAGCCGGATCCGGCGGCCTGTGTCTCCATTGCGACCGCATCGGCCCTTAAGAAGATGGTGGCCCCCGGCCTGGTAGCGGTGCTGACCCCGGTCGCCGTCGGGTTTCTCCTGGGCAAAGAGACCCTGGGCGGCACGCTCCTTGGAGCCACGGTCATGGGTGCATTCCTTGCACTCTTCATGGCAAACGCGGGAGGGGCCTGGGACAACGCGAAGAAATACATAGAAGAGGGGAACCTCGGGGGCAAAGGTTCAGATAACCATAAGGCAGCAGTCGTGGGCGACACCGTCGGCGACCCCTTCAAGGATACGTCGGGACCGGCCATGAACATCTTGATAAAGCTCATGTCGGTGGTTTCCCTTGTCATTGCCCCCATCCTGCCGGCAGTGGGGTTGTTTTTGCTGTTTTAAGGGGTTCGGCTATTAACAGGCTGTTGCCCAAATCATTTCATGGGTTTGGTCCCCGAATAGGGACTATCAAGGAAATATTGCGCCCCTTGGGAGGTCTTTTCAAAAGGCTCAATCAAATTCCTCCCAGGCATTGGCAACGGCACCAAACATTTAATAGAAGACCTCAATAGGCCCAAGAGATCATCTCTACCGGAGTCTGTCTCTTTTGTGCCTGTTAGGAGACGATTATGAGGATTATGGGGGCGTAAAGAAGGTGGGGACGAATATTGAGCCTTTTGAAAAGACCTCCCAAGGGGCTATCTACCAATGTTGTAGCGTTTCGGGCAGCAGGCCGTTAACAGGCTGTTGTCCGGGGTCACAGAAGGAATGGGCTCCATAGTGCGCCGACAGTCCCTGTTTGGGGGTAGACCAGATGAAATGATTTGGACAGCAGCCTGTTAGGAACAAAGGGTGTTCATTGAGGGGAGTGTTGACAGATGTTTAAGATAGGTGATTTGGCCGTTTATCCAGCACACGGTGTGGGTGTTATCGAGAGAATAGAGAGCCAGGAGATCTCTGGTTCGAGACAGGACTTCTATGTAATGAGGATACTCGATAGTAACATGATAATCATGATCCCGACAGAGAACGTCGATAGTGTCGGATTGCGGGAAATCATCGGCCAAAAGGAGGTCCCGAAGCTCTATTCCATCCTGAAGAGAAGAGACATAATCATAGATAACCAGACCTGGAACAGAAGGTTCAGGGAGTACATGGACAAGATCAAGACGGGATCTGTCTTCGAGGTGGCGGAGGTTTACAGGGATCTGTTGATCCTGAAGCTCGAAAAGGACCTATCCTTTGGGGAGAGGAAGATGCTGGATACTGCCAGGAGCCTCTTGGTCAAAGAGATATCCCTTGCCAAGAACGTCGAAGAGAAGCAAGTGGAGCGGGACTTAGATAGGATTTTCTCCTAGCCCGGCGGCGGAGTCAGGGGAATTGCGCCTCTTCACAGTTGTTCCAGAGTACTCCAAATACAAGATGCCCCATGTCGTTGGGCGAGGTTATGTAGTTGGGCACGTTACCCTTCAACGGGCTATCGCCCGGAGGGCTGCGAAATAGGGTGACAAAAGAAGAAGAGAGCACCTTCCATTTTGATGTCCAGGATCAGGATGCCGGTATACGGATAGACCTCTTTCTTTCCGCCAGGATGGAAAGCCTGTCCCGGTCCAGGATTCAAGGGCTGATCAGAGAGGGATTCGTCAGGGTCAATGACGGGGCCACGAAGACGAGTTACGGGGTCCGAAAGGGTGACAGAGTCCTCCTGAAACTGCCTCCGCCCGAGCCCTGTATCCTGGAACCCGAGCCGGTGGCTTTCGAACCCATTTACGAAGATGAATCCTTTGTGGTCCTCAATAAGCCGCCTGGCGTCGTGGTCCATCCGGCCCCGGGCCACGACAGGGGAACCCTTGTCCACGGGCTGTTGAGGTATTGTCGCGATCTGTCGGGAATAGGAGGAATCATGAGGCCCGGGATCGTGCATCGTCTGGACAAGGAGACCTCGGGGGTCATGGTTGTCGCCAAGAGTGACCGGGTTCACCGGTTTCTCTCAGGTCAATTCAAGGCCAGATCGGTCACGAAGTCCTATGTGGCCCTGGTTCACGGTATCCCAAAGGATACCTGCGGCGAGATCGATCTGGCCCTCGGGAGGCACCCTAAGAGGAGGAAAGAGATATCAGTCCGGCCTGGGGGCGGCAAGAGGGCCATCACAAGATGGGAGAAACGACTAGACGTAGGCGGAAGATTCAGCCTCTTGGGGGTATCGCCCAAGACAGGGAGGACGCATCAAATTCGGGTACACCTCTCCCACCTTGGACACCCCATTGTCGGGGACAAGGTGTACGGATACAGGCAGCAGTGGTGGAGGAAGAATTTCCCGAGGGATCCCGAAACGGTGAGGATGGTCACGAGACACATGCTCCACGCAGCGGTTCTGGGTTTTGTCCATCCCGAAACGCAAGAATACTGCCAGTTTGAGGCTCCCATGCCGAAAGACATGGAGTCCCTGATCGAGGCCCTGGGCAGGAAAACCTCTTGACACCGGATATGAATATCTTATATTCTAAGCAAATAATTTCACTTTCCTGCCTTTACGAGAGTTTTCGGTTTTCTCCCGGCTGCAGAGCGGAGAATGGCCGTTGCGACGGTCCACAGGCTCGAGGTGCTGTGCCGAATCACTAGATCCCGCCGGTACAATAAGAATAATTCGGCGAAAGTGAGGAGTACCGGAAGCTTTTCCGCGGGCCTTCGGTTGAGGTGTGCCGACAAAATGAGGTATGATTCTTGTTCACGCAGAGGCGGCTGCGGTGCCAAGTCCCCTAAAATTCCCCTGAAGCGGAGTGCTATAACCTACCCGACATACTAGGGAATACTTCTCTGAAGACATTGCTGGAGGGGTCTTCGGAGGCACCAAGCGATTGCTCGAGGAAACGCTTTGAAAATGCTGGCCGAAAGCCACTGATTGATTTTGGCAGGCTTGTGCCCTAAGCACAACAATGATGGTTAGCCCCTTGGGAGGTCTTTTCAAAAGGCTCAATCAAATCCCTCCCAGGCATTGGCAACGGCACCAAACATTTAACAGGAGGCCTCAATAGCCCCAAAAGATCATCTCCACCGGAGTCTCCGTCTTTTGTGCCTGTTAGGAGACGACTATGAGGATTATGGGGGCGCACAGAAGGATCAGAACGAATATTGATGTATTCGTAAAAAGTCACAAAACGTCCCT
>JAFDHO010000261.1 GCA_019308745.1 Deltaproteobacteria bacterium
CCGACCCTTGTCAGGGAAGGTGCGACACTGGGGGCGAACTGCACAATCCTGTGCGGGCACACGGTGGGGAGATTCGCCTTTATAGGCGCAGGAGCCGTGGTCATTGATGACGTGCCTGATTATGCCCTCATGGTGGGTAATCCTGCAAAGATCCAGGGCTGGATGTGCCACTGCGGCATCCAGCTTCACTTCAACAAGGACAAGGCCACCTGCGAAGCCTGCGGCCTGAAGTATGAGAAGGCAGGAAATACGGTAAGGCCGGTTTAGCAAATATAATGTCAGGAGGGAAAGGATAACGGGAGAAGTCAATGGATTTTCTAAAGGCCATATTCTGGGACTATCCCGAATTTGCAAATGCAGAAACAGTTAGGAAGATCGTCGAACTGGGCTGGGAGGACAGCGGATACCGGTGGATGCTCAGGCGCTTTTTGGAATATGGCAGGGCGGTGGATACCATGAGCTTCTTCAGTATCGAGGAGATCAGCAGGGCAGTGCAAAGCCTGCGGTTGACGCCTTATACAAAAAAGAAATGGAGGCGTTTAATTGAAATTTACAGACCGGCCGATAGAAGATAAGAACTGTTACGCCTCGAAAAATCAGCGGGAGATCCTGTTAAAGTTGGCATCGGAACACTTAATAAGGGACCACTTCTTTCTCACTGGAGGTACTGCTTTGTCGGTGTTCTATTTACATCATCGGGCGTCTGATGATATTGACCTCTTTAGACTTCCGCCTGGCTCTCTGAAAGAACTAGGCATTTGGATCAAGAGGAGTTGGCCAAAGGAATCTGTTATAATCAGGGAATCGGCCGACTTTCTGTCGTGTTTGATAGAAGGAGTTAGGGTTGATCTTGTTATTGATCCCCTTTCCAGCAAGGAGGCAAGGCCCTATGTGGGGCTTGAAGAAGCGGTAAGTTTGCAAGTGGATACGCTTAAAAATATTATTTCGAACAAATTTTGTGCGGCTGTGAGCCGTATGGAGCCAAAGGACCTCGTAGATGTGTATTTTGTATTAAGCAAGTACAAATGGGTTACCTTAGAAGACGTTTACAATATGGCCAGAGAACGGGAAGTCCTGTTCAATGATCCTCCCACTGCTGCTTACCAGATCGAGGAGAGCCTTGAGCTCCTAAGGGAGAGACCAGAGCTTTTTCCCAGGATGTTTGTGGACTTTGATAGGAAAGATTTTTTTCGGTTTTTTGAAGAGTGCACCAAATGGATCTATAATAAAGTGAGGGCTAGATAGCTCAGGCCATTTTTCCCATAAGGTTGCGTTGTGCCCTTCGGCTGCTCGGAAGGCAATTATGATATCGGCATATTGTGCAACGAGGCACTTGATTGAATGATAGTCGGCCGGAAGTGTCGAGGGTGACGCGGATACCGCTCGTCAAACCCTATATCACGCAGGAGGTTAAGGATCGAGTCAGCGAAGTGCTCGACAGCGGTGACCTGACCGAAGGCCAGGTCACCAAGGCCTTTGAAGAATCAATGAGACCTTTGAAGAACCCAGCCAAAATTGCCGTTTGGTGGATGTTAAGGAAGTGGTGAAAAAAGGCTGTATCTTGTTTGAGCGTTAGGGTCCTAAATTGTGGTAACCATAGGAATTAGGGGGGGTCTCCCCGGACCATACAGACCAAATAGCCCAAACAGACCAGACAGACGAAGGAGTCCTTAGGTGGAGCGGCGCAAGGACTGGATCGATGAGGCCAAGGGTGACCTGGAGCATGCCTTGAGCGACCTTGAGCATGGTTTTTACAACTGGGCCTGCTTCTCGGCCCAACAGGCAGGAGAGAAGGCCATAAAGGCGGTGTTCCAGAGAATGGGTGCGGAGGCATGGGGGCACTCCGTGGCAGATCTCTTGAAGGAGCTCGGGAGAAAGCACAGTGTGCCAAGGTCACTGGCAGAGGCCGCCTTGGAGCTGGACAAGGCATACATCCCTACCAGGTATCCCAATGCCCATCCATCCGGTTCTCCGCGGAGCCGCTATACAAAAAGGGAAGCGAAGAGACTTATAGGCAATGCCGAAAGCATCGTCAGGTTCTGTACGGATCTTTTATCCAAGATTTAGCAAGACGGAACTCCTGGAAAGACTCCAGAGCAAGATCAGGGTATTGGCCCGGGAGCTCCCCCTGTATCTTGTGGTTTTGATGGGATCTTATGCCCGTGGCGACTATACCGTCGGTAGTGATGTGGACCTGCTGGTTGTTTACAAGGGAAAAAAGAGGAAAGATGCCTTCAAAACCGTGAAAGAGAAGGTAGATGTCCCTTTGCTTGAGCCCCATGTTTACTCCAAAACAGAATACAAGAGGATGAAAAAGCTCATAAGCCGGATGACGAAAAATGGCATAATCCTTTTTCAGGAGCAGGCACAGACATGACCGCGAATATACGAGATCTAGACAGAGAGTGGAAGCGGCTAAGTGAAATGGTCAGGGCTGACCGGACGGTGCTGGCTGTTATCGTGTATGGAAGCCGTGCGCCCGGTGAAGGAAAACCCACCTCGGATGTTCATGTCTGCCTGGTACTCTATCCCGCAAATTACAGCAGGCTTGATCTGTCACGAAAAAAGCTGGACTATTTGGAATTCTTTAACCTGGACGTCCAAATCCATCAACAGTTACCGATCTATATCAGGACAAAGCTGTTGAGGGAGGGAAAGACGCTGCGCTGTAGAGACGAGGATATCCTGTATCAAGTGGCTTGCCGAACAGTGTAGGAATATGAGGACTTCAAGCACATCTACTACCATTACCTGGGGGAAGTGGCTCGTGGCTAATGTGGACAGAGAGCGGATTCTGGCTAGGATTGATGAGCTGAACAACTATCCCAGCGAGCTCAAAGAGATTGCGCCTATAACATACTGGTATCGGGCTTAAGACTCGGACTGCCGGCAGACGAAGAAGATCTTTTAGCAAACTGTTTATGGCCGATATCATATCAAAAGACATAAGGGAAAGAGTGCGTGTATGAAAGGATTTCGAAACATTTTGGTCCACGAATATGCCCGTGTCGATGATGAGTTGGTCTACGAGGCTGTTGTGAAGAAGCTGGGAGACTTCGGTCTATTCAAAGAGCACATCCTGAAGTTTCTGAAGGAGAAGGCCTAATAGATCTCTGCAAGGCATTCTGGACCTTGTGAATGTACAGCATATCCGGGCCGCTGCCAAAACAGCCGGACGGAACCGGTGTCTTGCAACACGATGGAGCGTGGCAAAGTGACCAAAGAGACTAAACAGCCAGAGGAGACCGGCACACGGTGGGGGGATTCGCCTTCATAGGCGCAGGAGCCGTGGTCATTGATGACGTGCCTGATTATGCCCTCATGGTGGGTAATCCTGCAAAGATCAAGGTCTGGATGTGCCAATGCGGCATCCAGCTCCACTTCAATGAGGACAAGGCCACCTGCGAAGCCTGCGGTTCAAAGTACCAAAACACAGGAAGTAAAGTAAGAGAGGTTGGAGTTTTTTCTGTGCATGAGGCCGCGTCTGAAATAGTAGCTTGACTCATGCAGGACTTATAAACCGGAAGAATTCCGAGAAGGTCATGAAGAATCCAAGTGAATAAGAATCATGATTCACTGAATAACTCGCCCGCTCGGTTGGACTTCAACAAAATTTTGAGGACCTGGCTTAGCCTGGTTAAGATTTGAGCCTGACGAAGAGGTTGTACGAGAGAAGGCGTTTTTCAAAAACCTCAAGGAATAAAGGGTCACTATAGAAAAGAGCGAAACTGATCCAATAGACGACCGAGACTTTCCTGAAGCTGCCAACGTACCAACGGCGATATTGATGAATAATTTGAAAGATAGGGGATATGAAAAAGCCTGAGCCAAGGCCATTGGTGAGTGTTGTCATACCTGTTTACAACGAAGCCTCTAACATAGAACTTCTCATGAGAGGCCTGGACGAGGTGATTGAGAAGCTTTGCGAGAGATATTCCTTTGAAGTCATTTTTGTCAATGATGGTAGTAATGATGAAACATATGACATAATTACTTCTATAGCCGACAATAAAAAATATGTCAAATTAATAGATCTTTCACGAAATTTTGGGAATCAAATCGCAGTTAGTGCCGGGATTAACGAGGCCAAGGGTGATATCGCAATTACCATGGATGGCGATCTCCAACACCCACCTGCTGTTATTCCGCAACTTTTGTCGGAGTGGGAAAAGGGGTACGAGGTGGTCCAGGCCAAGCGGGTACAGTATCGCAACCCCAGTTTTGTGAGAAATATCTTGTCTATAGTTTACTTTTACATAATGAATCATATCTCGAGCGTGAAGATAGAAAAGGACGTTTCAGATTTTCGCCTCATGGACCGGAAGGCAGTTGAGTATTTCAAAAAAGTAACCGAGAGAAGGCGCTTCGTGCGCGGCATTGTCAACTGGCTAGGTTTCCGGAGATCCTACATAGAATACCGAATCAACCCTCGCTTACAAGGTAATTCTACGTTTTCAATTAGAGGATTGTTTAACCTGGCAATGGCCGCTCTGACCTCCTTCTCTCTCATGCCACTCAAGATAGCTTCTCTACTGGGCGTTTTGATTACCACATTCAGTTCCGTGCTTCTTCTGATCATTAGTTATTCCTATTTTTTTGTAAATAAAGAGATCTTTAGACCAATTGCCTTTTTTGCAGTACTCAATGCTTTAATGGGAGGGATAATTCTAGTA
>JAFDHO010000061.1 GCA_019308745.1 Deltaproteobacteria bacterium
CTCCTTTCCGAGCTGGAGGCTCTCCAAGCCGGAAGCCGCCAGTCACTCCAGAAAAGGCATCATCACCCGTTCTCCCTATCTGAGGAGGCATTTCAAAAGGCTAAAGTGTTACAATTTGCGTAACTGATATTTAATAATGAAATGTGCCGTAGAGTCAATCTAATTCTTACTGGGAAACACTGGGAGAAACGGATTGTTTGGCGGAAGATAGGCGCCTAGGACAGGAGCTGGTCCCAGTTTATGGCCTTGAAGGTCCCGTGCAGGAAATGATCATCCTCAACCCTGTGAAAGGAGAGGTTTGAAAAGACCTCCTGCGCCACTTCTTCAACCTTTTCAAGGGGTATTACCTCGTCCTTCGTCCCATGGTAGATGGTCGCGGGGATTGATATTCTACGAGTTGTGCTCCCCCGGGTGCCCAGAATGTGTATGGCAGGGGCCAGGAGGATCAGCCTCTCCACACCGGGCTCATTTTCCATGGCGTAGAGGGTGGCCATCAGGCCCCCGAAACTGGACCCCACGATCCTGATCTGCGATTCCCCCGCAAGGATCGATCGGAGGCCTTTCATTCTCTCGGGAAGGGCCCCCTTGAAATGGGGGACGACCATATCAGGATATCTCTCCTTGAAGAACAGGCCCTTGGTCCCCCTGTTACTGCTTTCCAGTCCGTGGATGAAGATCTTTATGGGCATCCTGGCGTGACTCCTTTACCAAGCCCTATCCGCATCCTATGCTCCTCTGTGCCTGGGCCCTGATAGCGTCATTGATCTCGGTCCTGCTCGCCCCGTCTATCTTTAAGACCTCAAGATCAAGAGACACGCCTATGCCGGCCATGGCCCTATTGAAATCTGCCAATACCGTGTTTTCCCTTATCTCCAACACTCTGAAAGAAACAAGACTCCCCATCTTCATCTGGCGGTAGAACTGGCCTTCCTTCAACCTCTGCTTGATCAGGCCTTTCCTGGGGATTTCTTTGATCAGGGAGGAGTCATGGTCCCCATAGATCTCGGACGGCGGAATAATAACCTTCAGCCTCTGCCCCACCCTTGACCCTTCCAGGGCCTTTTCAAGGGAAGGGGGCTGGCGGTCCACCCCATAGATAAATGTCAAACGCTCTGTTGGGTGCTCTTTCACCGTCCCGTCTGGATAATGGGACTTCATCGCATATTCTATCGTGACCTTTCTGCCCTGCTCTACCTTTTCCACCGACTTCCTATTCTATTTCCAGTATCTCAAATTCCTTAATCCCCGCCGGAGTTCGCACCTTGATCTCGTCCCCCACTTCCCTGCCTATCAAGGCCTGTCCAAGGGGAGAAGTTACGGACACCTTTCCCTTTTCCGGATCTGATTCATAGGGTCCCACCAGTTGGTAGGACATCTCCTGGTCCTCCTGGATATCATAGAGCAGGATCGTCTTGCCAAACACCACCCTGTCGGCAGGCCCGTCATCAATATCTATTACCTCCGAACTTCCGATGATCCTCTTGAGTTCATTGATCTTGCTATCCAGGAAGGATTGTCTCTCCTTGGCGGCATGGAACTCTGCGTTTTCACTGATATCTCCGTGCTTCCTGGCCTCTTCTATGGCCTTGATATTCTCCGGCCTTTCAACCCTTTCGAGCCGCTCCAGTTCGTCCTTTAGTCTCTCGAGTCCTTCCTTTGTGGTCGGGATCCTTTCCATATTATCGTCCTTACCTCTCAAAAGCTGGGCCAGTGTTTGACATGACCGGGCGCCGGTCACATCCCGGCGAACAGGGCCGTCCTGGAATGCTTCCCTGTTCTGAGAAGGGCCTCTCACGTGTGCATTTTATGTGCCCAGCCCGAGGGCCAGGCCGACTTGGTGGGTTATTAAAGATATAAGGTATGCAATAATGAGATTGAATGCAATAGAAAATCCCGCCCACCTCCAGGAACTCTCTCTCTTGATACTGATAACAGTCGCGAAACAAGGGACATAGAGCATTGTAAAGAGGATCAGGGTAAAGGCAACCAGGGGGTTCCAATTCCTGTCGTTCCTGAGCCTCTCTGAGAGGGAAACCGCGTTCTCCGGATCCACTTCGCCGAGGGAGTAAGCCGTGCCGAGGGTGGATACGATCACCTCCTTTGCCGCAAATCCACCAACGAGAGCTATGTTGGTCCTGTAATCAAAACCCAGGCTACTGCGGGTCAGAGATTCTAGAATTACTCCGATCCTGCCCGCTATGGTCCCCTTGAGGGCCGCCTCCTGCTCCCTGGTGTTGATGTCTAAGAGGGTCTCCCTATAGAGGAGATAGGCATCGACAATGGGGATAAGGTCCTCCTCTATGGGACCCCCCCCTTTTGCCATGCTCGAATCAGATCTTATATAGATGGCTCGTGCCAGGGGATAGTAGGGACTCTCCACCAGGTCCTTTAGGCCCATGTCCCCTTCCCGTGCCCTGTCCGCCAATGTGCCAAGAAGGTCTTCAAGTCGCTCCAAGTCCTCGGGCCCTTTGATAACGCCTCGCACGGGACCCAGGCCCAGGAAAGATGTCCTGGCATCGTTCCTCATCCTTTCAAAGGACCGGACCCTTTCCTCGGATGGGCCGGGAAAGGTCATCATTGCCCACAGGACAAGGGAAACGGCAAGTATCATTGTCCCTGCCTTCTTTACATATTGCCACGTTCTTTCCCAGGTGTGTATCAGGAGTCCTTTCATTGTCGGCACCCGGTATGGAGGGAGTTCCATCACAAAGGGGGTCTGGGGTCCCCGCAGGACCGATGAACGGATCAACTTTGCGCCGAAGAGGGCAAAGCCCCAGGACAGCATGGTAAAAATGAAGAGCATCTGGGCCCGATTCCCGTAGAAGAAGGCGCCAATCAGCAGTCCGTAAACGGGCAGCTTGGCGCCGCAGTTCATAAAGGGGACCACGAGCAGCGTTGCAATTCTCTCTTTGGGATCCCTCAGGGTTCTGGTCGCCATGACGCCTGGGACAGCGCAACCCCCTGAAATCCCTCCGCTTATTATGAGGGGAAGCACCGAGTTCCCGTGGAGGCCAAACCACCTCAACACCCTGTCCAGCATATAGGCCACCCTCGCCATGTAGCCGGAATCTTCCATGATCGCGATTGCAAAGAACATAAACAGGATCAAGGGGACAAACTCCAGGACCCCTCCCACCCCATCTATGACACCCGATACCACCAAGGATTTGAGGACCCCGGCAGGCATGAGGTTGGAAACCACCCCGCGCACCCAACTGAAGAGACCTTCGAGCCATACCAGGGGTGTCTCGCTCGCCCAAAAGATGAACTCGTAGATACAGTAGAGTATAGTTACCATAATGAGGGGACCGACAAACCGGCTTGTCAGGACCCTGTCGATCCGGTCCGAGAGGTTGAGGCGTGATTCAATCTTCCTCTTGACACACTTCTTGGTGATGCCGGCAATGTGGCCGTAGCGGTGATCCGCTATGATACCTTCGGGCTCCTCCTCCAAGGTGTTCATGAGATGCCTCGTAACCCGGCTGCAGACGGCATCGACCTTTTGGAACCTCTCGGCGTCTCTCTTCAGGACCCCGAGGATCTGCTCATCCCCCTCCAGACACTTGAGTGCCATCCATTCCGGATCGTATTTCTTGTTACAGACATCGCTGCCCCGAATCACGTCCTCGATCTCCCGAAGGCCCTGGTCTACGTCATTGCCGTAGCTGATAACGTACGGAGACCATTCTTGATCCTCCTCCGAGACCTCTATGATCTTATCCAGCAGCTGGTTTATACCCTTGTTGGATCTGGCTACCATTGGGACCACCGGTGATCCCAGGAGCTCAGACAAGGTTTCTGCATCGATATGGATGCCCCGGCTCGAGGCCACGTCTATCATATTAAGGGCAAGAATCAAGGGCGCACCCAGCTCCTTGAATTGCACCGCAAGATAGAGATTCCTGTCCAGGTTCGACGCATCCACGATGTCCACGACCACGTCAGGCCTCTCGTTCACAAGGAAATCCCGTGCAACCACCTCTTCCAGGGAATAGGCCGTGAGGGAATAGGTCCCCGGCAGGTCCACCACTTCAATCTGGCGACCCTTGTAAGACACACTGCCGGTCTTCTTCTCCACCGTCACACCCGGATAGTTGGCAATGTGCTGCCGTGCGCCCGTAATTGCATTGAAGACCGTCGATTTACCGCTGTTAGGATTTCCCGAAAGCGCAACCCTGATCTTCTTCACTTTGTCCTCTCGCTCCATACGACACTCATCTGTCTTTTCAGGCAAATGCGCACCCTGTAAGTGGCTGTTATCTGAAACCCGACACAATGGCACCTGAAGGATGACCGCCGTGATCTCATCTGCCCTGCTTTGGGGTTCGCGGGTTGAAGCATTTTGGGTGACGTGCTGCCGGTTGTGCAAAGACGGCCTCATACCAACAAGACTCATTGTGCGCTCTTAGGATCAGCCTCGCCAACCTCCACCAGGATATGATCTGCCTCATTGTTCCGAAGTGTCAGCACAAAATCTCTAACCTTGATGGCTACCGGGTCCTTGAGTGGCGCCCTCCCCTGAACCTTAATGGGGGCCCCGGGTACAAGACCCATCTCTCGAATCCTGATCCCGAGCATCCCCTTTGCCGAGACCTCCTTTATGACACCGGCCTGCCCATCGGACATATCGCGCATCCTTATGACCTTCTTCATCTCCTCCCACTTCTCCTTCTCCCCTCCCCCGCCAAAAGGCACCTCTTACCCGGGTTCCTCATGGCCGACCCATTGTCCCGGAGGCCTCTCCCGGAAAGGACAAGTTCCCCTATCACGATAAGGGTCTGAAACATAAAGAAAATACCCCCGATAGAGAGCTTGTTGCAATTGATTACCAATATAAATAATGCAGGCTCCCTTGTCAAGAAAAGAAAAAGGGGCCTCCTCCCTGAGAAAACCCGAGGGGCTTAGATCCCATGCGGGGCAGGCATATTACTCAGGAGAATGGGTGTGGGGGAGTTCACCATAGCCGTGTGAGTGGACATGGGTATGAGGAATCGCCTCCGTATCCAGGACTATGCGACCGTCCCGAAGCCCATAGATCTTATCCGTGGTCTTTGCGATGAAATCAATGTTATGGGATATGAATATGTAGGACATCTCAATCTCTTTCAACACCCCTATGATCCTTTCGGTTGTCTCCCTGTCAAGGCCGTTTGTGGGCTCATCCAGGAGGAGTACCTTGGGCTTCATGGCGAGTACGGTGGCCAGGGAAACCAGTTTCTTCTCGCCCCCCGATAGCTTGTGGGTGACTCTTTTCTCGAAGTCTTCCAGTCCCAGGGACCTCAGGGTCTCCCTTGCGATCTCCTTTGCCTCGAGCACGGATTTTCCCTGGTTCAATGGCCCAAAGGCAACGTCTTCCAGCACCGTGGGACTGAAGAGTTGGTCATCCGCGTCCTGAAAGAGCAAACCGATCTGTTGCCTTACGGGCAGGAAATCCCTTTCCTCGCTCCTCTCTCGATCAAATATCTCGACCGTGCCCCTCTCTGGCTTCAAGAGGCCCATAATCACATGGAAGAGGGTTGTCTTGCCGGAACCGTTTGGCCCCACAAGCCCCACCCTCTCTCCGTCATAGAGGCGAAGAGAGAGTTCCCTTAAGACATAGTTTGCTCCCGGATACTTGAAATAGATTCGTCGAAGATCTATTAATACGCCATCCTTGTCCCGATCTGAACCAAATGTCTCTATGTTATTCATATTCCCCATTCCAGCACGGCAATAGAGGAGACGGCCAAAAGCATCAGGACCAAGGCCCAGAGGTCCGTTTGCCCGAAAGAAAACTCGCTGAGGTCATAGAACTTGCCGTTGAAACCCCGACAGAGCATGGCAGCCCTTACCCTTTCTGCCCTATCATGACTTTTCACCAGCACCATCCCTACGAGGTAGGCATAAGTCTTGTAGGTATGGAGGTTGTTTCCCGGCCTGAATCCCCTGATCTTTGCCGCCTGGGCCAGGCCCATGTACTCCTGATAGATTACGTGCACATAACGGTAAGTGAAAAAGATCAAAATGACCAGCTTTGAGGGGCAGAATAGCCGGTCCAAGGCCCTGCCCAAGGTAAATATGGACGACGTGGCAATCAGGGCCAACACTGTCATTATGATTATGTTGGATTTGAGCGTAATGAGGGCGGAATATAATAGTCCTTCCTTTGAGACGACTAACGGGCCAGCAGCAAATACGGCATGGCCCTTTGTGGAAAAGGGCAAGAACAACCACAGAAACAGAACGAACCCGTTGACAATGACAATCCTCTTCATGAGTTTCTTTGGGCTTATTCTGGCAAAGAAGACCACTGTCAGGGTTATGACAATGGCTGGCATTAGGGCCTCAAACCTGTCGCAAATTGCCACAATAGCAGAGTAAAAGGAAGCAATGATTATCTTGCCCCTCGGGTCCAAACGGTGGATAAAAGAATCCCCGTCAACAAAGGCCTCCTGGATCATGGTGCCTTCCCCCTGCCCCCGTTCCTCCTACCCTTGAGATAAAGTATTATCCCCATGAGTCCGAATATATAACCCAGACCTCCTAAGACATCCCTAAAATCTGGTCCCCTCTCCTTCTCCATCCTGGCCATAGACCTCTGGATGGGCTTCAACCTCGCATCGAGGAGCTCCCCTACCACCTGTCTTATTTGATCCTGGTTCGAGCTTGCCTCCATATGACGTAGCTCAGTCGGCCCTGCTTTCTTCTCCCCGACTTCACCACACCCACTGGCCTGGCCTACATCTTCGGCCTTAAGGACATACTCTGTCCTATGGCCCATGGCCTCCTCGATCACGATACGGAGAGGTTTCTTGGCGGGCAAATTGAAAGAGAACTCACCCTTTTCGTCTGTCAGGCCTTTCAAGAGCTCTTTGTCCTGGAGGTCAAACACCGTTACCCTTCCACCCTTTACCGGCCTGTTACCGCTGAAATAGCTTACGGTATGGACAATATCCCCTTCAACCCACGCAAACAGGTACACCCGGTGTGCGTGGGCGCAGGGACTGAGAAGAAAAGTGGCCACCAACGCGATGAATATGAGATGCATGCGTCGAAAAAGATACCTCGCTTTTCGGCTATTTTCCATTCAATAACTCCAGGATTTCCGGCCTGACGCTCCTCAGGAATTTTATGCAGAACATGGTAATCAACCCCTCGATAATCATAACAGGGAAGTGGGCAGCAACCAGAATCCTGGCAGCTGCACGAAAGGCCTCCCCTGTAAGAGACAAGGACAAAGCCACCATGATGGCACCAAGAAAAACGGCCACAAACCCGCACAAAAAGGACGCGCTCATAAACACCTTCAGGTCTCTGCTCCTTAGGCCTTTCTGGAAAAGGTAATAGCAGATGACGGAAGGGAAAGCCATGTTGAGACAATTGACTCCCAGGGAGGTTAGCCCGCCGAACTGAAACAGAACGGCCTGCAGAAACAACGCCACCAGGATGCCGGGAAATGCCCCCCAACCCAGAAAGACTCCCATGAGGCCGTTCAGAATCAAATGAACGCTGGCAGGGCCGATAGGCACATGTACCAGGGATGCCACGAAAAACCCTGCGGTCATCACAGCCACATGAGTTATCCTGTCGTAGTCAACCTTGGTGAGGCCGATCCCTGTACCTGTTGCTGTCAAAAGAGCGCCTGAGATAAGGACTGGCCCCGAAAGCACCCCTTCGGAAATATGCATCCTTGGTCCGTCTCCCCTGTTACTTCTTTTCTTTCCAGGCCTGGAATTCTATCCAGAGCACCGCGCCGAGCTCCACCGGCTTTTTCTCACCCTTGTAAAGAACACCATCCCTGGAAGGATTCAAGGCGGCAAACCCCCACCACCCTGCCTGGGGAGCGGCAAAGGTAAAGACACCGTTCTTGTCCGCCTTGATCACCTGGGTGATCATATAATCGTTTGGGGCTACTGCCCTGCCGTCCCTGTTGTAGTATTCCACTTCAACTTCTGAATAGGGTACTGGCCTGCCTTCGAGCATGACAATGCCCTGGAATACATTGCCCGCATAGAGCCCGAAGGGCCTTGTCAGCGGAACTATCTCTGTCTTGAGACCAAGGGGAACATCCCATCCACTGTCCCACCCAAAGGCCCCAATGATATTCTTGGTATAATGGATGATATAACTGTTTTCCGCTGGCTCCCAGTAGGGTTCGGGTTCCATGTAGAATGTGTAGACCCCGGGCCGACTGACTCTGTAGTTCAACTTCCATGCCCGGTGCCCCATCATTTTGGCCTCCTTGACCATATTTAAAATATCCCTCTTTTTGCCATTGATATCAACCCCCAAGACCCTCGGCCTTTCCAGGTCCATGCCCATGCCTTCAAAGGGATGTGCAAAACAAAGAATGACCTCAACGGTTCTGTTCTCACCTTGCATGACCATGCTGTCTGAGGGGATAATCATCCCAAAGTGTCCAAAGGCAGGAAACGCCATGCCCAGCCAAAATAGAACTGACGCCAAACCTGCTAGCCCCTTCGCCCACATAACCCTTCCTCCTTTCAACATTATGAAAAAAGCCACGAAGCATCCTCATCCAGAGGAAAAAGAACGCCTTCGTGGCTTTCGTTGATTGAATGGATCTTTTGATCTAAGTCCCAGGCTCCTTGCCTGGATTTAAAGTAATCTTTTACATCGTGATCCGGTCCTTGTCAAACTGTTTCTTGCCCCTTCCTATGACTTTCTTTCAGCGGTGGGCAACATTACTTGGGGTTCGGTCAAAAAGAATCTGCCTTGCTCTATCCACCCCTTGAGTATCTTTGCTATCTCAAGTGCCTTCACATAGGAAGACAGAGGTACCGTGGGCACATCCTGCCCGTTGAACTTAATGGCCCCGCTCTTGAGTTCCGCGTAGTTTACGTATCCCAGGGGCACCGGCTCTCCCTTGGGATAGTCCTCACCGTAATCCACGATCTGGGTCACGATATCTTCGTCTGAAACACCCGTGTACCTGGCCATCTCTTCGTTCAGGATGGGAATCGGCAGGCCAAAGCCCACGGCCAGGGAGCAGCCGTATCCCAACATCCTCACGCCGATCAGCCACTTGGGTGACATCTCTTTGAGGTTTCCCATGACCATCAGAGTGCCCGCAGGCGCCTTCGGTACGCCGTTCTTTTCTCTTTTGACCCCGGGGTTGTGCTGTGTCCCTGGGCCGACCACATAGCCCTGGGCACCACCCAGAAAGACCTTCGTACCCATCCCTATGGTCAAATAGTAGGGATCATTGAAGAGGGGGCTGAGCTGGCCCGAAGTGGAATAGCTGGCATTTCCGGCTCGCGGCTTCAGCACCCCCATATAGGTGTATTTCGTCTTTTCGCTCAAGTTTATTGCGCAATTATAGTTCTGGTAGGCATTTCTCGGATTCAAGAGCACGGCATAGGGGAGTTCCGAGAGGCTTATCTTCTTCTCCACCTTCCTGTTGGGATAACAGTCCGTGCCATACGCCACCGCACGGAGCCGCACCTTTTTCCCGGCAACGAGATCCTCTATGACGTGGCCTCCTCCGTACTTGAACTGCCCCGGGTGCACCCTGTTCAGGGGATCGTCTTCCGCCGGTTCGGTGGCACCGATATATATGTCCACCGCGGCAAGGCCTGCGTAGGCCGGAACATCATTGAGCCATACCTTGGAGGCCTTGATGGTGGGTTTCGTGTGACCAAAATTTATGAAGGCCCCTGAAGAGCACATGGGTGCGAAGGTACCCGTCGTCACGACGTCTACCTCTGTCGCCGCCTTCTCGGGACCCATTTCCTTGACAATCCGCGCCATTTCGTCTGCGGTAACCACTACCGCCTTACCTTGCTCTATCTTCCTATTTATCTCCTTGATGCTTCTGTAAAGCTTCTTCTTTGCCACCTCCGTGTACCTCCCCCGCCATCGCTGGTTTCAATTCCGGGTCTATAGATAATACTTTCCAACGGGGATGACAAGGAAAACTTGGGCCATCGAGGGCAGAGCGTCTTGTTCACTCGCCGGCACAGGAACTGGTCCTTCTTGCCGCCACCAAACCGGACTCCATACTCGTTTCCCCTTGACCTTTGAATCGGCTTGGTACATAAGAAACGTTAAAGACTTATTCCCAGGCCCTGGGGCGAGGTATACATGGCCAACCCTATCCGAATTGCCAACTTGACCATCGGTGAAAAGGAACCCTTTTTCCTCATAGCGGGCCCGTGCGTTATTGAAGATTCGGGCACCACCCTGAAGGTCGCCGACTTTCTCAGGGAAACCAGCGAGCTTCTGGATGTCCCGGTGATCTTTAAGACATCCTATGACAAGGCCAACAGGACATCCCTTGACTCCTACCGGGGACCCGGACTGGGAAAGGGGCTGGACATTATTCGTGCAGTGAAGGAGAAGACCGGCCTGCCAGTCCTATCCGACGTCCACGAACCCGGCCACGTCAAGAAGGTGGCGAAGGTCCTGGATGTTATTCAGATCCCGGCCTTCCTGTGTCGCCAGACCGATTTGCTCCTGGCCGCAGGACTGAGCGGGCTGCCGATCAATCTCAAGAAGGGGCAATTTATCTCTCCCTGGGCAATGGAGGGGGCCGTGCGCAAGGTAACTTCAACGGGAAATCGCAGTATCATTCTCACCGAGAGGGGAGCCTCTTTCGGATACAACAACCTGGTTGTGGATATTCGATCCATTCCTATCATGAAGAACTTCGGTTTTCCCGTGGTCTTTGACGGGACCCATAGCGTGCAACTCCCGGGCAGTGCAGGGAAGAGCTCGGGGGGACAAAGGGAGTTCGTTGAGCCCCTCTCGAAGGCCGCCGTTGCCGCAGGCGCCGATGGTATCTTCCTGGAAGTACATCCAAAGCCGGACAAGGCCCTTTGTGATGGGCCGAACTCCCTTCCCCTTGAGCAGGTGAGACCCCTCGTGGCCATCCTCAAGGAAATCCACGGACTCGTCAGGGCAGCGGGATAAAATTATCTTTACAATTGAATGGGGCCATTGGTATAATTATTGCATGAAAAATAGGTTCCTGAAAAAGCATTGGCCCGTCCTCGGGATCCTTCTGGTCCTGGGGGCCGTGGCCTTTTATCTATTCGGCTCCGGGGCCGATTTTTTTGCAAAGCGCGGCCTCACAATCCTTTCAGACGGCTTCCTGGAGGAGGGTATCAAGCTCGAGAATATCTCTTACACGCAGGACAATCCTGAGGAAAAACTGAGATGGACATTGGACGCCAAGGAGGTCACCTTCTCCAAGGACAGACAGTTCATGACATTCAAGGATTTCCGCTTGAAGCTTGAGACCACTGAAAGGCCATCCCTGAGACTGGAAGGCAAAAGGGGTGAATATGACAGGAAGTCGGGTCTCATCACCCTTCGGGATGACTTGAAAGGTTACACGGACAACGGATATAGTTTTTTCACTGATCTTATGGTATACAACAATAAGGAAGGCACGGTAAAGACCGACAAACCCATCAGAATAGTTGGCCCCTTCTTCTCTGTGACAGGGCAAGGCCTCACCTTGTCTCTGGAAAGGGAGGTCCTACAAGTACACGAAAGTATAACGACTATCGCTAATCGGGCCGTTGATTTATGAGAATCGTGAGACCAATAATCCCTGTCGTCCATCTCCTCCTACTCCTTTTGGTGGCAAATCACCTGTCAACAGGAAGATCCGCGGCCCAGGTCTTTGCCAAGAAGGCTGACAACTCACCCATCGTAATAAGGGCCGACTCCCTTGAAATAGATGACAATCGAAAGATCGTGACCTTTTCGGGTAACGTGGATGCAAAGGAAACACAATTCACGATCAACTGCGATAAGATGCTCGTCTATTACCTGCAGCAAAAGGCCGGGCCTGGTAATGAAGAAGCTCAACTCAAGATTCAAAAGATCATCGCCCAGGGGAACGTAAGAATCACGCGCGCGTCCGGGGGCGTCGCCATGGCCGAGCAGGCCCTTTACTATCATGCTGATGAAAAACTTGTCCTCACAGGCAAACCGGTTGTGAGGCAGGGGGATGACTTCGTGGAAGGCTCCAAGATAACCCTCTTCCTCAGGGAAAACAGGAGCATTGTCGAAGGCTCCGGAGACAGCAAGGTACGGGCCGTACTCTTCCCTAGCAGAAAAGGGGAATCATCCCTTGGGCAGCAGTAAAGAAATACTGGAAGCCAAGAATCTGGTAAAGATATACAACCACAAGCGCGTGGTCGATCAGATAGACATAAGGGTCAAGAGGAAAGAGATCGTAGGCCTTCTGGGCCCAAACGGTGCCGGGAAAACAACGACCTTTTACATGATCATAGGTCTGGCGAGGCCTGACCAAGGGAGTATTTACCTGGATGGTACCGAGGTCACCCATGATCCCATGTATCTCAGGGCGCGGAAAGGCATAAACTACCTCGCCCAGGAACCATCCGTCTTTCGGAAACTTACGGTTGAGGAGAACTTGCTGGCCATTATGGAGAGTATCAACGTCCCTCCCAGCGAAATACGCACCAGGGCCACGAAGCTCCTATCCGAGCTCAATATCGAACACCTGGCCGGGCAGAAGGCCGCGTCCCTGTCGGGAGGCGAGCGCAGGAGACTGGAAATCACCAGGGCTCTCGTGACAGAGCCGAGGTTCATGTTGTTGGACGAACCCTTTGCAGGTATTGATCCTTTGGCCTTGAACGACATAAAGGAGATTATCATGCAGCTCAAAGAAAGAGGAATAGGAATCATCATATCGGATCACAACGTGAGGGAGACATTGAATGTTTGTGACTCCGCCTATATAATAAGCCAGGGCAAAATCCTGGAACATGGTGCCCCTGAAAAGATAGTAAACAGCAAGGTGGCAAGGGATGTCTATCTTGGTAACGATTTCAACCTGTAAGGGTTTCTTCGAGATCTAACACCGGTGGCGAGCAGTGATATGGCCTTACAACTGAAACAAGCTCCTATTCTTGCACAGCAGCTCATCATGACGCCCCAGTTGCAGCAGGCCATCAAGCTCCTGCAACTCAACCGCATCGAACTCCTCGAGACCATAAACCAGGAAGTAGAAACCAACCCCATGCTCGAAATCCTTGAAGAACATCCCTCAGGCGGCATGGACGAGGGGAAAACCTCCTTGGATGGAGAATCTCCTTCGGCCCAGTCCCTCACGGAGAAGGCCGAAAAGGATAGGCCCAAAGATGAAATAGACTGGGACAGCTATTTTTCGGACTACAACACGGGATGGGCAGAACCCCAGTTCGACAGGAAGGAGATGCCCCCCCTGGAAAACCTCATATCCGAGAGGGAAAATCTCTCTTCTCACCTCATGTGGCAGCTCAGCATGAGCAACTTCACCGAGACCCAAAAGGAAATCGGAGTCCATATTATCGGGAACCTGGACCCTGACGGCTACCTGGAGAGCTCTGTGGAGGAGCTTGCCGAGACCACCGGGTTCAGCCCCGAGGAGGTTTCGGAGACCCTTTCCTTGATCCAGAACTTTGATCCCGTGGGTGTGGCAGCACGTGACACCAGGGAGTGCTTGCTGATCCAGGCGAGATTTCAGAACCTGGGAGGCACCATCGTTGAGAAGATAATCCTGGGCCACATGGACAAGCTCGAAAACAAGAAATACGACCTGATAGCCAAGAGCCTCTCCGTGTCCATGGAACGGGTCCTCTCGGCGATTTCCGTTATCACGACCTTTGAGCCCAAACCCGGAAGGAGATACAACGACGAAGAGACCATTTACATAAGCCCGGACATATACGTCTTCAAGGTCGGCGACAGGTATGAGATAGTGCTCAATGAAGACGGATTACCCAAGCTCAGGATCAATTCCTACTATAAGAAAATCCTCTCTGACGGAAATTCCTTCAAAGAGAGTGAAAAAGGCTATGTTCAGGACAAGCTCAGGTCAGCCCAGTGGCTCATAAAGAGCATTCACCAACGACAGCAGACTATCTACAGGGTAACCGAGAGCATCGTCCGTTTCCAGAGCGGTTTTCTTGACAAGGGGATAGCCCACCTCAAACCCCTGGTCTTACGTGACGTGGCCGAAGACATCCAGATGCACGAGTCCACCATCAGCAGGGTCACGGCCAACAAATACGTACACACCCCCCAGGGAGTCTTTCCCCTGAAGTTTTTCTTCAACAGTGCCATCCATTCCCTTGATGGAGAATCTGTGGCATCCGAGAGCGTCAAGGATCATATCAGGAATATCATCAAATCGGAAAACAAGGCGAAGCCTTACAGCGACCAAGAAATAGCGGCTATGCTCAAGAAGCTCAACATAGATGTTGCAAGACGGACAGTGGCCAAGTATAGGGAAAGTATGGGCATTTTGCCATCGCGCAAGAGAAGGAAACCCTATTGACCCCTCGCGTTTGACTTTTCATCTGTTATTTGCTAAAGAATCCTTTCCCCATTCATCAAGGAGGATCATTTATGGACGTTACGGTAACCTTCAGGCACATGGAACCTACCGAAAGTCTAAAGGTTTATGCTGAAGAAAAGCTCTCCAAGATCAACAAGTACATAGACGCCCCAATCGAAGCCCATGTCGTGCTGGGGGTGGAGAAATTCAGGCATCAGGCCGATGTCACCTTGAGTGTCAACGGCACCAAGATCAAGGCCGTCGAAGAGACCGACGATATGTACTCTGCCATTGACCAGGTCATGGACAAGATCGAAAAGCAGGTCAAAAGACATCGGTCCAAGATAAGGAAGAGGCGAGTCGAAAACAAGAAGGGAGAAGAGGAGGTGGAGGCCACCGGCGAAGTTGCTGAGGAACCGATGATCGAAGTTGAAAAGATGGTTGCCAAGCCCATGGACGCGGAAGAAGCGGCCATCCAGCTCAATATGTCCGAACAGGATTTTCTTGTTTTCAGGAACGCCAAATCCATGGAGATCAACGTCCTCTACAAGCGAAGAGATGGACATCTCGGGCTGATTGAGCCCCTGAGCTGACCATATATTTCGGCGGACGATCATGAAGCTATCAGAGATTATAGACGAGGATTCAATTATCCCTGAGTTGCGGGCCAGGGACAAGAAGGGAGTGCTGGAGGAACTGGCTGAGGCGGTTACCCATCACCAACCCTCCCTTGACAAGGGATCCCTGGTGAAGATTCTCCTGGAAAGAGAACGCCTTGGAAGCACTGGAATTGGTGACGGGGTGGCCATTCCCCACGGGAAGTTCCACGGACTGAGGGCGCCTGTTATCATCTTTGGCAGGAGCCGTATGGGCCTTGATTTCGAGTCAATGGACGGAGAGCCGGCCTATCTGTTCTTTCTCCTGGTGGCCCCGGAAGACTCGGCCAGCATTCACCTGAAGGCCCTTGCCAAGATTGCAAAGATACTCAAGAACAGCACTTACCGCAGGATATTGATGGACGCCCCGACAAAGAGTGACATATACCAATTCCTGATGCAAAACGACGAGGAACTTTGAACAGCGGTCCTTCGGGAATAACCCGAAGCTCCGGAGTGGCATGGCAAGGAAAAACGCTTCCCTTTCGAGTTGAGGGGTCGGAATCGCGCCACGGGGTTCGCGCTCCTCTTGGTTCCTGAGGAGAGAGAAAGCACGTCGCCCTGGCAACGGGACCAACTGCCGTGGGCCTGTTGAACGGAAGCTTGACCCTGGCAAGGGCCATGAACCTCCATCAGAGGAAACGGTTACTGCAATGGTGAGCCTATTGATCGTTACCCACTGTGACCTGGGTAAGGAGTTCTTGAATGCCGCTGAATTCATCGTCGGCAGGATCGAGGCAGTGGATACCCTCTCCATTACCCAGACCAATGACAGTGAAGCCATCCTCTCCACCATGAAGCAAAAGATCGCTGCCTTGAAAAAACAGGGTGATGGTGTGCTCATCTTGACGGACATGTTCGGGGGGACCCCCTCCAACATAAGCCTTTCCTTCCTCAAGGAAGAAAATGTCGAGGTGTTGACTGGCGTCAATCTCCCCATGGTCATTGCCATCGTCCAGAATCGAAAGAACCTGGGGCTCAAGGAACTGGCTGAAACGGCCCAGGCAGCTGGAAAGACCGGCATCTCCGTCGCTGGTAAACTGCTGGAGTCGGAATGAGTTCCCTCGCCGTCATCTCTCAGGGCAACTACGCCCTGCACATAGCGGATATCCTGGAGATCGAAAACCTGAGCTTTCCAACCCCCTGGAGTTACGAGTCATTTCTGGAGGAGATAAGAAACCCCGTCTCCCATCTGTGGGGAATTATGGAGGATGAGTCCCTCTCCGGGTATGCCTGTTTCTGGATATTCCACTCTGAGATCCAGATCATCAATATCGCGGTTCACCCTTCAAAGAGGAACCGGGGGCTGGCCCAATTTCTTGTGGACAATATCGTCAAGACCGCCACCTTTAACGGCATCGGGGCCCTGTGGCTTGAAGTGAGAGAATCCAATCACATTGCCAAAAGGATCTATGAGAAGTTCGGTTTCAGGGAGATTCACCGGAGGCGCCATTACTACAGAGACACCAGGGAGGATGCCATAGTCATGTCCCTCATGCTATTCGAGAGGAGGATCGCCATCTAACCCCGAGAGAAAACCCTGGCAACTCTCCCTCGAGGCCCTGAAACAAATCCTCTCTCCCGGAGGAGTAATTGATTGAAAAGAGCTGTCCAATTGCAGTATATGTATTTGGACTCGTTATTCTCTCAACTATCTACGGGCATATTCGCCTTCGCCAGAATACCCTGCCGCCTGCTGCAGGGCGCTTCATTACTCTTGTTTCCGAGGAGGTATAAGAATGGCTACTAGAGTTGCTATCAACGGTTTCGGGCGTATAGGAAGGATGGCCTTTCGGGCAGGAATGGACAACAAGGATATAGAATTTGTTGGAATCAACGATCTGACAGACCCGGCAACCCTGGCCCACCTCTTGAAGTATGATTCAGCGCAGGGGAGGCTGGATGCGGAAATCTCGAGTACGGATCATTCCCTGATCGTCAACGGAAAAGAGATCCAGATTTACACGGAGAGGGACCCCGCCAACATCCCGTGGGGTGATGTGGGGGCAGAAACGGTCTTTGAGTGCACCGGCCTCTTTAGGGACAGGGAAAAGGCGTCTGCGCACCTGAAGTCAGGGGTGGCCAAGGTCATCATCTCCGCCCCTGCCACCAATCCTGACATCACCATCGTCATGGGAGTGAACCACGAAGAATACAACCCCACAGAGCACCACATCATCTCCAATGCCTCCTGCACCACCAATTGCCTCGCACCCGTGTGCAAGGTCCTGATGGAGAATTTCGGCATAGAGAAGGGGCTCATGACCACGGTGCATGCTTACACGGGCGATCAACGACTGCTCGATTTCCCCCACAAAGATCTGCGCAGGGCAAGGGCTGCCGCCCTTTCCATGATCCCCACGACCACGGGCGCCGCAAGGGCCGTGTCTCTCGTGCTTCCCCAGCTGGCCGGGAAGTTGAACGGCATGGCCATTCGTGTGCCCACTCCCAATGTGTCCGTTGTGGACCTCGTGGTGAGGCTCAGCAAACCAGCCACTGTCGACGAGGTAAACGGCGCCTTGAAGGAGGCCGCAGAGGGGCACCTCAAAGGCATCCTGGCCTATTGCGAAGAACCCCTTGTCTCCATAGACTTCAACGGCTCCCGCGTCTCTTCCATCGTGGACTCTCTATCCACCATGGTAATAGATGACATGGTAAAGGTCATTTCCTGGTACGATAATGAGTTCGGCTACGCGTGCCGCATGGTGGACCTTGCGACCTATATCGCAAATGCCTGATAGGAACTCATAAAGGACAAGGGAAAATACCATGAGCCGACGAACACCTCTGATTGCAGGCAACTGGAAGAAGAATATGGGCCATGAGGAGACCGCAGGCCTCATCAGGGCCATAGCAGAAAATATTGCCGGACTGGATGACGTTGATGTCCTGGTTGCCCCGCCCTTTACGAGTCTCACCCGGGCCAAGAAGGAGATCGGCGATTCAAGGATCTTGCTCGGGGCCCAGAACATGCATTGGGAAAAATCCGGCGCTTATACGGGCGAGATCTCCGCCGCCATGCTCCTGGACGTGGGGTGCACACACGTCATCCTGGGCCACTCCGAGAGGCGAATCCTTTTCAAGGAAACCAGCGAAATGGTTGACCTGAAGGCCAACGCAGCCGTGGAGGCGGGATTGAACCCCATCGTTTGCATAGGTGAGACCCTTGAGGAAAGGGAGCAGGGAAAGACCTTTGAGGTCGTCAGGGATCAACTGGAGAAGTCCCTCAATAACTTCAGGATCAAGAAGACGCTGCCCCTTTCCGTAACCATCGCCTATGAGCCTGTGTGGGCCATCGGAACCGGAAAGACCGCCACACCGGCCCAGGCCCAGGAAGTGCACGAGGCTATCAGGCAGTGGATTGAAGACAATTTTGATAAGGATGTCTCAATCAAGCTAAGGATCCTTTACGGGGGCAGCGTAAAGCCTGAAAATGCAAAGGATCTCATGGAAATGCCCGATATCGACGGTGCCCTGGTGGGGGGTGCCAGCCTGAAGGCGGAGCTTTTTCTTCCCATCATCACGTTCGGGGAACCCCGATAAGCCAAATTTTTGTTGCAAACGAGCCTGATTTTGTTATTATTTCAGATTGTGCTTCGACCATCACGGGCTAATAGAAACCAGCCCTTCAAGGATAAATAGATGAGACTCATTTTTGTTCTTCTCCATGTGACCGTGTGTGTTGCCCTGATCCTGATCGTCCTGCTTCAAAAAGGAAAGGGGGCCAACATAGGAGCCGCCTTTGGGGGTTCCAGCCAGACGGTCTTCGGAAGTACGGGTGCCACATCCTTTTTGCACAAGGTCACGGTGGCTGCGGCAGTCATATTTATGGTAACTTCTCTGACCCTCGCCTTCCTCTTTGGCAGGGGAGCGACCACCTCGGTGATGAAGGGTGTAAAGCAGCCCGCGGCCCCTGTCACTCAGCAGAGTGGAGCGCCTGGGGCTGAAGGAGGTCAGGGGGCCCAGCAGTAGTCTTCGATCACGTGCCGAAGTGGTGGAATCTGGTAGACACGCTATCTTGAGGGGGTAGTGGGCAACCGTCCGTGCGGGTTCAAGTCCCGCCTTCGGCACCATCTTTCTTCTGAAATTTCAGCAAGTTATCCTTCTTTGGCCCCTCAAAATCCTTTGCCAATTTTTTGCCAGTTTTTCTTATCTCTTGCCTCTTCCTATATATCTTTAATTCATCCTCGAACTCGTGCTGAAAGTATCTTTCAAACGCCTTATTGGAGACTATTCCCGTCCCCTTCTTTATTTCATCAGGCCTGAAATACTCTCTCATGCCCCTTACCGTTGTGTGCTTAGTCCCTCCGTACAGGTCCACACCTTCAATTCCTAGATTCCTGCATGCCCTTTTCCAGTAATGGTAAAGAAGGTCCTTCCCGAACCTCTTGCCGGCCAGGGGGCCTTTTTCATGCCTGAAGAAGTAAAGATCCGGAAGCCCTCTCGGGAATGTCTTGAAAAGTTCCACATCTTCCCTGGTGATAGCAAGGATTTTGGGCTTTCTCTCCTTGTTATGGCTGATATTGATGAAACCCAGGTTCAGGTCAATGTCCCCTTCTTTCACATTGATAAGCTCTATGGGCCTTATCTTCGGGTAGTTTGAAAGGAGATATATGCCGAACCATATCTTCCTGTTCACCTTCCTGGTTATCTCGTAGACCTCATCTAACACCCTGTCTTGTTCCTCAAGAGTTAATGTCATTGCTGTCCGGGTAATTTTCATAGTATCTATATAATATACTGTTATCATTGAAATAACATGGAATTTATTGTTTTGAGATTAAATTTTCATATTCCCGATTTCGGGCAAATTCGGTATGGTTGTTCTTTTAGTCCTGCATTTTACCCGGACAGCATATTCCTTATATTTGTCTCCGGTAGATTAATCATCACAGGATTTCAATCTAACCAAGACAATAAAGGCAAGACCATGCCAAGACAACCATACGTATTTGCCCAATTCCTGCGTCTGCTTCCCCGATACGAATTTCAACTTATCGTAAATAAATATAAAGGGGATTACCACACCAAGCATTTTAAGTGCTGGGATCAACTTTCATGTATGATGCTTGCCCACATCCGTCAGGAAGATGGTCTACGTGATATCGATATGACTTTAAATGCACATGCCAGGAAATTGTATCATATCGGTATCAAACAATGCCCTAAATCAACCCTTGCTGATGCAAACGAACTTCGTGACTGTCGTATCTACGAAGAATTTGCCAAAACATTAATGCAGCGTGCCAGGCGCGAGTATGCTCAAACCGATTTGGCAGTCGAAGTGAACAACGCTGTCTATGCATTGGATGCATCAACTATTGATTTAACGCTTTCCTTGTACCCTTGGGCTAAATTCCGTAAAACCAAGGGAGCCATTAAAATGCATGCTATGCTTGATCTTAGGGGCAATATCCCCGTATTCCTGACTATCACTGATGGCAAGGTGCATGATGTTAAGACTGCACCCCAGGTACCAATAGAATGTGACGGTATCTATGTTGTCGACCGAGCCTATATAGATTTTGCTTGGCTGTAGTCTATTCACCAAGGAGGTGCCTTTTTCGTAACAAGACTGAAAAAATCAATCAAGTGGAACCGCGTGCTTTCCCATCCTGTCGATAAGTCCCTTGGCTTACGTTGTGATCAAGAGGTCCTATTAACCAGCAAAAAATCGGTTATCCTGTATCCCAGGCGATTACGTCGAATAAGTTTTAGAGATGAAATCCAGGAACGCACTTTAGTATTCCTCACAAACAATTTTGCCCTCCCATCTGAAACTATCGCCGCTCTTTATAAGGCTCGATGGGAAATAGAACTATTCTTCAAATGGATTAAACAAAACCTTCGAATTAACTCTTTCTATGGCACCTCGCCGAATGCAGTAAAGACTCAGGTCTGGATTTCTATGGTTGTTTACCTTGTGCTTTCCATTCTTAAAGAACGATATCATTTGAAGTTGACGATGTCA
>JAFDHO010000062.1 GCA_019308745.1 Deltaproteobacteria bacterium
CAGGAGGACAAGGAAGCCGTCTTTGATACGGCCGATACGGTTGAGAAGTGCCTGAGGGTCATGGCAAGGTTGCTCGGGGACATATCCTTCAACAGGGAGAAGATGAGGGAGGCAACCCAAAAGGGACACCTGACCGCAACGGATTTGGCGGAGTATCTGGTCAATAAGGGCCTGAGCTTCAGGGAGGCCCATGAAACCGTGGGCAAACTGGTGCTCTACGCGGTTGATCGTGGTAAGGAATTGAGCCAACTGGAAGTGGAGGAGATGAGGCGCTTCACGGCCCATGTGGAAGAGGACGTCAAAGATTGGCTGGTCCCTTCCAGGAGCATCGAAAGGAGATGCCTGTACGGGGGGACAGGACCATCTGCCGTCAGGAAAAGCCTCCAGAAGGCCAGGGAGGAGATCGGGACTTGATGAAGAAGGCAATAGTGACATTCTTTCTCTTTCTCACTGTGCTCTTCATGGTTCCCTCTTGCGGAAAAAAGGCCCCTCCCTTTCTCCGTCAGAGAGAGCCCTTGTCGGCCAGGGTGGTGGACCTGGAAGGGAAGTGGGTGGGAGATGATATTGTCTTGAGGGGGATCATGCGGGAAGAGGGAGCGAATCCCGAGAGAAAGACTATTACCGGCCTCAGGGTATATTATGCAGAATATCCCCTGGCGTCACCTCCCTGCGAGGGGTGTCCGCTGGAGTTTGAGGGTTACCGGGATTTCGGAAGAGAGGTGCTGACCGATGGCGGTGTTGAGTTCACGGTCAAGGGCAAGAACAAGGAAAGGATATATTACTTCAAGGCACACCTTATGGGAGACAAAGGGCTCGTCGGTCCCCCTTCCAACATAGCTAAGGTGGTATCAGGTAAGGCGAAGGATGGATAGAGGATGCATCATTTCAACTACAGGGATGAAGAGCTTTATTGCGAGGACGTTCCGGTAAGGACGATAGCCGAAGAGGTCGGGACACCCTTCTATTTGTATTCCCACGCCACCCTGTTGAAACACTTCAGGGCCTTTGACGGGGCCTTTGGTGACATAAGACACCTCACGTGTTTTTCCATGAAGTCCAACTCCAACCTCGCCATAATAAGGCTCTTCGCGCGTGAGGGTGGGGGAGTCGACATCGTCTCAGGCGGGGAACTCTTCCGGGCCCTGAGGGCAGGCGTGGATCCGAAGAAGATCGTCTATTCCGGCGTGGGGAAGAGGGCTGAAGACCTGGAATACGCCCTTGAGTCGGATATCCTGATGTTCAATGCGGAATCCGAGCAGGAAATAGGGTTGCTCAACGATTTGGCAGGGAAGCTGGGCAAGAAGGCCCCCGTAGCGATCAGGGTCAACCCTGACATCGATCCCCAGACCCATCCCTACATCTCAACTGGATTGCGGGAAAACAAGTTTGGAATCGATATCAACAGGTCGCTGGAGGAATACACCACGGCCGCGGGGCTGAGCCATTTGAGGGTCAATGGGGTGTCCTGCCACATCGGGTCCCAACTCACCCAAGTGGCCCCCTTTGTGGAGGCCATGAAGAAGCTTCTGGAGCTCATCGGGAGACTCAAGGAGGCTGGGGTCGAAATCCGCTACCTGGACCTGGGTGGGGGTCTCGGAATCACCTATGACAGGGAGCAACCGCCCCACCCTGAGGAATATGGAAGGGCCATCAAAGAGCATCTGAACACGGGAGACGTGACGCTCATACTGGAGCCCGGGCGGGTCATCGCCGGAAACGCGGGGATCCTGGTAACGAGGGTTTTGTATACCAAGTCAACGAGTGAAGACAAGCGATTCGTCATCGTGGATGCGGCCATGAACGATTTGATGCGCCCAAGCCTGTACGGGGCCTATCATGGAATCCAGCCCGTATCCCTGGGAGGCAAAGAAAGTATCAAGGCGGACATTGTCGGTCCCATATGTGAATCCGGGGATTTTTTTGCAAAAGACAGGGACGTGAAGCCCTTTGAGCCCGGAGAGTTGATGGCCCTCATGAGCGCAGGGGCCTATGGTTTCAGCATGTCCTCCAATTACAATTCTCGGCCGAGGGTTGCGGAGGTCATGGTCCGGGGTGATCGCTATTACGTCATTCGGGCGAGGGAAACCTACGAGGATTTGATAAGAGGGGAGGTGATCCCCGATTTCCTGAAGGAAGGCAGAAAGGCCCTCTAAGGAGCTCGCCTCCTGTTTCTTGAGGGGCCTCATAAACAGTGGTGACGGGTGGGATGATGAAGAAGATAGATTTCTGGAAGATGCACGGCAGCGGCAATGACTTCGTCCTTATCGACAACAGGGATGGAAACATATCTGAGGCTGACGTGGGCCCGCTGGCGGAGAAGGTGTGCAGGAGACGAGAGTCGGTGGGCGCGGACGGCCTAATACTGGTTATGGAATCAGGCAGGCATGATTTCGCCTGGCGTTATCTGAACGCAGATGGCGGGGAGGTAGAGATGTGCGGCAACGGGGGACGGTGCGTCGCCCGTTTCGCCTATTTAAAGGGGATTGCAGGCCCGGAAATGACCTTCGAGACCCTCACGGGCCCTGTTTCTGCAAAAGTGAATGGGAGAATGGTAAAGGTTCTCATGCCCAAGCCCTCGGATCTCAGGCTTGATATCGACCTCGAGCCCCGGCAAGGGTGGCGTGAAGTGGACTTCATAAACACCGGGGTACCCCATGTGGTCGTCCACGTTGAAGACCTATCAGCGCACCCTGTCGTTGAAGAAGGCCGGGCGATCAGGTACCACGAGATGTTTTCACCTTCGGGGACCAATGCCAACTTTGTCCGCGTCCTTGGGCCGGACCTGATCGAAAACAGGACCTATGAACGGGGAGTGGAGGATGAGACCCTTGCCTGTGGCACAGGCGCTATCGCGGCAGCCCTGGTATCAGCAGCGAGAGAAAGGGTGAGATCCCCCACGAGAGTGAGGACTCGGGGTGGAGAGGAGCTGAGGATCCATTTCGTGAGGGAAGGAAACGGGTTTCGAGACGTGTACCTCGAGGGGAGCACGTCGATCGTGTACCAGGCCCAGTTGCACGAGGAGGCCCTCGAGTAGTGGCCCTGTCTCGCGTCATCATGAGAAGGTCAAGGGCTCATTCAGCGTCGGCAAGCGGGGTTAAGGTCTTGGACAGGAAGGCTATGATCGCAAACAGCACATTCGACGGAGGAGGTCATAATGTTTAAAGGATCTATGGTAGCACTGGTTACACCTTTCAAAGAGGGGAAAGTGGATGAGGAAGGCTACCGCAGACTCATCGAGTTCCAGATCTCTAACGGCACGGATGCCATTGTCCCCTGCGGGACCACAGGGGAGTCGGCAACATTGAGCATGGAAGAGCACAAGAGGGTTATCGACATTGCCGTGGAGGCCGTGAAGGGGCGCGTGCCGGTAATAGCCGGGACCGGGGGCAACAGCACGGGCGAGGCGATAGAGTTGACAGAACACGCTAAGCAGGCGGGAGCGAACGGGAGTTTGCAAGTCGTGCCCTACTACAATAAGCCGACCCAGGAAGGCATGTTCTTTCACTTCAAGGCCATAGCCGAGGCGGTCCCTTTGCCTCAGGTCCTCTACAATATTCCCGGTCGGACCGGCGTGAACATGCTGCCAGAGACCGTTGCACGCCTTGCGGAACTCCCCGAAATCGTCGCCATAAAAGAAGCGTCGGGGAACCTGGGGCAAATGGCTGAGATCCTGCTGCTGGCCGGCGAAAAGATCACTCTCCTGTCAGGAGATGACAATTTGACCCTACCGGTACTTGGAATCGGTGGGAAGGGCGTGATATCGGTGGTGGCGAATATTGTGCCCAAGGACACGGCGGAGATGGTGAGGTTTTGGGAAGAGGGGAACCTTGACAGGGCCAGAGATCTTTTCTACAAGCTCTTGCCATTATGCAAGGCCATGTTCATTGAGACCAATCCGATCCCCGTGAAGACCTCTCTCGGTATGATGGGGATGGTCCGGGAAGACATGAGGCTTCCCATGTGTCCCATGTCCCCACAGAACCGGCAGAAGCTGGAGGGAGCGCTGAAGGACTATGGCCTGATATAGCGCAAGTCCTTGGACCAGAGTCAAAATGGCTATTGTCAGGGATTTGCTGGAGATCATCCCGAATCTGGAGTACATACCTCCATGAGGTATCAGAAAGAAGACTTGAGCAAGGGTCAGCGGGGGGGAATCATGATCAGAGCTGTCGTTGCCGGTGCCGCCGGTCGGATGGGTGGGCGGATCATAGGCATGATCCACCAGAGTGAGGACCTTGCCCTTTCGGGCGCCTTTGAACATCCGGAGCATACCAAGGTTGGTCGGGATGCCGGGGAAGTGGTCGGCCTCGGTCCCCTGGGGATCAAGATAGAACGGTCACTCGATGATATAATAGGAGGGTGCGATGTCATCATCGACTTCACCGCCCCTGAAGCTACCTTGGACAACCTGCGCTTGGCCGCTCGGCACCGGGTTTCCATGGTCATAGGTACCACAGGATTCAATGACGACCAACTGAAAGAGGCCAAAGAGCTGGCCGGGAAGATCCCTTGTGTTATGGCGCCCAACATGAGCGTGGGGGTCAATGTCATGTTCAAGATCGCCCGGGAGACGGCGCGATTTCTCGGGGATGACTATGACATAGAAATCATGGAAGTCCACCACAGGTTCAAGAAGGACGCCCCCAGCGGGACAGCCATACGCCTGGCGGAGATCCTGGCAGGGTCCCGCAATCGGGACCTCGACGAGATCGCTGTCTATGAGAGGAAGGGGATGATAGGGGAGAGGAGGAGCGAAGAGATAGGAATCCAGACCTGGAGGGCCGGGGACATAACCGGGGAGCACACGGTAATGTTTGGGGGCATCGGAGAGAGGTTGGAACTGACCCACAGGGCACACAACAGGGATAACTTCGCAAGGGGGGCCTTGAGGGCCGCCCGATGGGTGGTCAACCAAGCTCCCGGTCTCTACGACATGCAGGACGTCCTGAATAGAATGGGTACGACCGCATACATAGGCATAGGTTCGAACCTCGGGGATCGGTATCAAAACTGCCTGCGGGCAATAGATTTGCTGGGCAACACCCCTGGTTGCAACATAACAAGGTGCTCCGACTGGTTCTGGACCGAACCCGTTGGGGTCTCAAACCAGGACTGGTATCTCAACGGAGTTGCGTCCGTGGAGACCAAGGTCTCGGCAGCGGAGCTATTGGATATCCTGCTTTCCATAGAAAAGGAGATGGGCAGGGTCAGGGAGAAGAAGTGGGGAGAGAGAGCTATTGACCTTGACCTCTTGATATTTGGTCTGGAGATCATAAGGGACGACGTCTTGGCTGTTCCTCATCCGCGACTCCACACCCGGCGATTCGTCCTGGTGCCCCTGGTTCAAATCGCGCCTGATTTGATTCATCCAACCTTTGGGGTAACCATGAAAAAGTTGCTCGAAGGTATTCAAAAGGAGGGGCAGGAAGTCAGACCCATGAAGGGATAATCAATGAAACTACTGATCTATGTTTTGTTGGGGTATGTGTTGTACCGTGTCTTCAAGGCATTTCTCGGGCCTGCCAAGAGGGTTGACAGGGGTAAACCAGGAGGTGTAATTGATGAGATGGTGCAAGACCCCTTTTGCAATACCTATATCCCCAGGAGGGACTCCGTAAGAAGAGATATTGAAGGCCAGGAGTATTTTTTCTGTAGTGAAGAGTGTGCGTCCAGGTTCAGCCGGGAAAGAATGAGCTGACAAGGGCTGCCGAAGGTGCGGGATTCTTGGGATTCGGAAACCGTTCAGCCAAAGCGATCGGAGGAGAAGATCTATGAAATTCTTTATAGATACGGCGAATGTTGATGAGATAAAAAAGTCGAATGAACTGGGACTACTGGATGGGGTAACCACCAACCCGACGCTCATTTCAAAGGAAAAGCGTGAGTTCAAGGAGCTTATCCAGGAGATATGCAGTATCGTACAGGGGCCTGTCAATGCAGAGGTTGTGAGCACCGAGGTGGAAGGGATGGTCAAGGAGGCAAAAGACCTGGCCAAAATTGCGGACAATATCGTTGTGAAGATCCCCTTGATAAAGGAGGGCTTAAAAGCGGTAAGGATTCTCTCCAGCGATGACATAAGAACAAATGTCACCCTGTGCTTTTCTCCGGTTCAGGCACTGATGGCGGCCAAGGCGGGCGCTTCTTATATCAGCCCCTTTGTCGGCAGACTGGATGACATAAGCCACAAGGGAATGGACCTGGTGGAACAGATCCTGCTGATCTATGACAACTACGGATTCGAGACGGAAGTGATCGTGGCGAGCATCAGAAATCCGCTCCACGTTCTCGATGCGGCACTTATGGGGGCTGACATCGCGACGATTCCCTACAAGGTTATGGAACAGTTGATAAGACATCCTTTGACAGATATTGGTTTGGAGAAGTTCCTCGCTGACTGGGAGAAAATGGGTTGATCATGGTCAGACCGGGCCATGTCCTATTGGCAACGATCTGCCTGATTTCCCCCTTGGCCTTGGTCGGTTCTGCGAGTGCGGATATTTACCGGTACAAGGACGAGCAGGGAGTATGGCACTTTACAAACATCAAGTCAGACAAGCGTTATAAACTCTACATACGGGAATACCCCAAGAAGCCTTCCGAATACATAAAGGAGTATGAAGGGATAATAGGGCAGGCGTGCAGGGAGTTCAATGTGGACCCCCTTCTCGTAAAGGCTATCATAAGGGCGGAATCCGGGTTTGACCACAGGGCGGTGTCCAAGAAAGGAGCCAAGGGACTTATGCAACTCATGCCGGAGACCGCACAGGCCATGAATGTGGAAGACCCCTTCAATCCCGAGGAAAACATCTTCGGAGGGACCAGGTATCTTAGCCTCCTCCTGGAGCGGTACAATCATGACAAGGAGTTGGCACTGGCCGCCTATAATGCAGGCCCCGAGGTCGTCGAGAAATACAAGGGTGTTCCTCCATTCCCCGAGACCCTATCTTTCATCGATAGGGTGATTGAGTATTATGACAGGCACAAGAGAGGATCTGAAGTAAGCAACCATTAACCTAGACCCAAATCTCACGGTGCTTTGATGGACAGGGATTCCAGGGAAGAGGTCGTATCCAACTTGCCAAATATACTCAGCTTTTTTCGGTTGGTTTGCATCCCTCTCGTTGTCATCAGCCTCTATTTTGAAGGGAAGCCGGGGAGTCTCCTTGCGGCGCTCTTTTTCGGTCTGGCCTTTGTCACCGACATCCTGGACGGATTTTTTGCAAGGAGGTACGGAGCGGTCACTGTCCTGGGGAAATTCCTTGACCCAATGGCGGACAAGATCCTGGTCTCAGCTACCATGATTATGCTTATCCCCTTGAACAGGATTCCGGCCTGGGTCGTGATCATCATAATAGCCAGAGAGATTGCCGTCACCGGCCTGAGAAGCATTGCTGTCAGCGATGGCACAGTCATCCAGGCCAGCTCCCTTGGGAAATACAAGACGATCTTTCAATCGGTGGCTGTCATAGGGCTCTGTCTCCATTACGAATATTACGAAATCAATTTCCATGCCGTGGGGATGGCGTTTTTGTGGATTGCCCTGGTCCTCACCATCTGGTCGGGCTGGGCCTACTTTCGAAAGTTTAATCGGGTTTTTTCCCCCAAGGAGGATTCCCCTAAGGTTCGAAAATAAGACTCGGATTTTCTGTTGACAAACAGTGTCGAAACCATAAAATTAACAATAAATAAGTTGCGGGAATAGCTCAGCTGGTAGAGCCCCACGTTGCCAACGTGGTTGTCGCGGGTTCGAGTCCCGTTTCCCGCTCCAGCCTTCTTCAGAGGCGGCATAGCCAAGTGGCTAAGGCAGCGGTCTGCAAAACCGTTATTCACCGGTTCGAATCCGGTTGCCGCCTCCATCCTCTTCCCGGGGACGTCCATAAAATTATGAATTGACTTATCTCCAGGACACTATATGATGAATTCATGCCCCGTCAAGCCCGCATAGACGCCCCTGGAGCCCTTCATCACATCATTGTCCGGGGAATAGAGGGGAAAAAGATATTCTTCGATAACAAAGACCGTGAGGATTTTCTTGACCGTATCGGCATCATTGTAAAGGAGACCTCGACATGCTGCTATGCTTGGGCCCTCATCCCGAATCATGCTCACCTCCTGCTTCGCACAGGCACAGTGCCTATTGCGACCGTAATGAGGAGGCTTCTTACGGGGTACGCCGTCTCCTTCAACAAAAGGTATGATCGTCACGGCCATCTGTTTCAAAACCGTTATATTAGAAGCTATTTTATGATTTTATGGGCGTCCCTGTTTTTCTCTATCAACCGTTAGCAAAAAGAGGAGGTCCGTTATGTTTTGTTTTCAATGTCAAGAAACAGCCAAAAATCAAGGATGTACAGTAAAGGGGGTTTGCGGGAAGCCGGAAAATGTTGCGAATCTGCAGGACTTGCTCATTTATGTAACAAAGGGAATTTCTGTTTACGGTGAGAAGGCAAAAGAACTTGGAATCCTGGATCCAAGTATTGGCTTTTTTGTTTGCAAGTCCTTGTTTACCACCATCACTAATGTGGCATGGGATGATGACAAGATAATCTGGTTAATTAAGGACGCCCTTCAGGTCCGGGAAGACCTCAAGAATAAGTTTCTGGCCGCGTACAAGGAAAAGAATGGCCAGGAATTCTCAGGGGCTCTGCCTGACTGTGCTACATGGTCTGCCAGTGACCCTGCGGAGCTCGCGGCCAAAGCCAATTCAGACGAAGTTCGGATCATTGCTACTGAAAACGAAGATGTCAGGTCGTTGAGGGAACTGCTGGTCATAGGATGCAAGGGAATTGCAGCCTATGCAGAGCATGCTGCCATACTGGGTTATGAAAAGAAGGAGATTTATGAATTTCTGATGGAAGCCCTTGCCTCAACCACCAAAGATCTGTCCGTGGACGACATGGTAGGCATGGTGCTAAAGGCAGGTGAGTTTGCTGTCATCACCATGGCACTGCTGGACGAAGCCAATACCTCCACATACGGCCACCCCGAAATTACAGAGGTAAATATTGGGGTAAGAAATAATCCAGGGATCCTGATCAGTGGTCATGATCTCAAAGACATGGAAGAACTTCTTGAACAGACCAAGGGCACCGGAGTTGATGTTTATACGCATGGCGAGATGCTGCCCGCCAATTATTACCCAGAGTTCAAGAAATATGATCATTTTGTAGGAAATTACGGAAGTTCATGGTGGCACCAAAACAGTGAATTCGAATCTTTCAACGGTCCCATCATTTTGACCACCAATTGTTTGATCCCCGTTAAGAAGGATAATACCTATCTTGACAGGCTTTTCACCACCAACGTGGTAAATTACCCTGGCGCCAAGCACATCCCAGACAGGCCCAAAGGCGGAAGCAAGGATTTTTCCGAGGTCATCGAGCTGGCCAATAAGTGCAAGCCTCCTGTTGAAATTGAAACGGGAAAAATCGTTGGAGGATTTGCACGCAACCAGGTCCTGGCCCTAGCCGACAAAGTAGTGGATATGGTCAAATCAGGCGCAATCAAGCGCTTTATAGTAATGGCAGGATGTGACGGACGCCACAAGTCCAGGGAATACTTCACTGAGGTTGCAAAGAAGCTGCCCAAAGACACGGTAATACTAACAGCAGGGTGCGCCAAATACCGTTATAATAAATTGGACCTTGGCGATATTGGCGGAATTCCAAGAGTTCTGGACGCAGGCCAGTGCAATGACTGTTATTCACTGGCGGTCATTGCCCTCAAACTACAAGAAGTTTTTGGCCTTGGGCATATCAATGAACTTCCTCTGTCCTTTGACATAGGATGGTATGAACAAAAGGCAGTGGCCGTGCTCCTGGCCTTGCTGCATCTTGGGGTAAAGTGCATAAGACTTGGCCCTACACTTCCTGCCTTTGTTTCTCCCAATGTGCTCAAAGTGCTCGTGCAGAACTTTGATATCAAACAGATTGGAACAGCGGAAGAGGATATCGAGGCAATGATGGCCGGAAAGTAAGTCTTGGGAAATAGGGGGCGGAGCTCCTCCGCCCCCTATCTAAATTGACACAAACATATAATTGAATGGGGTCGCCACGATAACTAACTAATAGTTTGCGTTTTGACCGGAAAGACCATGAGAGCATGAGCCAAAGGACTTGTGAAGTGTGAAAGACGACACCGGAAGTTCATATGGCTGTGCCCTTAGATGCCCAGGGTCTCAGCCGCACCCTCTTTGATTTCCCTGGTTCATAGAAGGGTTGCGATTGCTTCGATCTCCACCTTGGCTTCATCCCACAGTCCTTTCACTTCTGCGAGGGTCATGGCCGGGAAATGCCGGCCCATATGTCTACGGTAGGCCGCCCCTATTTCCTTCCCCCGCTGTCGGTATTCGTCCTTGTCAACGACCAGTAGGTTGATCTTTGCTATGTCCTCTGGCCTCCCCCCGGCCTCTTCCACGACCCTGACCACGCTGCCAAGGGCCTGATCAAACTGCGCGACCAGGTCGTCGCTGAGCAGACGCCCCTCCTTGTCCGTGCCGGTTTGTCCCGCAATAAAGAGTATCTTGCCACTTCCCGACGCTCCGTGACTGTAGCCGACGGGCCTGGCCAAATCAGAGGGATTGAAGAGAGTAACTGACATCATGCACCTCCGCAACTAGTCTTGGGGTTATCCTCTACGTGCCTATCAAGGTTCAAAGTTCAAGGTTCTTTGCAATCAGGTTACCTCCTGCAATATTGCTCAGGTAATGCCGGGGGTCGCGAACTGACTTATATAAGGACCCCGTGAGGATTGCAAGATCGAAAAAGGGGAGCGTAGCAAAAAACAAAGATCATACCATAACTTCCATAAGGAAGAAATTCAAGACAATATCATTTGAAATCTTTTCGTCGATTTGGCAGAATTCCCTAGAACAGAACCAAGAATCATGAAAGGAGGATGCGAGAATGAGCGTCAGGGTTACTTGGTACAGTCATGCATGCACCTTGATCGAGGCGGACGGAGCTAGATTGCTGGTCGATCCTTTCATCACAGGCAACCCTCTGGCCCCTGTCAAGCCGGATGAGCTCGAGGCAGACTACATACTGGTATCCCACGGCCATCCGGATCACCTGGGAGATACGGTGGATATCGCCAAGAGAACAGGAGCAACGGTGATATCCAACTTCGAGATCCAGAGCTGGCTGGGCAAGCAGGGCCTAGAGAATCTCCATCCCCAGCACATTGGAGGAGGATTTGATTATCCCTGGGGACGGGTCAAGCTCACAATAGCACATCATGGCTCTGCCCTGCCGGATGAGTCCTATGGGGGCAATCCTTGCGGATTTCTGTTCTATATCCAGGGGAAAAAGATATACCACGCCTGCGATACGGGGCTCTTCTACGACATGAAGCTCATTGGAGAGGAGGGAATAGACCTGGCCATCTTGCCCATAGGGGATAACTTCACCATGGGGCCGGAGGATGCCCTCAGAGCGGTAAAGCTCGTGGAACCCCGGCAGGTCATACCAATCCACTATGATACCTTTGAGGCGATAAAACAGGATCCTGCTGCGTGGAAGGAAAGGGTGGAAAAGGAGACTTCCAGTAAGGCGGCGGTGCTGAAACCCGGAGACGGTCTCGACCTATAGTGGGAGCTTTCAGTTGAGCGGTCGGGGTTGAAGTGGGAAACAGGTTAGAGTGACCTGAAAAGGAGGATCGCATGGATTACAAGACAGTGCTCGTGGAGCGAAAGGGACCCATCGGCATCATCACCCTGAACCGTCCAGAGAAGATGAATACTTTTACTACGGAGTTGGCCAAAAGGCTTAACGAAGCCCTTGTCAGGTTCGATGATGACGAAGAGGTTCGAGTAGTAGTGGTCAGGGGTGCGGGCAAGGCTTTCAGCACAGGTATAGACGTATACGAGTTCTTTGGGAAGACAAACAGGGAGTACAAGGACTGGGTCGCGCAGATGGAGGAGATGAGCCTTGTAATTGCCGGGATGAAAAAGCCGGTCATTGCTTCCGCCCATGGTTATGTGGTCGCGAATGGTGCAGGGCTCCTCCTTGCCTGCGACTTGGCCGTGGTGGCCGAAGGGACGAAGATCGGGACGACGGCAATCAATGTCGGTCTCTTTTGCATGGGTCCGGCGGTGCCTCTTTCCCGTCATCTTGGTAAGAAGAGGTGCCTGGAGATGCTTCTCACAGGTGACCTGATCGATGCACGTGTAGCCGAGCAGTGGGGCCTGGTCAACAGGGTGGTACCTTTGGGCCAACTGGAAGAAGTCACCATGGAGTTGGCCGAGAAGCTGGCCAAGAAGAGTCCGATCGCACTCCAGATGGGCAAGCAGGCATACTATGGCATGCAGGACATGGAATTCGGCAAGGCCCTGGAATACAGTAATGAGATGTTCGCCACCCTCTGCGTGACAGAGGATGCACAGGCGGGTGTCAGGGCCTTTCTTGAGAAAAGAAAACCCGATTGGAAGGGGCGATAGTCACTCTGCCAAAGAGCCAAGGGGACGTCCCCCCTGCCTTGACCCTTGACGGGTAAGATCAAGCGCCTAGCAACCCTCTTAGAATCCCCTCCCCTGCTTGTCAGAGTGGCGAAATCCAGGCAGCGAGTTCCCACCCCAACACCACGCGGCTCAATTTGGCTTGATATACAGGGAGAAATCCCCTATACTCCGGTCAAAAAAAGGCGACTTCTTACCATCTCATCATCTCATCTTTTGCGTCTTCATTTCATATGAGCAAACGCGCTGTTGCCATCATCATTGCGGGTTTCTTCACCGTATTCGTAGCCTTTTCTATCAGGTACTGCTATGGGCTTCTCCTACCTCAGATGCTTTCCTCCCTTTCCATCTCAAAGACTGAGGCAGGCGTCATTTTCTCGTCCTATTTCATCACCTATACCATCTTGTCACCCGTGCTGGGCCTGCTTGGTGACCGAACCGATGCAAGGATCCTTCTCACCATCTTTGTAACTCTTCTGGGCCTGGGTGCCTATCTCATGTCATTTTCTTCAACCGTTGTCCAGGCGAGCTTTTTTTTCGCCCTGGCAGGGGTCGGACACTCCGCTTGCTGGGCCCCGGTCGCGACCGTCGTTCTGCGATGGATCAGTGATAAACGAAGGGGTATCGTCCTTTCGATCGTCGATCTTGGCAGCGCCACCGGTATTGGCGTGTGGAGTATCCTGATTCCTCTGATTACAGCAGCCTACAGCTGGAGAGCGGTTTGGGTGATCCTGGGTGTTATAACCTTCCTGGCGGCGGGAATGAATTTCCTTGTAGTGCAAAACTATCCCCCCTTCGAGGTGGAATCGCGGGGGTCTGGAGGAACGCCGGAGACCCGGATATCGATCAGGAAGGGGTATATGGCGATTTTTCGGGATACAAAATTTCATCTCGTCGGTCTCTCTTACCTGTTCATCAGCTTTTCCATCCTTATCCCTTTTACATTCCTCACCGCATATGGGACCCAGGAGTTGAAGATATCCTATTCATCCGCTGCCGCTCTCGTTGCTGTGATCGGAGTCTCTGGTGCCGCCGGTAAATTGATCCTGGGCCATATCTCGGATATCGTAGGAAGACTCAGAGTGATGATGCTTTGCGGGGCCCTCACGGCAGTCGGGTGCCTCGGGCTGGCGTACGCTCATGAGTTTTTGATGCTGATTCTCTTTTCGGTTGTGTTTGGAGTTGGCTATGGGACCATCTGGGCTGTTTATGCGGCCTCTGCGCGGGACATGTTCTCCAAGGATTATTCAGGGAGTATTATCGGCCTCTGGACGGTGTATCATGGTTTAGGCTCAGTGCTTTCCCCCGTAATTGCTGGCTGGACGATAGACGCAACAGGCACCTATTTCTGGGCACTTATCCTGGCCGCAATAGCCTCCATCCTGTCATTGTTGCTGCTTTGGCCCCTGGGCAGGACTGGTTCTGGTCCACAGGCAGGAGGTCTTTGAAAAGGTACGGGGTTGAATCCCCGGTCAATCCACGAGGTCTTCCATCTGAGGTACTTCATGGTTCCGTGGGTCGAGCCGTGGAAGAGGGTATGTAAGCGATTTGTGGATACGCAGGCTGCGAAGTGGTGGAAATGAATGTGCGGAGAGAGCATGTGCGCCTCATCGTGATGATTCCGCCCAAACCGGCTATTTCGGATGTCATGGGACGGGTGAAGGGCCGGACAGCGATCAAGACATTCAAGCAGTTTCGCAATCTGAGAAAAAAGCCCCATTTGGGCAATCATTTTTTGTCTCCGGGCTATTGTGTTGACACCGTGGGTCTGGATTTGGAAATGATCCAAAAATATGTCAGATACCAGGAGCAAAAAGAGCGTTAAAAGGAGCAGCTACAGCCTGGTATCTAACTGACCGGTGGCGGTGCAACTCATGCTCGCCCCCTATAGGGGGATCTTTTAAAGCCCCGCCCTATTGGCAGGGATTATTTACATTTGAGAGAAGGCAACACGGGGAAATCAGGGGGGCTGCAAGGCAGCCATGTGCCCGGGCCGGGTTGAAGCGGACGGGATGGGGGAGCGGCGGGCCTAAGTCCTGTAATATTCCTGAAGGCATTTGTAGGTGAAGGGCCCCTTCTTCTGGGCCCTTAGGCCACGTACGATGGCCTCAGCGGCGGACAGGGTTGTTATGAAGGGTACGCGGGACTTGATGGCGGCCCATCCAATGGCATATTCATCCTCCCTGGACCGTTCCCCCAGGGGGGTATTGATGATCAGGTTTATCTTGCTGTTCTTGATCTCGTCTACTACATTCGGCCTACCTTCCCTGACCTTCGGGACCCTTCTGACAGGTATTCCCCTCTTGTTCATGTATTCGGCTGTCCCTCTCGTGGCAGTCAATTGGTAGCCGAGTTTCCTGAGTCCCGCTGCGATGGGCACTGCTCGGGTCTTGTCATTGTCATTGACACTGATGAATACGGCCCCGCTTTCGGGGATGGGGGTTCCCGTCGCCTGGAATGCCTTGAGGACGGCTTCTCCAAAGGTGGGAGCGATGCCCATCACCTCCCCTGTCGACCTCATTTCAGGCCGCAGGAAGATGTCCGTGTTATGGAAACGTTCAAAGGGGAAGACAGACTCTTTGACGGCCACGTAGGGCAACTGATCCCGAAAATCCACCTTCAACCGGTCCAAGCTCTTGCCTGACATGACTTCAACCGCGAGCTTGGCCATTGGGATGCCTGTGGCTTTGCTGACAAAGGGGACGGTGCGCGAGGCCCTTGGGTTGACTTCCAGTACGAAAAGGGTATCAAACATGATGGCGAACTGTATGTTGATGAGCCCTTTCACCTTCAGGGCCTTTGCGAGGAGGGAGGTGACCTCCTTGATATCCTCATATTGATCCCGGCTGAGGAGGAAAGGAGGCAGAACGGCCATGCTGTCTCCGGAATGGACCCCTGCCTCTTCAATGTGCTGGATCAACCCACAGATCTGTGTCTTCTCCCCGTCGGATATGGCATCCACGTCGAACTCAAAGGCATCTTCGAGGAATCTGTCCAGGAGCACGGGATGCTTCTCTGATGCCATGACCGCATGTTGCATGTAATGCCTGAGGGAGTCCGTGTCGTAAACGATTTCCATGGCACGACCGCCAAGGACGTAGGATGGTCTCACCATCAGGGGGAAACCTATCTTGTCTCCCAGCCGGACGGCCTCTTCGGGGTCGGTGACCGTCCCATACTGGGGGTGGGGGATGTCAAGGGAATCGAGAAGGGCGCCAAAACGGTCCCGGTCTTCCGCCAGATCGATGGAGTCGGGTGATGTGCCCCAGATTGGGACTTTGGCCTTTTCCAGGGGCAGGGCCAGCTTCAAGGGAGTCTGGCCCCCGAATTGGACAATGATGCCGTCGGGTTTTTCCAGTTCGACGACATTCAATACGTCTTCATAGGTGAGGGGTTCGAAATAGAGTTTGTCGGCCACATCGTAGTCGGTGCTCACGGTCTCGGGGTTGCAGTTGATCATAATTGCCTCAATGCCCAGGTCCTTCAGGGCGAGTAGGCCGTGCACGCAGCAATAATCAAACTCGATGCCCTGGCCTATTCGGTTCGGCCCGCCTCCCAAAATAATGACCTTCTTCCCGGTACCCGAGCGGGACTCGTTTTCAGGGTCATAGGTGGAATAGTAATAGGGAGTGTAGGATTCAAACTCCGCAGCGCAGGTATCCACGATCTTGAATGAGGGCGTAATGCCATTGGATTTCCTGATTCGGCGGACTTCTGTTTCGCTTGTGCCTGTCAGTAGGGCTATGTGCCTATCCGAAAATCCGTATTGTTTGGCCTTCTTGAGTCTATTTGCGGAGATGGTGTGCCGACTCCGGAATTCCTCCAGGATGCTCCTCTCAAACTCGTAAAGTTGAGCGAGGTTTTCAAGAAACCAAATATCTATTTGGGAGATCGTTGCGATCTCTGCCGGAGACATGCCGGTTCTGAGGGCATTCCAGATCTTCACGATCCGGTCAGGGGTCCCGTATCGGAGGTCATCTATGAGATCCTGGCGTGACAAGATGTCTATCCCATTGAGGTCATTGGCATGAAATCCGGACCAGCCATTTTCAAGGGAACGGAGGGTCTTGTTCAATGCCTCCTTAAAGGTCCTGCCGATCCCCATGGCTTCGCCTATCGACTTCATGTGAGAAGTAAGTTGCCTGTTCTCGTTCGGAAACTTTTCGAAGTCCCATCGGGGTATCTTGACCACCACATAGTCTATGGCCGGCTCGAAACAGGCTGGTGTCTTGCGAGTGATGTCATTCGGGATTTCGTGAAGATGATACCCGACGGCAAGTTTGGCCGCGATCTTTGCAATGGGAAATCCTGTTGCCTTGGATGCAAGGGCCGAACTCCGGGAAACCCGGGGGTTCATTTCGATCACGACCATCTCACCCGAGGCAGGGTTGAGGGCGAATTGTATATTGGCCCCTCCCGTCTCAACACCAATCTTGGTGACGATCTTTCTTGCGGCATCTCGCATGGCCTGGAGTTCGACATCCGTGAGGGTCTGAGCCGGGGCCACTGTAATGCTGTCACCTGTGTGAATCCCCATGGGGTCGAAGTTCTCGATGGAGCAGACGATCACGAAGTTGTCCGCACTGTCACGCATCACTTCAAGTTCGTATTCTTTCCAGCCAAGCACGGACTGTTCCAGCAAGATCTCGTGGACCGGGCTGGTATTCAGGCCCCACTGGACGGCCTGCGGAAATTCCTCCCTGTTGTAAACGACGCTGCCTCCTATGCCCCCGAGGGTGTAGGAAGGACGGATAATCAGAGGAAATCCTACCTCCTCCGACAAGGAGTCGGCTTCCCGGATGGTTCTTACACAGCCGCCTCGAGGGATGCCGAGGCCTATTTCCTGCATGGCCCTGCGGAAGAGTTCGCGGTCTTCCGCCATTTTGATGGTTTCAAGTCGTGCCCCGATCAGTTCAACCCCGTTTTCTTCAAGGACCCCGCTTTCAGCCAGGTCCACAGCAATATTGAGGCTGGTCTGCCCCCCCAGGGTAGGCAGGAGGGCATCAGGTCTTTCGTTTTCAATAATCCTGGCAACAGTTTCCGGGTAGAGGGGCTCAATGTAGGTCCTATCGGAGAATTCGGGGTCTGTCATGATGGTTGCAGGATTGCTATTGACGAGTATCACTATAAACCCTTCTTCCTTGAGGGCCCTGCAAGCCTGGGTTCCGGAATAGTCGAATTCACAGGCCTGTCCTATCACAATAGGCCCGGAACCAACCACGAGGATCCTCTTTATGTCCTTTCGCTTAGGCATTGAACTCCATCATCTCCTTGAGAAAAAGTTCGAAAAGGTAGCGACTGTCGTGGGGCCCTGGGGCTGACTCGGGGTGGTACTGGACCGAAAAGGTTGGCAGAGACCTGTGCCTGATGCCCTCTAGGGTCCCGTCGTTGAGGTTGACGTGGGTCACCTCAACATCCTCGTCGGCAAGGCTTTCCTCTTCCAGGATAAACCCGTGGTTTTGGGATGTGATTTCCACGGCCCCCGTGGAGAGGTTCATGACCGGGTGGTTGGCCCCATGATGACCGAATTTCAACTTGGAGGTCCGCCCTCCCAGGGCGAGGCCCAGTATTTGGTGACCCAGGCAGATGCCAAAGATGGGCCTTTTGCCTAGGAGTTCCCGGGTATTCCTGATGGCATACTCGACAGGTTCCGGGTCTCCTGGGCCATTAGAGAGAAATACCCCATCCGGCTCCCATTCAAGGAGTTCTTCGACTGGGGTATAGGCCGGAAAGATCCTGAGATGGCACCCGTGTAGGCTTAAGGATCTGAGAATGGAGAATTTGACCCCGAAATCATAGACCGCCACCTTGAAAGGCATATGGTCGCCATGGCTGTCTGTTCCATCCAAGGGCCAGGCATATTGGGATTCTGTTGTTATTTCTCTAACCAGGTCCCTTCCAATGAGCTTTTTCCCGTTGCGCAGTCGTTCCAGCAGGCTCTCGGTAGGTTCATCAGAGGTCGTAATCATTCCCATCTGGGCACCCTTGTCCCTGATATGCCGGGTTAAGGCACGGGTGTCGATTTCGCTTATGCCCACTACACCGTGGTATTTGAGATAATCGTCAAGGGACTTATTGGCCTGCCAGTGGCTCACTACGGGGCTGTATTCCCTGATGATGAACCCGGCAACATAGGGGCGGCGGGATTCGAAGTCCTTGGGATTGATCCCGTAGTTGCCGATCAGGGGGTAGGTCATGGTAACCAATTGGAAGTGATATGAGGGGTCGGTCAGGATCTCCTGGTAACCTGTCATGGCGGTATTGAAGACGACTTCACCGGCCGCAGTCCCCATGGCTCCCAAAGACTGGCCTTCGAAACACAAACCGTCAGACAATATTAATCGTGCATGCATGTTAGTCTCTTTTGAACTTGCTGTAATCGGGTCTCCTGTAACGGCTTTCTCCTCCACCGTCGATGGCAAGGAGGGCCTCTACCTTCATGGGAAGGCCAAATAGCTGGATGAATCCGTGGGCATCCTGCTGGTTGTACACATCATTAGCGCCGAAGGATGCATAATCTTCTCGATACAAACTGGTCGGGCTCTTTCGGCCCGCTACGGTGATATTTCCCTTGAAGAGCTTCAAGCGAACCGTGCCCGTGACATTTCGCTGGGTAACCCGGACAAAGGCATCGAGGGCCTCTCTCAACTGGGTGAACCACATGCCATTGTAAACCAGTTCCGCGTACTTAACGGCAACGAAGTCCTTGTAGTGCATGGTGTATTTGTCCAGACATATGCTTTCAAGGGCCTGATGGGCCCTGAAAAGGACCGTCCCTCCAGGCGTCTCGTAGACCCCCCTGCTCTTCATCCCAACCAGCCTGTTTTCCACGATGTCCACACGTCCGATACCGTGGCGGCCGGCAATGGTATTCAGGTGGTCAAAGAGTTGAACCGCTGAGAGATCCCTTCCATTCAGGCTCACCGGGTTGCCCTGTTCAAAACCGATTTCCACGTACTCGGGTTCATCCGGTGCGTCCTCAGGACTCGTGGTCAGCTGGTACATGTCCTCCTCAGGCTCGTTCCAGGGGTCTTCCAGGGGGCCACCCTCGTGGGAGAGATGAAAGATATTGCGGTCGCGACTGTAGATATCCTTTTCCGTTTGAGCGAGGGGGATATTGTGCCGGGCAGCATATCTGATGGCATCCTCGCGGCTGCGGATCTCCCACTGACGCCAGGGGGCAATGATCTTGAGCTTGGGGTTGAGGGCCATTACGGTAAGCTCAAAACGGACCTGGTCGTTCCCCTTTCCCGTGCAGCCATGGGCAACCGCGTCGGCTTGCTCTGATTCGGCGACCTCCACCAGTTTTCTGGCTATAAGCGGGCGGGCCATAGAGGTCCCGAGGAGGTAGTGGCGCTCGTAGACGGCGCCGGCCTGCATCGTAGGGAATACGTAGTCCTTCAGGAACTCCTGGCGCACGTCCTGAATGATAAGTTTGCTCGCACCGGATGCGATGGCCTTTTCCTCGAGGCCATTCAGTTCTTCTTCCTGGCCCAGATCTGCCGTGAAGCAGATTACCTGGCACCCCCTGTAGTTGTTCTTCAGCCAGGGAACGATGACAGAGGTGTCGAGGCCGCCGCTGTAAGCCAAAACCACTTTATTGACTCTATCCATGTCTGTGCTTCCCCCTCCTTTCCCGCAAAAAAACCCCGGCAAATGCCGGGGTTTTCTTGTGCCTTAGGATCTTTTGTGAGGTCGTATCAGGTCCAACGCAGAAAACCACCGGCCACCAGGTGGCATCGGCGGTTGCGTCGTCTATCGCTCGCTGAATATGAGATCACAAATCTATCTTCCGCGAAATTTCCGGGGAATATCGCATAACCCCGGATCTTTGTCAACAGGTTTCTTCCAGGGCCCGGTCTTATCAGAAGATTATGCAAAGCATTCCCCCTATCTCCGGAGGGATTGGTTTGCACTCCTATTGAGGTCACACCGATATTTTCAATCATGCCTCTATTCCTGGAGCCACAGGTTGGTCCAGGTGTTGGTGACATAGATGCATCCGGTGTTAGTGAGCTTGAATCCCTTTACCTTTTTGTTATAGCCAATGATTGTCCTGTAACCGGTCAGAGGAATGCATGCCACATCCTTGAGCAGGACCTTTTCGGCTTCGTGATAGGCCTCTGTTCGGGCATCCTCAGTATTTGCCTTCAGTGCCCTGTCAAGCCACTGGTCGAATTCGGGGTTACTGTACCCGCCTATGGATTTTCCATCAGCATGAGTCCCTGAATTGGTTGCAAAGGTGTTGAAACCCATGAACGGATCAAGGCCGAAGCCCAGGCCGTAACCTGCCGAACTCCACTCTGCTTTGGGATCCTTATAAACCTTCTCATACCAAATAGCATGAGACATAAGGTGGAGGTCTAAGGTCACTCCTATCTGGGCGAGTTGCATCTTTGCGGGCTCCGCGATGTTCCTCCCCGTGAAACTGCTCGAATCAAGCCAGTAAATGGGCGGAATCTTTTTCCCCGCATCCTTTTCTACTGCCCTTATAAGTTTCTTTGCTTCTTCAGGGTTGTATCCCGGGACCAGATGAACGGCACCAGGATTGAAAAAGTCTGTATAATCGAGGAGCGTCCTTGCATAGAGGCCGGACTTGTTTGCCCTGGTATTTATGGCGATGTTTTTCCAGTCAGCACCCATCCATATGGCCTTTCTGAAACGAAGGTCGGTCATTGGCCAGCGTCTAAAATTGAAATAGTGTTTATGTAAAACGAATGGCACGATGGCCTGTTGGCAGGTTACGTTGGGGTCCTTTTCAACGATGGAAAGGTGTTCTTCGAGGACCTGTTGGGCCATATCGATTTCTCCCTTCTGAAGGGCTATGAGACGAGCTTCATCCGAACGAATGAAGATATATTCAATTCTATCTACGTAAGGCCTCGGTCCCCAATAGTCATCAAATCTCTCCAGGACAATCTTTTCCTTCGGCTTGATCAGGGTAGCCCTATAAGGGCCTGTTCCGCAAGGATGGGCAGAAAACTTTGATCCCCACTTCTTAACTTCTTCCGGGGGAACAATCCCTCGGAGGGCATAGGCAAGGATGCGCAATAGGGGTGAAAAGGGTCGATCCAAGATGATCTTGATGGTGTACCTATCAACGACTTCTACTGCCCTAAGAAACTTGATATACTCCTTGTATTTGATGGGTTTCCACCCGCTGGGCAAATTGATCCTCCAGTCGAGATTTGCTTTTACGTCCTCGGCAGTCATCTCCCTGCCGTTATGGAACTTGACCCCTTTCCGCAGGTGAACTATCCAAACCTTGTTGTCTGTTGTCTCATAATCAGTGGCCAATTGAGGTACCAGACCTTTATACCCCTCAGGGCCCCAGTTGAAGAGGCAGTCATAGATCATACCACTGGCAGGTGCCATGGTCTCTAAGGTGTTGTAACGGGGGTCCAATCTATGAAACTGGGGAAGCCGGGCACCGATTCGTAAGGTGCCCCCGAACCTCGGTTTCTCTGCAAAGCTCAGAGAGGTTACAAGAACCAAAAACATTGACACCGACAAACAAGCTATAAGACGTGTTGATTTTTGCCTGCTCATAGTAAATCCCCTCCTCTTCTATGTGTTAGGGGTTTGAGATAATTGTTAGATGGTTAATGGGTCATGAACTTTGTTTTGATGTCATGTAGATGAGCCGGCTTTGAAGTCTAAGATCTGGCCTGCTTGATCCGGTATGGGGAGAATGTGGATCACGATGCCAATCACCAACAATCCCTACCTTATCACCTACCTTCCCCTAAGGCGATGACCGAAACAAAGCATATAATCAAATTCAATCAAAAATCAAGCCCCGAATTAGGGTTGTTCGTAACGCACAGGTTGCTCTGAAGATCAGGGCATCGGCAGTCTCTTTGTATCCCGCCCATTTCTCCCTCGGGACCAGGTTTCAAGAGACTCCCGAGGCTCTTCGGAAAAGGAATACCTCACTGGCTAAGGTAGCAGGATCGTTCCTTCCATAAATCTTGCGGCGTGACCCCCGATGATGACTCGATCACCCCGGTGTTCGCAAAAGAGTTCTCCGCCGCGAGCCGACACCTGGCGAGCGTGCAGTCTCTTTTTCCCGAGCTTTGCGGCCCAGTAAGGGGTCAGGCAGCAGTGGGCAGAGCCTGTTACCGGGTCTTCAGGCACCCCCAGTTTGGGAGCAAAGAAGCGGGAGACGAAGTCCATTTCTTTTCCCTGGGCTGTAACAATGACGCCACGCCGGTCAAGGACCTTCAGCTTCTCCAGGTCAGGGGTCAGGGCCAAAACTTCATCCTGCGACCTGTAAAGGGCGAGGTAGTCTTCCGAGCACAATACCTCGAGGGGTTCCTTCCCCAATCCTTCCAGCAATGCCCTGGGGGTTTGACATCCTGTCGGAGGCTGCGACGGGAAGTCCATGGCAAGCAGATCTCCGTGCCTCTTCACCGTGAGTTGTCCGCTCCTGGACTGAAAGGAGGCTTCGGACCTCGAAGGCCCCAGCTCCTTGAAGATGACGAAGGCTGAGGCAAGGGTGGCATGCCCGCAGAGGTCCACTTCTGCAAGGGGGGTGAACCACCTTATGTCGTAATCATCACCGTTCGGAACAAAGAAGGCTGTCTCTGACAGGTTGTTTTCCAGGGCTATCGCCTGCATAAGGGAATCCTCCAACCATTGTTCCAGAGGGCAAACGGCTGCCGGGTTCCCCTTGAAGACCCGGGAGGTGAAGGCATCGACCTGGTAGACGGGTATCTTCTTCATCTCCTTCAAATCCTCATTCCTTGATCAAGATGTCCTGGCTCACCTGGTCCACACCGGGCACCCCTACCATGGTCATAATTCTCTTGAGTTCGGCGGTAATACCCTGTACGACCCCTTTCACCCCTTCCCTCCCTGCGGCGCTCAGACCGTAAAGGATGGGACGGCCCAGTCCCACAAGACAGGCCCCGAAGGCGAGCCCCTTGAGTACGTCGCTCCCGCGGCGAAAGCCCCCATCGACTATCACCAGCATCTTGCCCTTCACCACGGAGAGGATCTCATCCATGACCTGAAGGGGATGGGGCAAGTAGTCTAAGGTGTGGGCGCCATGGTTGGAGATGACGATACCGTCAGCACCTGCATCCAAGGATTTCCTTGCATCTGCCGCGCTCAGAACTCCTTTGAAAATGAGTGGCACAGGCACAGCGTTTCTTATTTCTTTGAGTTCTCTTGAGGATAGGGGGGCGCATCCGGATGCCACGATTCGATCCCCCACCTTGGTGCCCTGGCCGGCATCGATTTCAATGCCGACCCATCGGGCGCCCGCATCCAGGATCTGCTCAATGCCTTGAAAGATCTTCTGCCGGTCTTCGAAGGGTTTCACGTTGGCAGCAAGGGGAACCCCGGTCTCGGAAATCTCTTTCAGGTCTTTGGGGATGGGCGTGCCTGTCCACATGAGGCTGCCCGCCTCCTTGAGGGCTAGGGCTACCTCGAGAAGACCGTTTTCCATGATTGCAGGGATGGGCATAGTCATGGCGGACATGATGACCGGTGTCTCCAGGTCTGTTCCCAGGACCCTGCAGCCGGTCGATGCCTCCGGGCCATCGATGCACTGCTGCCTAAAGGTGTAGCGGTCCAGGACCTGACGATCATGTCTGAGGATGAACCCTGTCTCAACGGCACCGAGGGTGATGCCGATATCCCTTTGCCTTAGTTTCTCTTCACCCTTTTCGTAAAGCTCGGTCAAATCCACCCTTCATTCCTTTCATTTTGTCCTGAGAAGCCGGGTAGTCTGGACCAAGAGATTCCTTAATATCATGTTTTGGGCAGGAATGACAATGATTTGTCCCTTTTTCTTGACAGATGTCGAAGGGAGAGAATAGGATGTGCAACCGCCACGGATCCTGGAACTTCGCCAAAAGGAAACCAATAACCAATGGGTTCAAGAGAAATGTCTCGGAGGCCGAAACTATTTTACGGGTGGTACGTCCTGGCAGCCTCATCCATAATCCTCTTTTTCAACCAGGGAGCAAGGATGTCCATAGGAGTCATGTTCAAACCCATGATCTTGGAACTGGGTTGGGATCGAAGCTCCATTTCCCTGGCCGTGTTCCTCAATTTTGTTGGTTTCGCCCTGGCTGTCAGCCTTGTGGGCAAGTTTTATGATCGATATGGCCCAAAATGGGTGATCATCATTTCCACTCTCCTGCTGTCCCTGGGGCACATGGGCATATCCATTATCAATAACCTGTGGCAATTCCTTTTCTCTTACGGCATTCTTGCTGCCCTGGGTCTTGGTGGTACTGCCGTACCCATATTCTCGGCCATTGCAGGCAAGTGGTTTGAAAAAAGAAGGGGTCTTGCCATAAGCCTGGCCCTTGCCGGTAATTGCCTGGGCCAGTTCGCCCTTGTTCCTCTCTTTACCTTTTTTGTTCTGAAGTATGGATGGCGGATGTCCAATCTTATGATTGGTCTCATCATGCTCCTGGTCAATGTTAGCCTTACGTTCCTGGTGATAAAGGGGGATCCAAAGGAACTCGGGTACAATTCCTATGGAACAGAGGGAAGTACTGGGGCCAACGCAGATATAAAGCACGACTTATCCCAGGGAAACCCGGGAGACTTTACCCTCAAGATGGCAATGGGAACGCGCTCCTTCTGGTTTTTTACGACGATCATGTTCATATGCGGCAGCGGGGATTTTATGATCACGACACATTTGATCCCTTTTGTAACAGACACTGGAATTTCTGCTGCCAGCGGGGGAAATATGCTCGCCTGGTTCGGATTAATGAGCTTGGCAGGTATCCTTATTGCAGGCCCGGTCTCTGACCTGATCGGCAATAAGGTGCTTATTGCAGCCACCTTTGCCCTGAGATTTCTCCTGTTCCTCATGATTCTGAAGTACCAGAATGTACTTTCCTTTTATGCTTTTTCTCTCTTTTTCGGTCTTACCTTTCTGGTCACGGCGGTCCTTCTCCCAACCCTGTCCAGCAAGCTCTACGGCACGACCAACCTGGGAGTCATTGTCGGCGTCATAACCACGGTTCACCACGTGGGCGGGGGATTCTGGGCCTATCTCGCAGGCGTTATGTTTGATCGAGCGGGTAATTACCGGGCTGTTTTTATGCTCTCCATGATCATGGCGTTGGTTGCCGTATTTTGCACACTGGGCATTAAGGAGGAGCGCCATCCGGTTCCCTCTTGACCGAGTGGGGTGTCTGGAGGTCCCAAGGGGCGGTAAAGGAAAGGGGCATGAGAGGCGTACACATCTCCACTAGATGTCTTCATAAACGAAGATCTTAAATTGGTCAAATCGTAACATTTTAGCCGTTTGAAAAGCGATTCAGACAACTCGGTGATGGACGAACGGGGGTGATGATGCCTTTTCTTGCGTTCCGAGCCTCCCGGGCTGGTCTTTTCTGCGACTTATCTGCGGGGGAGTTCTGCCCCCTCCCGCTGTTCC
>JAFDHO010000063.1 GCA_019308745.1 Deltaproteobacteria bacterium
TCAGCCAGGTAGAGGTTATCAGTCATTTGTACGATGCAGGCGTGGAACTCCTGATCCAGGGTGAACCTGCCCCTGCTCACTTGCTCGGTCACGGCCCTCTCATAGATCTCTTTTTGTGTTTCCAAGATTTCAAGTTTATCGGGTGTCAGCCTTCTGATGGCCTTTCCAATGGCCCCCAGTTCCAACATCTCGCGGATCTCGTAGAGAGATTCGGCTTCCTCCTTTGTGATTTCGTGGACCCGGTAACCCTGGTTGGGGACAAAGTCCAGGAAACCTTCGTTGGCCAGAATACTCAAGGCATTGTTTACCGGCGTTCGACTCACTCCCATGAGCCTGGCAAGATCATTGAATACCAACCTTTGGCCGGGGACGATCTCGTAATTGAACATCATCTCTTTGATCCTGTCGTAGACCACCTGGGTGAGATTCTTGTCGTCCCTGGAGGGGAGCCTGTTTTCCATCCTATTATTGTAGGTAGCTGTTTGTCCCATATACTGCTGTTCCTTCTCCTAGCGATACCTCTCCGGCACGTCGATGTTCAGGAGCTTGGCCAGGTTGAGGCCCAGCATGTTGGCTCGATCCTCATCACTGATAGGCGGATATCCCCATCCCTTTTGAAGGTCCTCAGGCATATCCAGGTTCAACACGGCCTGGACCGAATGGTCTGCCGGCGCAGCGGGCCAGTCCGTACCAAAGACGAGCCTGTCGCTCCCGCCCAGGATGTTCATGACCGATCCAACCGCATGGGCGAGTTTCATGGGGGCATAGTACCAGGGCCCCAGCATGCCGCTCATGCCGATGGTGATGTTTCGATGCTTCCAGGCAACCGCATTCAGTGTATCACTCTGGGGCCAGCCGAAGTGGTATGCCACCACCTTCAGTTCAGGAAAGGTCAGGCAGATGTTGTCGAGCAGAATGGGGTGGCAGTACTCCATATGGCCCCCGACCGCAAAGCCCGTGTGGAAGAAGACCGGGATATCCATCTCAACGCACTTTTCATAGAAGGGGAACATGTCAGGGTGATTGAAGGGACCGGCATCCTCCGGCGAATACACCTTCGTGCACTTGAACCCGTAGTCTCTGTGGAGGATTTCAAGTTCCTTGATCGCATTCTTGACCCCCCTTATCAGGTGGGGACCCACGTTGGAGCAACCCACGATACGATCCGGATATTTTTCCATGGCCTGTATGGTGTGATAGTTCGTGGAGCAGGGGACGCCGTTGTAGGATAGACTCAAAAAGGATTCGCGCAGCATGCACGCCTTGTCTATACCGGCCTGGTCCATGGCATCTATGAGCCCCTCCAGGGTCCAGTCCGCGGGTTTTTCTCGCCTCTCCTTGGTAATTGGGTTGGTGTTCCACCACTTGCCCGTCGGTGATTCGGCAGGTTTTGAAAAATATGCGCTGCCAGGATAGTAGCTCACGTGTTTCCTGAACTCCCATGGCATAATATGGGCCTCACAATCAAATATGAAGAAGTCCTCTTTGTTCTTGGGCATCTCGGTTCCTCCTTGCAGAAAAAAAGGTTGTCATTCTCTCGGGGCTGTTGCCCAAATCCCCTTATGTGCCTTACCCCCGAACAGGGACTAACAAAGAACTATTACGCCCCTTAGGCCAACCACCATCATTGTTGTGCTCTGGGCAACAGCCTGCTAAAAGACGGCATCAGGGTCCGATTACATGAAATCCTGTGCCCTGTCAAGGAGTTTTTCCGCCAAGAAATACGCCGTGATCAACGGTTCGAGCAGTATATGAATCTTGATTAACCCATTAGAAATACATCCAAAAGAATTTCTTACCCGGAAGTTTTCCCTTGAAATCCCCGGGCCGTTCGTGGGGCATATTTTGTCATTGACGGGCCTGAAATTGCATGATACATAGCATAAAATTCAATCCAAATCTCTGGAAGAGTCTCGATCTACACCTTCGCCTCTTCTTACAAAATGCCAGAAGGAGATGAAAATGTCTGATCTACTACTCCTGTGCCCGAGAAATCTTGATGACCCCTGGGTCCGGGGGATTCCGGACAGGGTCTCCCGGCTCCATGGGACCCCTAAGGCGCAGGATCTGAGATCCAAAAGGGCTGTCCTGGAGGCATTCCCTGAGGGCGATGAAAAGGATAGGATCCTTCTATCCCTGGCGCAAAATGAGAAATGGAGCGGCCCGGTTGCATCCCTTTACACCCTTCAATCCGTGACGAGCCTGGCAACAAAAAGCGGCCTGGGAGCAAGGCTCATAGGCTTTCAGCCCTCCCCCGGCGGCGGGGAAAACCCCGGGGTCGAATTGCTGAGAGGCGAAGAGACCTCTCAAGAGACGGCAAGAGACATCCGGGAAGTCTTTGAAGACCTTGGCTTCAGGGTCTTCCTCTGCCGGGACCAGGCAGGGGGTATCCTGCCCAGGGTGCTGGTATCCATCATAAATGAAGCGGCCTACATGGCGTGGGCCGGTATCGCGCCCCCTGAAAAGATCGACACCATGATGCGCCTTGGGGCCAACTTTCCCATGGGGCCCTTTCAATGGGCGGATCACATAGGATTGGACCGGGTACTTGGGTTCCTTGAATGCCTTTCCAGGGAGCTTGGGTCCCATTATCAGCCCTGCCCCTGGATCCGCAGGAAGGTCGAGGCCGGCAAGCTGGGGATAAAGACCGGGGAAGGGTTCTACAGGTACGAAGAAGGAGGTGGGCGATGAAAGAGATCTCCAGGATCCTGGTAGTCGGTGCCGGGGTGATGGGTCATGGCATTGCCCTCGTGTGCGCGAGGAGCGGTTTTCAAACAGACCTCGTGGACGTGAAAGAAGAGTACCTCCATAATGCCCTTTCGCAAATCGATCGTTTTCTCCAAGGGAGCCTGGAAAGGGGTAAGATGACAGAAGACCAAGTCCGTGACACAAAGACCAGGCTCACGACAGGGACAGACATAAGATCCTATTGCAAGGATGTGGATATCGTCATTGAGGCCATTATCGAAGAGAAGGAGGCGAAGATGCGGCTCTTCGAGGAACTCAACGAGACGTGCAAGTCCTCCGCCGTATTTGCCTCCAACACCAGCCAGCTTTCCATTACCGAGCTTGGTCGCTCCTCCGGCCGCCCGGACCGCTTTGTGGGTATGCACTGGTTCAACCCGCCGGCCTTGATGAGGCTCGTTGAGATCCCGAGGGGTATAGAAACCAGCGATGAAACCCTTGAAACCGTCTCAGACCTTGCGCGGAAACTGGGCAAGGAGCCCGTGGTGTGCAAGGATTCCCCGGGGTTCGTTGTGAACAGGGTCCTCAACGTTTGGTACAACGAGGCCATGCGGCTCTTGGACGAAGGGGCAGCTGATGCTGAGACTGTTGACCGTGCTATTCGTGACGGTGGGGGCTTCAGAATGGGACCACTGCAACTGAGGGACCTGGTCGGACTGGATACGGCGCTTCTCATTACGGAATCCCTCTACGAGAGGCTGGGGAGTGAGAAATTCCGGCCGTGCCAGTGCCTCCGAGACCTGGTGGCAGCGGGCCATTTCGGGAGAAAGACCGGAAGGGGCTTTTACAAATATGATGAAGACAAATGAAATCTACCTGTTAGGAGATAACAGATGGAGGATGTGGTCATAATAAGCGGGGTGCGGACGCCCATCGGGGCCTATGGTGGCTCCATGCGAGACCTCCACGTGTCCGAGTTCACGGCGGTTGTGCTCAATGAGGCCGTCAAGAGGGCCGGGATCGAACCTGCACTTGTGGACGACGTGATCATGGGTCAGTCCTATCAAAACGGGGAGTGCGCCAACGGGGCCCGCATGGCCCTCCTTGCGGCCGGATGGCCCGATGATGTGCCCGGTGTCACCCTGGACCGCCGCTGTTGCTCAGGACTCGATGCTGTCTTCTTCGGCGTCATGAAGATCCAGACCGGCAATGCGGATATCATTGTAGCCGGCGGGATGGACAGCATGAGCCAGGCAGAGCTCTACCTCCCCGGGGACATAAAGTGGGGTCTCGGCGGCAGGATGGACAAGAAATGGGGCTTTATGCCCAGGGGACATGGGGCCCTTTCCATGTGGGGGATCCCCTTCTTTGACAGGATCCAGCGGGCGCGGGTCATGTCCCAGCCCATTGACAGATACGGAGAACTCAATTCCATGATGACCTGGGCGGAGACGGCGGCCAAGAGAGAAGGTATCACCAGGGAGGAGGCCGATCAATGGGCCTACAGGAGCCACCAGAGGGCCCTGGCTGCGTGGGAAAAGGGGCTGTTCGGTGACGAGGTAGTCCCCGTTCCCATTCCCAGGAAAAAGGGAGATCCTGTCCCCTTTGACCGGGACGAGACCCCCAGGCCCGACACGACCCTCGAAAAGCTGGCAAAGCTCCGTCCGGTCTATCCCGATGGTGTGTGTACGGCCGGCAACTCATCGAGTGAGAATGACGGGGCAGGCGCGGTGGTGGTCATGAGCGTGGCAAAGGCCAGGGAACTGGGCCTAGCCCCTCTCGCCATCTTTCGCTCCTGTGCGGTTGCAGGTTCCGACCCCACCCTGACCTATCCCGCCGTGCCCGCTTCTGCCGACAAGGCCCTGGCCAAGGCCGGGATCAGGATTGAAGATGTGGACCTTATGGAAATCCAGGAGGCCTTTGCGGTCCAGGCCCTTGCCGATGCGAAGCTCATGGGAATCCCTCCCGATGATTTCGACGAAAAGATCAATGTAAACGGGTCAGGTATTTCCCTCGGCCACCCCATTGCTGCCACCGGTGCCATGCGGCTCGTGACACTCATGCACGAGATGAGACGGCGAGGCGCCCGTTACGGTCTGGAGACCATTTGCGGCGGCGGGGGCCAGGGTATTACGGCTATCCTTGAATCCCCATAAAGGACCCACGAGGAGCAAGTAATGGATTTTGAGCTTACGGAAGAACATCGCATCTTCCAGAAATTCATCAGAGACTTTGCCGAAACCGAAATCGCCCCCCTTGTGGAAGAGGCGGAAGAGACCAACACCTTTCCCAGACAGCTCTTCAAGAAGATGGGGGACATGGGCTTTCTTTGCCCCAGGTATCCTGAGGAACTGGGAGGCGGCGGGGCAGACAAGATCACGGAAATCATCATGGCGGAGGAATTGAACCGGATCAATGCCGGCATCGCCGCATCCCTCATGGTACAAGGCGGGCTCAGTACGCAGCCCATTTATCGTTTCGGTTCCGAGGAACAGAAGGAGAGGATACTCAATCCGGCGATCCGCGGGGACAAGATCGGCGCCTTCGCCCTTACCGAACCCAATTCCGGGTCTGATGCCGCCTCGATCAAGACTCGCGCAGTCAGAGACGGTGATCAATATGTCCTCAACGGGACAAAGATATTCATCACCAATGGTCCCATCTGCGATTACGCTGTGGTCGCCGCATACACGGATCCGAGCAGGAGGGGTGAGGGGATCAGCCTCTTTATAGTGGAGAAGGGCAGCCCGGGATTTTCCTGTTCTCGAAAACTCGACAAGGTAGGGAACCGTTCCATCGAGACCGGCGAGCTGGTCTTTGAAGACTGCCGTGTCTCCGCAGACAAGCTCATAGGAGGCAGGGAAGGAGGCGGCTTCAGCATGATAGCCGATACCCTGACCTCCGGCCGCATTACCTACGGAGGTCGCTGCACGGGCACGGCCCAAGCCGCTTACGAGTTGACGGTCCAGTATGCCAAAGACAGGGTCCAGTTCGGAAAGCCCATCATCAAGTTCCAGGCCACCAGATTCAAGCTGGCCGAAATGGCCATGAACATCGATATCATGCGTTCATATACTTACAGGGTAGCCTGGATGTATGATCAGGGCAAGCAAGTCCAGAAGGAGGCCTCCATGGTAAAGCTTTTTACGGCCGAGACCCTTCAAAAGATCCTTGCCGATTCCATGCAGATACACGGCGGATACGGGTACATGATGGAATACCCCATCCAGAGGTTCTGGCGGGATGGACGCCTATTCACCATTACCGAGGGGACCTCTGAGATACAGCGCCTTGTCATTGCCCGCGAACTGGGTCTTTGATCCCTCTACCTCGGATTGAAGGTCCCGTATCCCACCCCGTTCCCTCGAGGCCATGGCGGTACAGACCGCTTGGCGCCGCAGAATCGAAATGACGAGCCGTGTGCATGGGGTGTTGCTAAAGATTCGAACCGGTTGAGAATGGCTTGACACCATAAGTATAAAACGATCTTTTTGTGCTTACTTATGTGCAGGGTAGCCGTGGAATGATCAGTAGGTAATGATGGAAGGCAGGAAGAGGGCTATCTGCGGGACAAACAGGAGGAGAAATACTGAAACCACGTCCGCCATCAAGAATGGGATTATTCCCCGGAAGATTGTGCCGAGGGGCACATCCTGTGCCACGCCCTTCATGACATAGACGTTCATGCCCACGGGCGGCGTGATCACCCCGATCTCTGCAACCCTCGTAATGATGATTCCGAACCATATGGGATCGAAACCCAGAGACGTTGCAACAGGAAAGAAGATGGGCACTGTCAGCAATATAAGGCCCAGGGCGTCCATGAAGCAACCGCCTATCAAATAGACGATGACGATCATGATCATGATAACGAGCGGTGGCAAATCAAGCCCGACAACCCATTCCGCCAGGGCAAAGGGCACCCTTGTCACGGCAATAAACTTGTTGAAGATTACCGCCCCCAAGACAATGATCAGTATCATGGCCGTAGTGCCGGTCGTGGAATAGATAGACTCCGTGAAGCCCTTCCAGTTCAGACGTCGCATGATGACGCTCATCGCCATAACGCAAAAGGCCCCGACCCCTGCCGCCTCTGTCGGCGTAAACCAGCCTCCAAAGAGCCCTCCAATGACCAGGACAAAGATAGCGAGTGTCTCAGCTGTCCCCCCCCAAAGCCCTATTACCTTATCCTTGAAGGGAATCTTGGGTCCCCTCGGGCCGAGCCCGGGCCTCATCCGGCAGATGATTGAGATGGTCGTGATGTAAAGGAAAGCCTCCAGCAGGCCCGGAAGAAACCCCGCGGCAAATAGCTTGCCGATAGACTGCTCTGTCATGATCCCGTAAACGATCAGGATGACACTCGGCGGGATGAGGATGCCCATGCTTCCGCCGGCTGCGATACTTCCTGTGGCAAGGGCGGAATCGTACTTGAATTTTCTCATCTCGGGCAGGGCGACTGCGGCCATGGTGGCCACGGTCGCGGTACTGGAACCGCAAATAGCTGCAAATCCAGCGCAGGCCCCGATAGTTGCCATGGCGAGACCTCCTCGCATGTGGCCCAGCCACTTGTAGGCAGATTCGTAAAGCCTGCTACTGATCCCGGAATAGAAGGCAAACTGCCCCATCAATATAAAAAGGGGAATGACGCTGAAGTTGTACGACGCGAACTGCTCCCAGGTCGCCCTGGCAGCCATGGTCAGCCCTCCCTCGGGCGATACCATGTAGACAAACCCCGAAACGCCGACAATGGCCATGGCAAAACCCACGGGCATCCTTATGGCCAAGAGGGATAGAAGCAGGATCAGCCCTATTATGCCGCTAGAAACCGGATTCATCGCGCAAAGACCCTCCTCAGCGATTCAAAGAGGTCTATCAGGAGAACCAGGGCCAAAATCAGGACACCGAAGGCCACCAGGAAAATAAAGGGATAAAAGGGGATCTCTGTCGTCAGACCAACCTCACCGCTGTGGTACATGCTTATGGCATACTTGGAGCACTGCCATGCCAGGATGAGATAGAGACACGTGCCCAAGATGGCGACCAATACGTCCAGTCCTGCCTGGACCTTTTCCGGCAGCCGCTCCGCAAAGATCGTAATCATTATATGGCCCTTCCTGGTCGCGCAATGGGCAAGGGCAAGGGCAATGGTCATTGATGCAAGGAAACTGGTGTATTCATAAGTTCCCAGGATTGGTTCCCAGACGGCCCGCATCAATACGTTGACAAAGACCAGCCCCATCATGATAGCAAGGGTGATGCCGCTGAAAATATTCAGTACCCGACTCAAATTATGGACCAGGTTCTTGAAGGAATCCATTTTTCTGAAGCCGTTATTTCCCATTGAGTGCAAAAAAGGGCCCTCGTAAGGTCATTGCGAGCTGAGGGCGATCCTGTCAAGACTCGATAGGAGGTGGCTCGCAACGACCGTTATGGGTGAAGGGATCCAGCTACTAATAGCCAGCCGGAAACCACTTGGAATATATGGCGGCCTTTGACTTGGCAAAGCCGAGGATCGCTCTGCCGGGCAGGCCCCTCTTGTTCATTTTCTCTACGTACTCGTCCAGTATGGGCTGCATCAAAGTCATCGCCTTCTCGTAGTCCCTTTCGGGCAAGCGAATGATTTTCATACCATGCTCCTTTACCCCGTAATCGATCCCTTTCTCCTTCATCTGGGAGTCCCATATCTGCCCCGCCTTCAGGGAATAGCTCTCATTGACCTTTTCAATGGCATATCGAACGCCGGGTGGGAGGCTGTTCCATTTCTTGAGGTTCATGACGCAATAAAACAGGGCGTTATAAACCGGGGGCACGATGGTTATGTATTTTGTCACCTCTGCCTGCTTCCACCCCTTGAGGATCTCCGGGGGACCGATGTTCCCGTCCACCACTCCCTTGCTCAGGGCCTCATAGGCCTCAGGCATGGGCATGGCCACGGGCACGGCACCAAGGGCCTTGATGGACTTGGCGGTTAGACCTGTGGCCCTTATTCTCATGCCCTTGAGGTCTGAGAGTTTCCTGACCTGTTTTTTCGAATAAAGAGACCCCGGGCCCGCAGCGGTCAGATACATGAGCTTGGTATCTGAAAGTTCTTTCGGCTTGAATTTCTTCACACCTTCCTCGGCCACCAGGGTGGTCGCAGTACAGCTACCAAAGTTGATCCCCGGAAGCTCGAACCCCTCCATAACCGGGAAGCGGCCCCTGTTGTACGCAAACACGCCGACTCCAATGTCAGCACTGCCGGTCACTACGCCGTCATAGATCTCTTTGGGTTTAAGTAACGTACCCCCGGGGAAGACAGTAACCTTCACCTGGCCCCGGGTTACAATTTCTACCTCTTTTATCCACTGGGCCATCATTTGGGTATGTGCGAAGTGGGTGGGCGGAAAGAAATGAGCCAGCGAAAGGCTGATTTTCTCGGCCGCCGAAACCCCAGGCCAATTTAGAAGGCCAATTAGGGAAAACACAAACACGAAAAGCACCACCAAGCACATTGATCGTTTCTTTTCCATGCCTTTTACCTCCTTTGGGGTTAGAGTAGTTCACTATTCGCCAAATCAACCTGTCCCCTCAATTACGCAATACCTATCACCCCCTTCCATTACCTATTTCCGAATTGCTTCCTATTCCTTTCAATTGAACAATATGGATCCAAAACAGGCACATCTTTTTCCCGCAGAATCCCCCATCATAAAACATAATCTTCTTATTCAAATACCCCTGCCTGTTCTTTCAGATCGGTAAATTACCCTTTACCACAAAAAGGAAATTTTAGGAAGAGTGACCAAAATATTTTTTAGATATTTCAACTAGCTCCCCATCATCCGAAATCCCGCAGGGGTAAGATTGAGACTGCACTCCTTTGAGAAAAAGATGATTCGATTCCCCGCACCCATCCCCGGAGCGACCTGCGGAGTGTTCGGGTTGAGGGAAAGGACCCCTTACGCCCCAAACCACGCGCAAAGGATCCTATCCAGGACAGAGCGGTCTGGGTAAGGTCTTAGTTTGTCCAATTCCCTTGTCCAGTCAAATCTGCGAAGAATGGCTGTTTTCAGTCTACCCGCATGCCCCGGGTCCTGCAACAGGTTGGCCCCCTTCAATATCCCCTTCTCGAAACAGAGCAGATGGTATCCATACTCGCTCAGTCCCGGATCAGCAATAATCTCTGTCTCTCCTTCCGAGAGATTGACGTTGCCGAGGTGTACGAAGTTCAGCCCGAAGAGGGTGCTGACATGTTCCGGCACCGCCCCCCTGTAACGGGCCTCCCGTCCGGCCATATTGTAACCGGCTGCTCGACCCTGATAACAGGCATTACCCCAGAGACCGATGATCTCCTTGTGTCCGGTGACCAGGTTCATCCCCTGGCTGACGTCTCCCGCAGCATAGAGATCTTCTGCCGAAGTCCGCATCCTGTGATCCACGACTATCCCCTTGTCAATCATGACCTGGGAGGCGTCAATAAATCCCACCCTCGGCTCGATACCGATACTCACCAGACACAGGTCCGCTTCCACCGTTTCGCCATCCTGAAAGTGGAAACCAGCCCTTTCCCGGCCGTCCTCCACACCGCTCAAAGACCGCTTCAATCGCAGATCAACTCCCCTGTTCCTGACGACCTCCTCCACAATTGCGGCACATCTGGGATGAGCCACACTCGGCAGGACATGCTCCGCAACGTCCACCAAGGTCACGCGCGCCCCCTTGGATAGGAGAATCTCTGCCATTTTGAGTCCAATAAGGGATGCCCCGAGGACCAAGACATCCTTGGCCCTTTCAACTGCCTTGCTTAGATGAATGGCATCTTCGGCAGTCCTGAGGGTGTATACGTACCGTGATTGGTCAATTCCCGAAACCCGGGGAAGAACAGGGCGCGCCCCTGTGGCGACCAGGCAGCGGTCATAGGTCAGGACCCTTCCATCCGCCAGCCTTGCCTCTTTTGAAAAGGGATCAAGGACCTCAACAGGGGATCCGAAATGGCAGGTCACGCCGTGGCTCGTGTAGAATTCCCTACCGAACGGGAAACAACGCTCAAAGGGAATATGTCCGGCCAAGTAATAGGGGGAGAGCATCGGGTTAAAGGTATCGCCGCAGGTATCTGAAATCATTTGAATTGGACTCTCGTACCCTACGGCCCGGGCTGCCCGAACAGCACTTATTGCCGCGCCGCCATTCCCGATGAATAGGAGACCGGCGGAGGTCTTACTCACTGCCCGGGCACCTTTAGAAGGGGGTCCAGTATAACGCGGGATGCCTTTTCCGCCTTTTGGCGAGCCAGGTCCTCCATGGGGCCATAGCTCAGGGCACGGGTAGGACAAACCCTCACACAGGCCGGTTCCATGCCATATTCTATCCTTCCCGCGCAGAGATCGCATTTATGCATCTTGGACCCCTCGGGAAACTGAGGGGCACCGAACGGGCAAGCCAGCACGCAACTGTGGCAGCCGATGCACACGTCCTGATCCACGTCCACTATCCCGTCCTGAGGTCTCTTGTAAATGGCCCCGGTGGGGCACACCAGGAGGCACGGGGCGTCCCCGCAATGAAGGCAGGCAATGGAAATGAAGGCCATGCTCACATTAGGGTAAGACCCTTTCTCCACGCGCGTTACTTGTCTAAAGCTGGGCCCGAATTCCGGCAGGTCCTTTTCATCTTGGCATGCCACAATGCATGCCATACAACCACTACACCTGGAAACATCAAAGGAAAAACCCAGTTGCATTACGACCCCCTTCTTTTCCGCGAAACTCCAATTATTGTCTTCTCCCCACCCCCATGTCGGGACCGTGGGTCCAGAGCAACGAGCTTCAGGAGGCTGTTTCAAGGCCCCGGAAGCAACCTCATCCGCAAAAAGGGTTACGGGCTAAAGGCCAAGAGCCTGGCCTTTACAAAGGGTATATAGGCCGAAGACGGGAATTTCTCTGAAAACTCCTTGAGGATCTTCAATGCCATCTCATCCCGGTTCAGAAGATCGTAGAGCCTTGACAGACTCAGCATGGCCTGGCCCTTCAGAAAGACATCCGGGCCCACCAAAACGGACTCCAGGACTTCTACCGCCTTTTTGACGTCACCTTTGGCTTCATAACAGGAGGCCAGGGCAAAGCTTACGAGAGATCGATAATACCAGTCGTCAGGGACTTCCTCCAGGTAGGACTGGTAGAGGGAGATAGCTTCGTCGTACTTTCCCTCCCTGAAGTTCACGTAACCCAATTCCGGTAGGGCCAGATCCCGTGCCCTGGACAGTCCGTGTTCATCAATGACCTTCCTCAGGAGCTCCTCGGCCCTAGCAAGCCCCTCCGCCTTCTGCCCCTTGTCATCCAAGGTACTGACCAGGGCATTGTAGGCCTCGTTATAGGCCTCCTGTCCTTTCCTGTTTGCGTATTTCAAGTAAGTGCTGGCCCCCAGGTATACTAAAACCACGGCCACAACAGCCATTCCAAGGAATTTTAGTTTGCGTGCATGCTCCCTTGCGGCTATGATGGCCCGGGCTGAAAGGGTCAAGAACTCATCGGGCTCCTTAAGGAGTTCCTTGCGAGATTTCTTTTTCTTTGCCATATCTCATCCTAAAGTCTTTTATTTTAGGCACTTACTTCGTTTACCAAAGGCATGGGGATCAGTCAAGCCAAAACGGCCTGTTGCTCAAAGCCTTTTGCTTGATTTGTCCCGGAATTGGGTAGTTCAAGGCACTGCGTAACCACCATTGTTGTCGGGTTTTGAGCAACAGACCGAGAAAGATCAACGTTTTTTTGGGTTCAAGAACCGGCCTTTTTGGTGTATGAAATGAAGCAGTGCTACAAGCTGGACCGGAATGCCTTTAGCGCACAAGAGCTTACTGTGGGTCAAGAAAGAAAGGACACTGCCGCCATTTCCGGCAGGCACTGAGGAAACCAATTTAATGAAGGGCTATATCGATCATGTCCTGACCCTAATAGGGACGCTTCCCGACATACTGGCTTACTCCCTGCTCGCCTTAAGCGCCTTCCTGGAAAATGTGTTCCCCCCCATCCCGGGGGATACGATCACCGCCTTTGGTGCTTTTCTCGTCGGCACGGGCAAGCTTGGGATCCTTGGTGTTTACGTCTCCACCACCTTGGGCAGCGTTGGGGGCTTCATGGGCCTTTTCCTGGTGGGAAAACACCTGGGGAGGCCTTATTTCATGGGAAGGGATCACAGGTTTTTCAAGACTGAAGACATGGTAAGGGCAGAGGAGTGGTTCTCCAGATACGGCTATTTTGTCATCGCGGCCAACAGGTTCCTCCCCGGTCTGCGATCCGTCATATCCGTCGCAGGAGGGCTGTCCGGATTGAAGACCCGCTGGGTTGCCCTCCTGGCCTTCTTGAGTAGCGCAGTGTGGAACCTTATCTGGATCCTTGCGGGCTACACGCTTGGAAGCAACTGGGATTCCATCAGGGCCAACCTCTTCAAAATACAGATGAAATACAATATCGGCATATTCATAACCCTCGCCCTGGTGATCATTTTTGTACTATTCTGGAAAAGGTCAAGGAAAAAGAAGGGGCGAATTTAGGCCCTACCGGGACATTGCTCCGGTGCTGAGAACATTTGATTTTTCTCCCGGAGGACCTTATATTATTGATATTGGCCTGCCAGGATCAGCGCAATGGCTTGCCGCTGGTTTCACTGGTGGACTTTTCCTTTTGGGGTATTGACTCGTGGTCATAGAACAATCCATAGAGAAGGGGCACAAACCCATAAACTACCTCAGGCTTTCGGTTACGGACAGGTGCAACTTGAGGTGCGTGTACTGCATGCCTGAAGAAGGGATCGACTTCCTTCCCCACAGCAGCATCCTTACCTATGAAGAAATGCTTCGCCTAGTCAAGATCTCTGCAAGAAGCGGAATACGAAAGGTCCGTTTGACAGGCGGAGAGCCCTTGGTCCGCAAGGGCTTTATCGGTTTTCTAGAGAAGTTGTGCGAAATTGAAGAGCTCGAAGAGATCACGTTGACCACGAACGGGGTGCTCCTGAAGGAATATGCAAAGCCCCTGAAGGAGTGCGGCATATGCCGTCTGAACGTGAGCCTGGATACCCTCAAGGCAGAGAGGTTTCTTCAGGTAACCGGACGTGACTATTTCGACAGGGTATGGGAAGGCATCCTGGAGGCCGAGAAATGTGGATTCAATCCCCTCAAGATAAACGTCGTTGCCATCAGGGGTGTCAACGATGAAGAAATCCTGGATTTTGCACGGCTGACAGTGGAGAAACCCTACCATGTTCGCTTCATAGAACTCATGCCGGTCGGTAAGGAAAACATATGGAGTGACGAAAGATTCATCTCCATTGAAGAGATCCTCTCCGCTATTGAGCCCTTGGGACCCCTGAGACCCATTCTATCCAATTCCCTGGATGGACCCGCCAAGAGGTACATCCTCGAAGGGGGCAAGGGGGAGATAGGCCTGATCGGCGCCATGAGTCACCACTTTTGCGACAGCTGCAACAGGTTGAGACTGACCGCCGAGGGCCACTTGAGGACCTGCCTGTTCTCCGATCAGGAGATCGATGTCAAGACCCCGCTCCGGGAGGGGAAGGGTGATGACTATATCCTCGGGCTGTTGACATCAGCGGCGATCAACAAGACTAAGGACCGCGGTCCCATAGAATCAGGCCCTCGCAAATGCATACGCCACATGTCGAGTATCGGGGGCTGATCACTTCCTGTTTGGGATGGGGGACGTCCATAAAATTATAAGATTCTGAGATTCCGGGGAAAGGCTTTGTCATCAAGCCCGCGGCTCGGCGTGCATGGTCCAACATGTGCCCCAGGCGTATAATATCAATATCATTGTGCTGCGCATGGCGTGCGTGGTGCCGTGGCGGTCGTGGCAGGCGCCCAGACAACTGCCTGCAAATGGGCGTTATAAGAAAAGGGCTATGATAATGCCCCGTGCAGATCGCTGTCACATCCCTGGGTATGTTTGGCACACTCCAGACAAATATGATCGGCTGCAAGGGATTTGCGGAGCACCGTTTGCCACTAGGAGAAAGGGCATGAGAGGTGATTCGAGAGGAAATTTGAAACATAACGCCCGGGGCCGTCGGTTATGCAGTTCAGAGAGGACAGAAAATAGCAAGAGAAGGGGTTCCCCAACCTGATAATTGAGTTATTTGAATACTGAAGGTCGTGTCCCTTTTTAGTGAAAGGATGGATTCGACCGTCAAGTTATTATTTCATGGACGTCCCCATCCTCATTAGTCCCGGTCATCCTGGTCGTCAAGGTTGTAGACTTCGAAACCCGGGGGTATGTGCATGGCAAAGACCTCTGGGGGTATGTCCCTGTTGAAGACCATTTTCTCGTTTCGGATAACAAGCTTCTTTTTCTTCCTCCTGTCCTCTAGAACGACTTCCCCTGCGTAGGAGAATCGATTCGTGCCCTGGAAATTATCAAAGGAGATTGCGAGGTCTTCGCCCCGGTACGATATTGATCTTGGCAGGAGAGCTTCAGGGTGGAGATAGATCCTTTCCACCTCCATGTCCTCTTGGTCGTGGAGGGAGATCTGGTTTGGTCCCATTGTGATCGAGCTATGCTCCTGCAAGGTGGGATAGGCCCTCAACACGCTCCAGAAGATCTCGGGTCTCACGTGGATCTGAAAGAACCTTTGAAGGGCCTCCGCCCCACCTGGACCCGAATAGAACCTCCTGTCCCTGAAGGAGAGGACCTGGATCCTCGATTCTGCCAACAAGAGATGAAGGATGGGTTGTCCCCACGAATGGGTGATCTCCACCTTGATCTTCAAGGGATATCTCCTGCCGATGACCAAGATGTCCGCCTCGTCCCTGCCATACCAGGCGTCTGCAGAGATCTTTCCCGAGGAGAAAAAGGAGGAAACCTTGCGGTCTTGCTCCTTGATGTGCTCCAGGACGGCATGGACTTTTTCTCTCTCGAGGGATCTCTCAATGGCGGGCCTGGAGACTATGGGGCCACATCCCAGGAGGGAGACGACGAACGGAACCGCGATGAGATATCTCTTAAGGGAAAATCTTAGACCAAGGGGCCTGCAATGGTATACTACGTTGCGAAAGTGTAAGTCAAACATACTGTGCGATCGAGAACTTGGTGCATCTTGGGTGTGGGGTTGTTGCTTTTCCGGCGGAAAAACGGATCTGCAGGGCTTGCAATCCTGGATATTCCGGTTCATCCGGGTCAGGGTCCTATCAGCCTTTTGACCTTTTCTATCTTTTCGCTGATCTTTTCCTGTTCAGGGTGCTTGAGGGACATCGCCTTTCTGTACATATCCAGGGACCTGTGATAGTCCTTCATCATGTGATAGAGGTCTCCCAGGTGTTCTGAAATGGTGGGGTCATTGGGGACCAGGGTATAGGCCTTCTCCAGTGCCTCTCTCGCCTCTTTGTACAACCCCTTCTTGAAATACACCCAGCCCAGGCTGTCTATGATATATCCGCTGTTGGGTTTCCTCTTGAGCGCCCTCTTGATCATCTCCAGGGCCTCATTGAGCCTTATGCCCTGCTCCGCATAGGTATAACCAATATAGTTCAAGGCATCTGCGTGGTCCGGGTCGATCTCCAGGATCCTCTTCATGTGCTCCATGGACAGATCCTTTTCTCCCTTCCGATCAAATATCACGCCGAGCCTGTACATGAGATCTATGTTCTTTTCATCCTGCTCCAGGCCCTGTTTGATCACCGAAATGGCGCGGTCGTATTCCTTCTGATCTTCATATATGGAAGAGAGCATCAAATAGGCTTCGACCTTCTTGGGATCCGTTGAGAGGGCCTTTTGGAGGACCTCCTTTGCCTCCTCCTGTCTTTCCTGAACATTAAGGATATAGGCTATATGGAGTTGGGCGTTAATGAAATACTTGGATCCCGGGTCGATCTTCTTGAAATGGAGCAAGGCCTTGTCGTCATCTTCCTTTTCCTCATAGGCCATGGCAAGGTAGTATCGTGATTTGTCGTCCTTGGGCCACGCGGAGACGATCATTTCCAGTTCCTTGATAGATTCCTCTATCTTTCCGTGCTGGAGGTAAATGAGGCCCAGGGCCTGGCGGCCCGGGGAGCCGGGCTTGCTCCTCTTCCTCATTTCCTCCATTTGCTGCTCGGCCAGCTTTTTCCGTCCCAGCTTGTAATAGATATTGATCAGCCTCTCCCGGGCAGCCATGTTGAAGGGATAATAACTCAGCAGCTTTTCGTAGGTCTCCATGGCCTTCAGGTGATCCCTTTTCATCTGGTACAGGGCACCCAGGTCAAACAGGGCTGCCTCCATTCGTTCATTCAGCTTCAGTGCCTCCAGGTAGGCCTTTTCCGCCTCGGGGAAGTTACCCCTTTCCAGATGGATCCTGCCCCGGTAGTAATGGGCTATCAGGAGGTGGGGGTCATCCTGGAGGAGCCTGTCCAAGTGAGAGAGCGCCATCTCGAACTTGCTGTTCTTTATCAAGACGTTGGTCAAAACCAGCCTTACCCTTCTGAGGTCGGGGTTCATGTCCAGGGCCCTTTGGTACTCCCTGATGGCCCCCTCGTCGTCTCCGCTCAAGGCATAGGCATCAGCCAAAAGCAATATGTTTTGGATGTCCTGGGGGTCCTCCTGCACCAGCCTCTTTGCCTCTTCAATCGCACCCCGGTAGTCCTTCAGTGTCTTCAGGTACCCAATCATCTTCCTCTTGAGAAACACAGAATCAGGATCATTCTCTATCGCCTTCTTGAGATAAGCCAGGGCCTCCTTATGGTGAGTCCGTGTTTCCTCGAGCGCAGCCATGGTGAAATAGCTATAGGCCTTGTGACGTTGATCCAGCCCTTCTCCGGGTTTCACCTCCTCATGGGGGTGCCCCTTCGCTGCGCGATGCGGAAGGGCGGTCGGCGCGCATGAAGAAAAGGTGACCGCTGACAAGGCCAGCAGGATAAAGAAACCCATCCTCTCACTTAAGAATGCCGGAAAAGTTCTCCTCAAAATCTGGAATCTCCTCTGTAAGCCACTTCTTGATGTTCTTTATTATCCTCTCCTGGATCTGCCGGACCCTTTCTCGGGATATCTTGTACTTATCTCCCAGCTCCTGGAGGGTCATGGGATTTTCGGCCATGATACGATTGTCAAAAATATCCAGTTCCTTTCCTGAAAGCTTCTCCCGGTATTCCTTCAGTTTCTGCAAGAGAAGTTCCCTGTTTTGCTTTTCCGAGAGCTGCTCGTCTATGGAAACATTCGGGTCCGGGAGGAGGGACCCGTAGACCTCCTTGCCCTCCTCACCAATGGGGGCGCTTAAGGATATCTCTCCCCCCCCCAGCCTCTGGCTCATCTCTTCCACTTCCTTTTCCTTTACGTCGAGGCGCTCGGCCAGGAGTCTCGGTTCGGGGTCGAACCCCTGAGAGATGAGTCTCTCCCTTTCCTTTGCAAGATTGAAAAACAGTTTCCTCTGTGTCTGGGTTGTGCCGATCTTCACCATCTTCCAGTTTTCCATGATATACTTCAGCATGTAGGCCTTGATCCAAAAGGACGCGTAATAGGAAAACTTTATCCCCCTGTAGGGATCAAATTTTCTCACGGCTTGCAGCAACCCTACGTTGCCTTCCTGAATAAGGTCAAGGAGACTCTTGGTCCAATACCTGTGAAAATCCATGGCAATCTTGACCACCAGCCTAAGGTTCGAAGTAATCAGCCTGTAGGCGGCTTTCTGGTCTTTCTTTTCTATGACCCTGATCGCCAGCTCCATCTCCTCTTCTCGGGTGAGGAGCTTGTATCTCTTGATCTCCAGGAGGTATAGCTGTAACGGATCATAGGGGACCAGGGCACGTTCTTCGGGGAGCACCGAAGGGGCGAGGCTCAACTGTCCCGTGTCCGCCTTCTCATTGTTGGCAGGCTCGATGATCTCCTCACCATTGACAGGTTTCTCTTTTAGTTTTTCCATAGCCTATTCGGCGGGGTAATCCCCCCAGCCCGTTTCCGGGAGAAGGACTTGACCTCCCGGAGGCACGTGATTCAGGACCATCACGGGAGCATGCCGACCCTCTGTGTCTTGGAGAGGCCGGCCTTGAGGGACAGGCTCCGTCTCTTCATTGCGAGACAGTGACCTTCAGGTACCTCTTTTTACCCCCCCTGAGGAGGATCGAATCATTCACAAGGTCTCCTGATCCGACCACCTGATCGAAACTCCCAACCCTTTTGTGATTGATGTATCCTCCTCCCTGGGAAATCAAGCGCCGGGCCTCACCCCTGCTTTTGCAGATGCCGACCCGTTCGAACAGGATATACGCCGGGATACCCCTTTCAAGCTCATCAGTTGGTATGGTGCAACTGGGGATAGAGTCCGAGGTTCCCGAATCCTCGCCCCCGAACAGTTTGCGGGCAGCTGCCCGTGCCCTATCCGCCTCCTCTCTCCCGTGACAAAGGACTGTGGCCTCATAGGCCAACACCTCCTTTGCCCGTCTGAGTTCCTCCCCCCCCTTGGCCGTCAGTCTTTTGATCTCGTCGATTGGCACAAAGGTAAAGAGCCGCAAGAATCGCTCTACGTCCCTGTCGTCCTGGTTGATCCAGTACTGGTAATACTCGTAGGGCGATGTCAATTCAGGATCCAGCCATACGGCACCCTCGTGGGTCTTTCCCATCTTTACCCCTGCGGAGGTGGTAATCAGGGGGAACGTGATTCCGTGGATCTCCTCCCCTTCCAGTCGTCTCGTCAGGTCCACCCCGGCAAGGATGTTTCCCCACTGGTCGTTACCGCCCATCTGGAGCCTGCATTCATAGTGCCTGAAAAGATACCAGAAGTCATAGGCCTGAAGGAGCATGTAGTTGAATTCGATGAAACTGAGCCCTGTCTTCAACCTGAGCCGGTAACTCTCGGCGGCCAGCATCCGGTTGACACTGAAATGTCTCCCGATATCCCGTAGGAAATCTATGTAATTGAGCTTGGTGAGCCAGTCGGCATTGTTGACCATCAAGGCCTTGCCCCTTTCGAAATCCAGAAACCGGGAGAGCTGTTTCTTGATTCCCTGTGCATTCTCCTCAATCTCTTCCCTTGTCATGATCCGGCGCATCTCTGTCTTGCCGCTCGGATCTCCCACAAGGGTCGTGCCCCCACCGACCACCGCAATGGGCCGGTGCCCTGCCCTTTGCATGTGGGCCAGAGACATGATCGGGACCAGGCTGCCCAGATGAAGACTCCTGGCCGTGGGATCGAAGCCGATATAACAAGTTGTTGGCTTCTCCAGTAAATTCCGGACCTTATTATCATCCGTAACTTGTTCTATGAAGCCCCTTTCCTCCAATATGTCATAGACATTTTCCACCGCGTTCTAGTCCTCGCACTTTGTTCCCCGAAAGTCCCCGGGGAGCCTCAGCCTCTTGACCCGACCTATCTCCCCCAGGTTTTCAATCATCTCTCCGTTGAAGTCAAAATCAATCCCCGCAGCATTCCCCACCAGAACGTAGAACCCCTGGTTTGCCTTCCACTGGGGCCGGCTCCCGGGTTTGAAGATATATTCCTTTGGGTCCTGATCATCGACGCATATTCTGATCCAGGTCTTATCCTTTACTATTCCTGTGAGAGTAAGGGTCTCGGCGCCTGGTGCAGGCTCCCCTGAAACGGGCCCTGACACGCCGGCCCCACTGGACGCCTCACCCCCTTCTCGGGACGGCCCTTCACCTTCGGCTCTTCCCAGTGGCCCCGTCTCTCCTGGCTGGCCTTCCCCCGGCCCCTCCTCACCGGGTAGGGCCTGCCCCCCAGCGGTTGGGAGGTCCCTCCTTGCCGCCAGCACGGGGCCTTCTTTCGCGGCCCCCTCCCCGGGTTCCTCAACCGGCTCCGAGGGCTCCACCGCCGATATCGTCGCCTCCTCGGCAGTGCCTGCCTCGATGGGGATCTCCGCCACCCCCTGCTCGGGGATTTCGGCCCCTGTCTTTTCTTCCATCTCTACCCGGGCCTCCCGCTCTTCGGTTCCAGTGGGCCTCGTGGAGAGGTTCTCCGCCCATATGTAGAGGCCGGCAGCGACGATGAGGGCCAACACCGCACCGATCAAGTAGTAAGATCCCCTTCTCCTCCTGGAGAACTTCTTGAATGATATGGTGGTGGGAGTCTTCGGCGCTGATTTCTCGTAGAGCCCGAGGGCCTTGTGCTCATCCAGTCCCAGAAGCTTAACATAGGACCGAATGAACCCCCTCACGAAAACCGGTG
>JAFDHO010000262.1 GCA_019308745.1 Deltaproteobacteria bacterium
GTAGTATATGCAGCTCGCCATGTGGTCTAAATGCAGTTACAGAATTGAATCCACCCAACCCAAATGCAGAAGCCAAAGTATATGACAAATGCCCGGAGGCAGAGTCAAAGGGGACCAGATACAGCCCCTGCCTCCTCTCAATCACTCCCTCACAGATCACAAAAGCCCTTCACAAAGTATTAAATGCATCCTGACTAAGCTAAATCCAGCGCCCAAACATTGCGCCTTCATCACTTTGGGTATGGAAAAAGAACGGAGTCTACAATGAGTCGTCGCAGGAAAAGGACAGTAAAGAAAAAAGCGAAGCAGAAGCATGCTGGGAAAAGGTCCCCATCTATATCCGTATGCATGATAGTGAAAAACGAGGAGAAATTTCTACCTCGCTGTCTTGAAAGCATAAGAAACCTTGTTGATGAAATTATTATTGTAGACACTGGCTCAACAGACAATACCATTCAAATAGCTCAATCCTTTGGCGCAAAGGTCTACCAGCATCCTTGGGAAAACGACTTCGCCAAACATCGAAATCAATCCTTGAATTATGCCACAGGTGAGTGGGTCCTGGTGCTTGACGCTGATGAAGTCATCCCCAAAAAGGAAATCCACAAATTGAGGCAAGCTGTAGAAATACCTTTTGGGGACGCCTACCGCATGACTACAAGGAACTACAGGTGGGAACCAACTGAGGTTGGCACGCAGAAGGCCAAAGGTGAATATGAGGAGGAAAAGGATTATCCCTACTGGGTGCCCTCCACAAAAGTAAGGCTTTTCCGGAAACTTCCTGGTGTGGCCTTCCGAGGTGAAGTACATGAACTCGTGGAGCCATGGTTCCATAGTAGAGACCTCAAAATAGCAGACTTGGACGTGCCGGTGCTTCATTTCGGTGACGTTTCAAAAAGTAGGCCCCGTGACAGATACTTACACGCGGCCCTACAAAAAACCCGTGGCCTTTCCAAGAACCCTAAAGCCTTTTATGAATTGGGAGTCATTCAGCTCAAGGCAGAGAAATACCGTGAGGCTCTTGAATCGGCGGAATTGGCCTTAGACCTGTGCCAAATGGGCAAAAATGAGGGCTATGAAGAAGCATCGCAACTTTATGCCCTAAAGGGGAGTGCATTGTTGAAACTGGGGCGTTATGACGAGGCTGCTGAAGCCTACAAGAAGTCCTTGGAAATCAACCCTCATCAGCACGAATTCGCAAACAACCTAGGCGTGTGTCACGAATACAAGGGTGACTTTGTTACAGCTCTTTCATGGTATAATAAAGCTTTAGACTTGCAGCCCGACGCTACCTTGACACGGGAAAACATAAGAAGGGTCAAGAAGAAAATAAGGCGTGAAAAAACTCTTTCCGTCTGCATGATTGTAAGAGATGAAGAGAAAAATATTAGGATGGCTATTGAAAGCGTCAAGCCCTTTGCAGATGAAATCGTTGTAGTGGATACCGGCTCAATGGACCAGACTGTTGAGATAGCTAGGTCTCTAGGGGCGAAGGTTGGTCATTTCCAATGGTGTGACGATTTCTCAGCCGCTCGTAACGCATCTCTCGATATGGCAACGGGCGACTGGATCATGTGGTTGGACGCAGATGATTATGTACCCCCTACCGAATGGCCCAAGCTGCAAGAGATCAAATTCCTCCCCTTGGATCAGGGTTTCATGTTTCGACTGCAGAATCAGGGGCCCAGTAAAGAGGTTCTTTTGCAACTCCGAATGTTCCCTAATCACCCCAAGATCCGATTCCGCTATCCAGTCCATGAACAGGTCGCTCCTGCCTTGAGAGAACTAGGGTTCCCACTTCGCAAAGTCGACATTAATATTGTACATACCGGCTATAGTAGCCGCAAGGTCATCCAAGAAAAAAAAGAGAAATATCTAAATCTCTTGCAGCAAAGAATCAAAGAAAACCCGAAAGACCTGATGAGCCGATTCCACGTTGGCTTCATTTTTCATTCCACCGGCCGGTTTAGGGAAGCGGCAGAGCAGTTCGAGATGATCTTACGAAATGAATCTTTCGCTAGAACTCATAGTGCTACCTATCTTAATGCCTTGACCCACCTTGGTAGGGCTTATCTACAGCTCGACCGACCAGAAGATGCATTGCAAGTCCTTGAAAAGGCCAGGGGTTGGCCCCAAGTACCCGGCCTTGTCCTTGTATCTTTGGCAGAGGCTTACAACAAACTGGGCATGCCAGAAAAAGCCGTGAAAGTACTAGGCGAGTTTGGAGGACACTCGCTCCTCTCTAACGTGCCCACCAATGTGGAGGCCCTGAGGTATGCCGTAGAATATCAACGGGCATTGGCTTTCAAACAATTGGGTGATTTGGAAAATGCCATTTATGCCTGCAGAAAGGCCCAGAGGATAAGCGAAATGTTCAGAGAAGCTGAAGTTCTGGCCCGCGACATCCTCACACGATTAGGACGGAAGCCAGTAGATCTCCAGATCCTATCCAGAATCGCCCGCTCCCCCATAGCAAATGCCGACGACCTATATGAGTATGGCAATGCGCTGGTCCGCTGCGGCAGGCTCAAGGAAGCCAAAGAGGCGTACCAAAAGGCCCTTTCCATAGAGCAAAGACACGTGAAATCTCGAAGAGCTCTTGCTCTTATCCTGAAGCGGGGTAATCCCCAAAAAGCAAGAACGTTGCTGGAACAGGGTTTGTCCCTTGACCCGTATAATCCTGATTTAGCCAGCGATCTGGCCGACCTTCTCTTTGACATGGAACAATGGCCTTCCATCCTCGATCTACCCACCTGTAATGAGACACTGCCCACCCGTCTGGCAGCAAGGCTAATTGGGGATATGCATGACGGTATGGAGCACGATATAGTGGCCTTGTTCGGGTTACATGGCCACAGCCTTGAAGAGCTGGATAGGGATGGCCCGGCCGCGCTCTGGCGCCTTGCCGAAGGACTGGAGGATCCGGCAAGGTTTCACCTTGCCGTGGCGTGTTTCTGGATCCAACCGTCTTTGAAGCAGGCGGCCAAGGCCGCGGTGCAGGGATTCCTGGCCAGGGGAAGAGCTGAAAAAGCACTTAGAGTGGCTGAACAATATATATCAACGCTGCCGGGAGACGGCACGGGTCTAGAGTTACTGGCCCGATGCTGTGAGAAAATCGAAAGAGTGGAACCGGGAGGCAATATTATTAAAGGTCTAGCTCCCATGAAACCTAGTGCCTAATTAGGATGACAACACTCCCTCGATTCATGATCCACACCTCCCTGAATACATCTAGCCCATGAGTTCCTTAACCCTCTGCATGATAGTCAAAGACGAGGAACGCGACCTAACGAGGTCGCTTCAAAGCGTGGTGGACTTGGTGGACGAGCTGATAGTGGTGGACACTGGATCACATGACCGCAGTGCGGAGATCGCCTCCCAGTTCGGGGCAAGGGTGTTCCATTTCAAGTGGTGTGACGACTTCTCGGCTGCAAGGAACTTCTCCATTGATCAGGCAACTGGTCAATGGATACTGGTCCTAGACGCGGATGAAGAGATCTCGGCCTGGGACCATCCTAGGATAAGGGAACTAATTCGGAAAGACGGAATATATGGATATGAATTGGTCCAGCGGAACTACCTACACGACCTGAGGCTCAACGGAGCTGTTCCATGTGATGGGGAATATCCCGAAGAGTCCGGATTCAAGGGTTTTCTGCCCGTACCAGTAATAAGGCTTTTCCGTAATGACCCCAGGATCAGGTTCCAGATGCCGGTCCATGAACTGGTATTGTATTCCATGAAGGAACACGGACTTCCCTGGGTACCCATCAATATTCCAATCCACCACTTTGGTTACGCCACTGAAGGCAATTCCCCTAAGAAACTAGCGTTTTATAAAAGCCTAGGAGGGAAAAAATTGTTGAAAGCCCCAAGCAATTTCATGGCCTATTATGAGCTCGGTGTGAACCGGGTGTCCGCGGGGAAATATAATGAGGCAATTGAGCTCCTTCGAAAATCAGTAAATCTTAAGCCAGACTTTCACCAGTCACGAATGATGTTGGGAACCGCTTTGATGAACATACGGACCTTTGACGAGGCAGTTCCTCAGCTTGAAAAGGCCATAGACCTCTGCCCCTCGGACTTTGGCGCATTAAACAATCTGGGGACCATCTTGCGTATAAAAGGTTGCCTTAAGGAAGCAAGGTCGTGTTTTGAGAAAGCACTTGCTGTCTCACCTGAGAATTCAATAATACTCCATAATCTGGGCCTGGTATTCAGAGATCAATGGAATTTCGAGCAAGCCAAACAAATATTTCAAAAAGCTCTTGAGTATTCTCCCAATTCTTTGGAAAGTCTCTTGGAACTTGCCATCATAATGGCGAAAAAGGGTGAGCGTAAAAAAGCAATCCAATATGTACGAAGAGCCTTGAAACTTGACCCGGCCAACAAAAAGGCAAAGCACCTCTCAAAGATTCTTGCCCATAAGCCGGTAACTGTATCTTTGTGCATGATTGTCCGGGACGAAGAAGAAAACCTCAGAGATCTTTTACCTACCGTAAAGAATATCTTTGACGAAATAGTTATAGTGGATACTGGTTCAACAGATAACACCAAACTTGTTGCGTTAGAGCACGGGGCAAGGGTTTACGTCCTTTGGTTAGACGCGGACGACCGCCTCTCCCCTGAGAATAAGAACCGTCTTCTAGCTTTGAAGTGGAAGCTTCTAGAGCAAAAAACCCCCATTTCCCTTCTTTTTACGATACGGAGCTCCTTTGGGCCGGAAGTAGGCGAAAGCATTTTTCAACAATTGCGGCTTTTCCCGCGCCTTGACGGGATCTGCTTCGAAGGCAGAATCCATGAACAGCTTTTTCCTTCTCTGCACAAGATGAACATACCCATAAAAAATGTAGATATTACAATAGACCACATCGGCTACCAAGATGAAAAGAAAAGAGTCGAAAAGGTGAGAAGAGATCTGAGTATCCTGGAGAAGGAAAAGCCCGGAGTATTCACCTTTCTTCATAAAGCCAACCTATTGGAATCTCTAGGTGATATAAAGGGAGCCCGGTATAACCTGGAAATGGCCTTGGCTCATGAGGAGGAATTAATTGCCTATACTGGCTGGTATGAGAAGGCTGTGATTGATCTGACAAGGCTATTGGTCAAGGGGGGTGAAATAGAACAAGCAAAGCGCCTGCTGGCCAATGGCTTACAGCACAAGCCTGATTCTTTTCTGCTTCTTGTGAGGATGGGAGAACTACTATATCAAAATGAGCCGGCAACAGCCCTCTCTTTCCTCCAAAAAGCTGCTTCCATATCCCTCGAACCCGGCCCAGTTCCCTTGCGCATTAATGAGGAAAAGAGTAGACTTCATTTTCTTTTAGGAGAGTGTCATTGTGCCCTTAACGATCTGGAAAAGGCCTTAAGGGCATATGCAAAATCACTGCAATTACTTCCCCATAACCCACGGACCTGGTCATCCTTGGAATCCCTGGCTCGGATTTTCGAGATGCATGGAGACTTCCATTTGGCTGCCAAGGCCTTGGAGCTGCTTCCCACACCTCGAACCTTGAAAGATCAAACTTCCCTTATGTGCCTTGCACTAAAAACGGGCAACAAAGACCTGTTTGCCCGTCATGCGGAATTATTAATGGAGCAACTCGGCCTGGACACCGATTTGGAAATCAATTCCTTTGAAGAATTGAGCTGTCTTCTTTTGTCTATAGCCGAAAGCCTTCCGAACACTCCTGATCGTAATCAACTTATTGAAATAATTTATGATACTCTGCAAACTATCCGACCTCATATCTCCATCCCTGAACCCAACCCTGTCTCCAACCCACCAAAAACTATTCAAGTTATGAATCCCTGAGCCGATAAAAAAGCTGATGGCAGAATAAGGAAGAAAGGAGGTGAGGGAGAAGTAAGTGTTAGGGAACTAGGCTGAAGGCAAGGAGGTCTCAGCCATGTGCGGGAATCCAAAAGGGTTCAAGAATTGAGCGGTTCCATACCGCAGAGACACAGAAAATATTATCAAGGAGGATAGGATATGGGACTTAGAATTAATACCAACATAGCTGCATTAAATGCACACAGACATTTAACTCTTACTGACACTAACCTTCAGAAAAGTCTTGAAAGGTTGTCGTCCGGCTACAGAATCAACCACGCTAGCGACGACGCGGCTGGACTGGCGATTGCCAACCGTTTCCGTACATCAATAAGGTCCCTCTATGTAGCGCAGAGGAACATCACAGAAGCCACATCTGTCGTTCAGGTGGCTGAAGGCGCAGCCAACGAAATCCAAGGAATTCTGGAAAGGCTCAAGGAGTTGGCAACCCAGGCTGCATCTGATAACGTCTCTGATACGGACCGATCTAAGCTAGACGCCGAAGCTCAGCAGCTCATCAGCGAAATAGATCGAATCGCAAATGGAACCAGGTACCAAGGCACTAACCTCATCAATGGTCATTACGGTGACTATGTGAGTGCGATGAGTGACACTACATCAACCGATGGCCTCGTAACATCTGGCGTGATTCTCAACGGCGCAGCCACAGGGACTTACACAATTACTGATAACGGCAGTGGGACCATAACAATCACTAACGGGACAATTACCCAGCAGGTAACAGGTATAGAAACAGGCGCCCAACTTATTAACTTTGACGCACTGGGTCTGAAACTGAAACTGACGAGCGACTATGCTTTAGGGGATCTAACAGGTCAAACTATAACCATCTCCGCAGGAAATGGCGGTGTTTTCCAGGTTGGGGATGAAAATAATTCTACAACAGATCAAATCACCGGAGTCGATTTTGGAGACTTGAATGCGAACGCCATAGGACATGTGGGCTCTAGTTACGTAGCCGACATTGACCTTACATCCAGAAGCAACGCCCAAACGGCACTTGATATCATCGATCAGGCCGTAGATGATCTAGCTGAGAGTCTGGGTGACATGGGTGCTTATATGAACAGGCTGACATATGCATCCGCAAACCTTTCCGTCACCATTGAGAACTACTCGGCATCCGAGTCGGTGATTAGGGATGTGGACATGGCGTTCGAAATGACAACGTTCACGAAGAACCAGATCCTGCTGCAGGCTGGTACGGCCATGCTTGCACAGGCCAATATGGCA
>JAFDHO010000064.1 GCA_019308745.1 Deltaproteobacteria bacterium
AAGGTAAAGGTGACCAGCCCTCCCATAGAGGGAAAGGCTAACAGGGACCTTCTTGCCTTGCTCTCAAGGGAACTGGACATCCCGAAAAGGGATATCGAGATACTCTCAGGGAAGGGATCTCGCCTCAAGCTCATCCGATTCCACGGCTTGTCCTTTGAGGACATTCGCCTAAAGCTCGGCCGCCACCCGGATCGTTAAGCAACGAGCCCCTCCTCGAGAGGAGGAGGGGCTCTAAAAGGGGTGATCAAAGACAACTGGAGACTTCCGAAAAACTCGCTTTGAGACCAGCAACACGGTTGCCTCGGTCCAAAAAAACAAAGGAAAGGGTTGAGGTCATACGGAAGCATGCCCCTCCAACCCTGATTCAGTGGGCTTGGAGGGACGGGTTCCACCCCGTCCGTTTCAGCCCGACAATTGTGGGAAAGATTATCAAAGCCATCCTTTCTTGGTGGGCATGGCGCGGGGGTTGAAGAAAGAAGAGAGTCCCCTGAGTGGCCCCGGTGGCTAGGCCCTGAACTGCAGATCGTGGAGCTGCCTGAATCGGCCGTTGAGATTCATCAATTCCTCGTGGCTCCCCGATTCAATGATCTCCCCTCCCTCGATGACGCACACCCGGTCCGCCTTTCTGACCGTACTCAACCTGTGGGCCACAACCAGGATGGTGCGGCCGTCCCTGAGCCTTTCTATGGCCTCCTGCACCAATTTCTCGCTCCCCGCATCCAGTGCTGATGCAGCCTCATCCAGTATGAGTATGGAGGGATCCGCCAGTATCGCCCGTGCTATGGCAATCCGCTGTCTCTGCCCGCCTGAAAGCCTCGTCCCCCTATCACCCACCAGCGACTCATATCCATCCGTCAAAGTCATGATGAAGTCATGGGCATGGGCAGCCTTTGCGGCCCTGACGATCTCTTCCATTCCCTTGTCCGGGCAGCTATAGCAGATGTTCTTGGCTATGGTGTCGTGGAACAGAAGGACCTCTTGGCTTACGATACCCACTTGCCTCCGGAGGGACTCCAGGGTCACGTCCCTGATGTCGATCCCGTCTATGGTGATGCTGCCTCCGGTAACGTCATAAAACCTCGGAATGAGGTCCAGGAGAGTGCTCTTCCCTGCACCCGTGGAACCGACAAAGGCCATCATCTCCCCCGCCTCGATCCGCAGGGAGATTCCCTTGAGCACAGGCGCGCCCGGCTCGTAGGAAAAATAGACGTCCCTGAACTCGATGTACTGTTGGTGCCTCGGGAGTTCAATGGCACCCGGGCGGTTTCTTATGTCGGGGACGGTCTTCATGATGTCGAAGACCCTTTCCGTGGCCCCCTGGAGGGTGCGAAGTTCGTTGTTGATTCTGGCGAGGCTCTTTACCGGAGAATACACCCTCGAAAAGGCATAGATCATGGAGACAAGCTCCCCGAGCGTATGATTGAAATAGATCTTGCCTGCGATGAGGACGGTGGGCAAAATCAAAAAAACCGTTGAATCCATCATGGGACCAAGCCCCAGGAACCACCTGTTCCACCGCATAACCTTCTTGTAGAGTTCGTCTACGAGGCCCCTGAATTTTCTGGACTCATCGTCGTTTCGGCAGAATCCTTGAACTATCTTGAGGCACAACAACGTCTCCTGGTAGGAAGATGTGACCTTTGACGTTGCATCCTGCACCCAGGCCGAATGCTTCTTCACCTTTCTGCCGAAAAGCCGTATGAGACCGACGATGACGGGGACCACGATAAAAACGAGGACCGTAAGTTTATAATTCATCACGAAGAGATACAGGAGGAAGACCACCGCCGTTAGAGGATGCTGAACCAGGCCGATGAGGATATGGGCAATGAGGCCTTGCATGACCGTGATGTCGGCTGTCGACCTTGAAATGAGTTCGCCTGCCTTTCTCTTGTGGTAGAAACCGAGGGGCAAGGAGATGAACTTCTCGAAAAGATCGATCCTTACCGATCTTATGGCCCTGTTTGAAAAGGCCGCGGCCGCCAGTTCACTGAAATAGATAGCAATAGACTTGAAGAGCACGGACAAAAAGGCAATGAAGGTCAACAGGATCAGGAGACGATTTGAGGAAATGTTCTCGATCAGGACCCGATCCGTGCGCTGCCAGGTAAGGCCCTTGTCCCAGCCAATGTTAATCCATGGAATCTTCCAGGTGGCCGGTTCAATGCCGCTCTTCATGCCCTCGTCGATAAAGGGCTGAATAAGATAGGCAGGGACGATCACAAATACAGAAGCTATGCAGGTAAGAACAAGCGCCCCGATGACAAGGGCCCTGTGGGCCCTCACATAGGAGGCAATTTGCTTCCCCAGAATTCGATCTAACATGGATTTTGTTGTTGCAGCTCGGGACCCTCTCCCTGAGCTGCCGTTACCCTCCTAACCGCGTCATATTTATACTAACTTCTATCCAAGCCAAGAGATTTACTGCACTGCAGGCTCAAGTAAGCTCCAACGTGGTTACCTCGAGACCTTTCAAAAGCCCTCTTTGGAAACGGCAACACGGTTGCCTCACTCCAAAGCCGGAGGGGAACCGCCCGACATTATTCAGGGCCCTAACCATAAGCAACGCTCCCCGACAATTCCTGTAAGGTCCAGCAAAGGTCTCAGAATTACGGCGTAATGACTAAAGATTCCCGTCCCGCGGGGAGATGGAGTTTTTACAGAAGCATCAGTCTTATCTTACAATACACCTATGAGCCTGGCAATAACGATTCGTTGGACTTCAGAGGTCCCCTCCCCTATTTCCAGCAACTTCTGATCCCTGTAGAATCTCTCCACGTCGTACTCCTTCATGAGGCCATATCCTCCGTGGAGCTGAACCGCGTGATTCGCACACCTGTACATGACCTCGGAGCAGTGAAGTTTCGCCATGGCGGCTTCCTTCCTGAAGGGTTTGTTGTTGTCCCTGAGCCAGCATGCCTTGTAGAGGAGCAGGCGGGCACATTCGATTTCAAGGCTCATGTCAGCGAGCTTGAACGCATTGGCTTGGAAATTGGATATGGGCTGCCCGAACTGGACCCTCTCTTTACTGTACTTCATGGCAAGCTCAAAGCACCCCTGGGCCCCCCCTAGTCCCATGGCCGCGATGGACAATCTCCCTCCATCGAGGGTCTCCATCATCTGGTAGAAGCCGTAACCCCTCGGCCCAAGAAGATTCTCCTTGGGGACCCTGCAGTCGTCGAAGTAAAGCTCACTCGTGTTGGACGCCCGCCACATCATTTTCCCGTGCATCTCCCTGGCCTCGAATCCCGGAGTGCCTGACTCGATGAGTATGCAGGAGAGTTCAGGGCGCCCATCCTCCCTGGTCCCGGTGCGACACAGGGCCGTCACGCCCGCGGTAATCTCTGTGGCCCCATTGGTAATGAAGATTTTGCTGCCGTTCACGACCCATTCGTCCCCTTCCAGGACCGCGGTGGTTTGGGTATTTCCCGCATCGGACCCCGCATTCGGCTCTGTCAGCCCAAAACCCCACAGGGTCTCTCCAGCGCACAACTTGGGAAGGTACTTTTTCTTCTGCTCCTCATTTCCAAAATAATAGATTGGTCCGATGCCCAGCGAGTTCCCCGCCGCTATGGTTGCTGCGTGGGAACCGTCTACCCTCGCAATTTCCTCTGTTGCGATGATGTAGGAGACATAGTCCATGGCCTGGCCGCCATAGTCCTCGGAGACAAACATTCCGAAGAGCCCCAGATCCGCCATCTTTGTCGTTGTCTCATAGGAGAATATCTCTTTCTCGTCAAGATCCCTGGCCACGGGCCTGATCTCCCTTTCTGCGAACTGCCGGACCGTGTTCCTGAGGATTTCCTGCTCCATAGAAAGGCTGAAGTCCATAGTCGCTCCTTCTCATAAGTAATTACCCTGTCCCTCAGGACCAGGGCTTTTCAGGTTATGATCAACCTCATCTGGTTCACCTCCACTTCCGCACCCATTTCCTGGCAAAGGGCTCCTATTTCTCTCCTCTTCTCTGTGCCATTCCGTTTGAAGGAAACTATGATTCTCCTGATGTCATGCTTCCTTATGATATCCTTGAGATCCCTTTCGCCGCCAAGCACCGGGTAGCCCTGAATTCTCCTTCTATGAAGTCTCGCATTATCGTCTATAAATCCCACGAGCTTTATCCCCAGGTCCCTATTTGTCTCGATCTCCTTTACGAGCATCATCCCCCCGACGCCTGCCCCGTAGATGAGAGTGGGCGTTCCCCGTTGATTTCCCCTCCTGATCCCCTCGTCCAGGAGTCTAAAAGAGAGGCGGGACAGGGATACCATGATCAGCATCAGGACCCAATATATCATGAACACGGCCCGTGAAAAGCTGATAAACCTGTAGGCAAAGAGCAGGATCAGGATGGACGCAATGGTTCCCGAGGTGATCGCCTTCAAATAGTCATTCAGATCCCTTATACTCGTGCTCTCCCATACACCGCGGTAAATGCCGAAGAAATAGAATGACACCATCTGGCAAGCGATCACGATGGGTAATGATTTCAAGAAAAAATCAAAGTTGCCGCCCGGGGCCCCTTCAAAACGAAGCAGATAGGAGGCGTAATACGCAACGGTTATCAGGATTAGGTCCAGCAGGACCTCGAACAGCCTCCTCCGATAGGTTATGTCAACGAGGATAGGGGTGATGACCCCCGCCTTTCCTGTGGTCAACCGGGGCGCCTCGGGATAGACCTTCACTTTCCCCAGGTATATCCAGAAGAAAATGATAAAAAGCAAATACAGGGTGATGACTACAAGGCCCGGACCCATGCTCAGCCTGCTGATCAGCAATGCAATCAGCCCGGACAGGGCAGAAAATGTATACAGTACCAAGACCGCCTTCATTTCTGAAAGGCCGATGGCGACCATCCGGTGGGAAGAATGGTCCTTTCCTCCCTGGGATATGGGCCTGCTGGACAATTTTCGCATCAAACTGACAAAGGTAGTATCCAGGATCGGGATGAAGACGATGAGGACGGGTATGGCGATGACCGATAAGAGGCGAACGGAGCTGGCCCCCATACTGTGCTCGGGACTCCCCAGGACCGTAAGGCAAGCCAGGACGAATCCTATGAAGAGGCTTCCTCCGTCTCCCATGAAGATCGAGGCTGGATTGAAGTTGAAGACCAGAAACCCCAAAAGCGCCCCCAAATAGCCTGCCGTCATCAACATCACGGGTGTGGTCAAATGGTTGAAACCAGGATTGAGGTAGAGGAAAGCAAAAAGAAAGCCCCCTGCTATGAAGGCTATCCCTGTTGCCAGGCCATCCATATTGTCCAACAGGTTGAATGCATTGGTGATCCCCACGACCCACAGAATGGTGAGAAAGAGATTGATGGTCTTTGACGTTGTCCATTCCAGGCGAAAGCCGAAAAACATGAGGACGGAGACAATGATGATTTGGCCTGCCAGTTTGTGCTGGGGGTCCATGTTGAAGATGTCATCCGCGAGGCCCAGGACAAAGATCGCGCTCCCGCAAAGCAACAGTGGTAGATACTGCCCCTCAAGGATGTTCCATTCTGTCCGGGCAGAGGCAATCAGCCACATCGCGGTGGTTGAACAGAAGATCCCGACACCCCCCAACAGGGGGGTGGCCTTCTTGTGCCACCGGTTGTCCTTTGGGACGGCCACCTGACCCGTGAAAAGAGCCAATTTCCTGACAAGGGGAGTCAATAGGAGGGATATGAGGAGGCCGCCTCCAAAAAGGGCTAGGTAGAGATATCTGGTTTGATCAAGCATCATCCCCCTTGTCCGCTCAACGGCCAGCCCACCAATTCCCTGTAAAGCCCGTCCAGATCCCTCACCAACCTGTCCAGGCCGTGGTGCCTGAGAACAAAATCCCGTGCCCTTTGAGCTCGGATCTGCTGCCGCTGAGGGTCTTCCAGGAAATTGATCAGGATCTTCCCCATGGCCTCCGAATCTCCGGAAGAAACAAGGAACCCGTGTTGAGCCTCTTTATATCCCTGACCGGATTCATTGTCAATCGCCCCCATCAAGTCCTTCACGCCCCCGACGTCAGTGGCGATGACCGGAGTACCCGAAGCCATCCCTTCAATTAGGCTGACCGGGGTCCCCTCATTGAGGGAGGTCAGGACGAGCACATCCAGGGCCTTATAGAGCGAGGCCACGTCCCTGACCCACCCCGTAAAACATACTTGTCCCCGAACACCGATCTCCTCCGCATATTCCTCCAGCTCCGCGCGTAATTCCCCATCTCCCACGATAAGAAACCGGAAACGATGAAGCTTGCCGGCCCTTTTGAGGTACTCCATGGCATCAAGCAACATTCTATGGTTTTTCACGGGTGTCAGCCTTCCCACGATCCCAACCAGGATGCCGCTCTCGTGGCCATCACCCAGATATCGTTTCCTTAGGGACTTCCCCTCCTGTCTTGGGGCCATGCACGAAGAGAGATCCAGCCCCAGGGGGACAATGCTCACTTTCGCTTCCGGGGCGATCCGGTATTTCCGGCATATCTCTTCCTTTTGTCTCCTGCTTATGACGATTACCCTGTCGGTAGCCCTGGATAGGGCCCTTTCTATCTGAATAAAAACCGCGGTCTTGATCTTGTTGAAATAGCTGTGAAATATGTGCCCGTGAAAGGTGTGGACCATCCTGATCTTCGGAGCCTGGCGCCCTATGTTCCGGCTGAGCCCTGCCAGACGCCCGAGCGTCCCTGCCTTTGCCGTGTGGGTATGGATGATGTGCGGCCTGAAATCCCTTATGATCCCCATCAACGCCCTGTAGACCCTCAGGTCCCGCGTGGGGGAGATTTCCCGACGCAGGTCCGGGATGAGGACCGGGCGGACTCCCATATCCTTTGCCAGGTAGGCCATATCCCCTTCTCCGGCCGCAACCCTCCCGCATACGAGGAGGCTTTGGTATGGGGGCCTGGAAAAGGCCTTGGAAAGGGAAATGGCCTGGATGGCAGGGCCACCGATGTTCAAACGAGCAATTATTCGTAGGACCCTTATGGATTTTTCGGGCTGTGCCTTCCTCCGTGACATGTCGGTACCGGGGCCCCTCCTATCTATCCACGTGCATGATCAGGTAAAGACCGGCAAATACGAAGATGACGTTGGACAGCCAGGCCGCAAGGATTGGCGGCAGTATGCCTGCCAAGCCGAGAGCTCTGGCAGTCCCGAAGATGACCATGTAGAGAAAGCAAATGCCCACCCCGACGGAGACTACGAGTGGGGTCCTTTCACCCTTTTGCTTCAAGGAGATGGCCATGCCGATGAGGGTCATGACAAAGACTATAAAGGGAAATGCGGCCTTGATGTGCATATCCACCAGGTATCTGGTATTGTCATACCCTTCTGCCTTCACCCTTTTTGCATATTTCTTGAGTTGCCAATAGCTCATCTCTTCAGGCTTCTTGACCCCCTTTGTAAAGGTCTCTGGGATCTCGGGAATTTCCAGTTGGTATCGTTCGAATCTCTGAAGTTCGTAACCCCCCCCTTCTTTCACTTCCTGGACAATCCCGTGAAGGATCTCCCAGTGTCCTCCTTCCCAGACCGCCCTTTTGCCCTCGAGTCTTCTGACCAGACGGAAGGCATCATCGAAGAAGTAAAAGCTAGGACCCTCCATCACGCCCCTTTGGCCGTCAAAGTGCTTCACCCAGTAGATGGCATTAGAGCTCTTGTACCAGATCTGGTCACTTCCGTAAAAGAGATCCGGGTTTCTCTTCTCCACTTCTACCATCCAGATTCGGTTTCCCTGGGAAGTGGTTAGGGGAACGACGATTTCCGAAAAGAGGAAGAGCAGTCCTCCCAGGAGCAAAGAACCGATGATGACAGGGGATGCGGCCTTAAAGATATTTATCCCGCTTGCCTTGAGTGCCGTGACTTCATTCCTCTTCTTCATGGAAGAGAACATCACGATCACAGCGATCAGGACAGCGGGCGGCAGCATCTGGACGAGGATGAGGGGAGTCTTGTAGAGAAAAAACAGGGCCCAAAGACCCTTTGCTGTCTTTGCTTCAATAAAGTTGTCTACCTTTTGGAGAAAATCGATGACCAGATAGATAAAGAAGAGGATGCCCTCACAAAATAGGAGAGCCTTAAGGTATTCTCCTGTCAGATATCTTGTCAGGACCTTCATGCTACCTGTCCCCAGCCACCTGGGTAATCCTTAAGGTGATCCTTTCCAGGACGGCAAAAGGGCGTTCATTTGCAGCCCTGTGCAACAGGTACCCGCAAGAGAATAACAAAAAGGCCACCGGGATCCACGGCCCCAACTGCGGAGGCAGGGTCCCGCTCTCACCGATGCTCCTGACTCCCGCAAGGCAGATGTAGTAAAGGAAGAAGATGATCAGGCTGATAATGATGCCCAGAAACCGCCCTCTCGCCTGTATTTGTGCCCCCAGGGGCGCCCCGATGATCCCCATCAAAAATGCCGCAAGAGGGATGGCAAGTTTCTCCATAAGGGCTATCACCATTTCATTGTAGTCTGTTCCCCCCTTTGACATTTTCCTCATCCTGCCGAGAAGTTCGCCTACGAACATCTCATCCGGCGACCTCTCCCGTGAGGATATTGAGGCCATGATATCGTCCAGACCAATGTTGATGTTATAGGTATCAAAGCCAATGGTCCGGACAGCATCAAACCCTTCCCCCACACTGAATATGGTTCCCTCCCTAAACCGGATTGTGATTATCCTGGCAGCTGGATGCAGCAAGATCCTCCCTTTCCGGGCAACAATGGTATTGGTCGCAGACTTCTCCCGTCTATCCACCAAGAAGATGTCTTTCATCATTCCATCTTTCGGGGACAAGCTGTTGATATAAAACGTAATCTTATCAAAAGGCTCGCAAAAGACCCGTTCTTTCAGGCCCAGGTCTGCCTTTGACTGGGCGATCTTGAAGACGAGATCCTTGAATGACCGATTTCCCCAGGGCGCCCCTAGGACACCCATAAAGACCGCCACCAAAAAGACCACCAGCGAAAGAACTAAGACCGGCGGAAGCATCTGGTAGAGACTTATTCCGGAGGACTTGATGGCAAGGATCTCGTTATCCCCGGACAGCCGAAGGAATGCCAGAAATACCGCCATTAAACTGGCGGCAGGCAGGGCAAAAAGGAGTATCCTTGGCAGGAGGTAGAGGATCATTTTGAGAACCAGGACGGGATTCACTCCGCGATTGAGAACCCACTCGAGGATATTCATCATCCTCGCTGCCAGAACGATGAACACAAATACGACCAGACAGGTAAAAAAAGTCGGCCAGATTTCCTTAAAGATATATTTATGGAGGGTTATCTTCAAATCAAAAACCCCTTGCTTTCCGGGCTGATTACGTGTTAAAGCACAAAAACCCCTAATTCGGGGCCGAGGGCGTGCTCCTCTTAGATGGCTTCAGGCCCCTCAGATGATAAAAAACCACTATGTGCCCCATATTGAGCAAAAATGCCTCTTTCATCAATAATGGGATCGATCACTCAGGAGTTCGGAGACGCACCATCATCCTTATACTCGTCCTCGGCTTTCTCCTTCGCTTGTACGCCTGCTTGAACACTTACATTATTAACCCGGATGGCACCATCTATATCCATCAGGCCAGGGCTATGCTTTATGGCCAATGGGAGCAGCTTACTAACTGCGTCATGGGGTACATTACGCCCTATCCGCCTCTGATACTCGGGGCCTATTTCATATTCAACGACTGGATTGTGGCAGCGAGATCCGTATCACTCCTTTTCGGAACACTCTCTTTAATACCACTGTATCTTCTTTTGCGTCAATTCTTTCGAAGGGGCATTGCCTCGGCAGGGCTTCTCATGTTCGCGGTCACCCCCTTTCTTGTGAGTCAGAGCGCTGACGTGATCAGGGACCCCCTATACTGGTTCCTTATATTAACAGGGCTCTACTTCTTCATCCGTCAGGTGGACAGGCCAACGTATCGCCTTTCACTTATCCTAAGCTCCTTGTCTTTCCTGGTCGCCACGTGGGAAAGGACAGAAGGCATGCTCTTTGTTATCCTATCCCTTCTGTTCCTTCTGCTCGTTAAGCAGGACAAGAGGTGGAGAAGGCTTTTCTATTTTGGCCTACCCCTGCTCCCGGTAATCGTCTTTGCAATGCTAGATGTGTCATTCTTGAATTCACCTGTGAAACAGATCCTTCGCCTGAGCTCAATCAAATCGATCTTCCTTCGTCCTTTCCAACAATACCATGAGATCAGGTCCGCCACAAGAAGCCTTGCTAATCCAACCTTGGACCACAGGCTCTTGTCCTTCCTTGAAAAGGCCAGCAACCTGGCATGGCTGGTCGGCCTCGGCGCCCTTGTCGCCCATGTCATGAAGGCGTTTTTCTATCCCTTCTTCCTTGTCTTTCTTGCAGGTATCCCCGAAATGGTGAAGAGGTCCTCAAAAGACAAACGGATAGCTTATCTCTTTCTGCTATCCGTTGCCGGGTTAATCGTCATCTACTTGTATTTGCTGGGGACCTGGTTGATCTACAGTCGGTTCATGGTCCTTTTTGTCTTTCCCTCATTTGTCTTCGCGGGTTTAGGACTGGAAAGGATCCTCCGTCACATGGAATCCGGGTTCAAACTCGGCCACACAGCAGTACTTGCTATCATTATTCTCCTTATGGTTGCCGTAACACTTCCCAAAAACCTTGAACATAGAGAAAAGGACAAGGCCCTGTTCAAGAACATGGGAGAGTTCATCGCACAGAGTGAAGGCAACAGCCGAGTAGTCCATGTCCTTGGCTTGCCCAGTTCTTCTGTGGCCTGGATATCCTTTTACGCCAACCTGAACTATCCAGGGGCACCTTGCCCCCTCGTTGTCGACCCCGGCAAGACCATGTGGGATAGCTACGATCAATTCCTCCAAAGGCTGAAACAGGATAACGTCCATTACTTCTTGTACGAGGAAAGAAGATGGCCTAAGAAAGGCTTTGATATCCTTGAAGAACTGAATCCGCGGGATCTCATTTTGCTCATGGAGGCTGATCACCGGGACACTGGAAGGATTTTGCTTTTCAGGGTGAGGAAAGATGCTTGAATCCTTGGCTGCTTCTCCAGATGCCGGATCTCTGTGTCTGGCCCAACCTCCTATTCTGTCTTGCTGGTGGAGTTCCGGAAAAGGGCCGCATATTCACCTGCGATGGTCTTTGAATCATAAGACCCAATGACAGACCGCCTGCCTTCTCTGCCGACCTTCCCCCTCCTATTACTGTCTTCGACCAAAGCCCTTAGTTTATCCACCCATTCCATCGGATCGGCTGCGAGGAAACCATTGATGCCGTCCCTTATGATTGCCCTGGTAACGGCTGTCACGGAAGACAGGGATGCCACGCCGCAGGAGAGATACTGGAGGAGCTTCAAGGCGCATTTGCCCCTTGTCCACCTGTCCTCCTTGAGTGGCAAGATACCGATGTCAAAGCTTTGAATGTCCTTCACCTCTTCTTCTTCACTCCACCATTTCTTCTCGATCGGACAATCAAACCCGTTCAAGAACCCGTCACAGACAATCTTGAACCTGAAGTTCTTCACCTCTGCGTGGAGTTTATTTATGGGCTCGATGACATCTCTCAGGTACATCAGATTCGGCTTCGTGCCGATCCAACCCAAGGTGACGATGCCGGATTTATCCTCTTCTTTCCTTTCGGGATAGATCTCCGTATTGATTCCTGTTGGGATTACCTTGACTTTGTCTCCGTCTATGAATTGTAGTGCCAATCCTTTGAGGTAGTCATTCCCCGGGATGACCACATCCGCGTATCTCAGTGTGTTCCTGAACCTAGAACGCCTGGATCGGGAAATGAAATCCCTGGAGCTTGAATCCCTGAACATCACTGCGTCGTCAAAGTCATATATCAAGATCTTTGACCTCTTCCTGATTAGCCACAGAATCCACCATTGGAGCAGCCTTCTCTGGAGGAAGACGAGGTCATAGGATGAAAGGGAATTGATTATGCGCAATCTTCGCGACAGGGCCTTGGGGATAGGTTCTACTTTTACTGAGATCCCCTGTCTCTCCAGTTCGGGGATGTTCTGAAGGACTCTGAAGCGCGTGCTTGGGGAATTCAGTGGTTCGGTCAAGAATACGGCGTTCAACATAATGGGTCTTTCTTGACGGGTAATGTGACGAGGCTTTGGTTTAGCTGACAGGTCCTGAGATGAATATCCCTGCACGAACCCCTAGCAAAGACAGGGTATCTCCATTTATCATTGACCCAATCCTTCATGTCCTTTATATAGAAATCCTGTGATCGAGGCCATTAGTCTGTGATGGAAAACGCCCCCGGTGAATGCATCATATGCGGTTCCAAGGAAAGGCGCCTTCTTCTGAAGCAGGGCCAATGGCATATCTATGCCTGCAATTCCTGCGGTTTTGGCTTCTTGGATCCAAGGCCGTCAAGGGAAGAACTGGGTTCCCTTTACGGCCCAAAGTATTTCAAGAAACACTATGACATGGGTCTAGACCCTAGCTCACCGGAATTCAGGAAAATGCTCAGCCTAAAAACCTCTCACATTCGGTTTTTCCGAAACATCAAGCCAAGGGGTCGAATACTTGATGTTGGCTGCGGCAACGGGTATTTCCTGGCTGCATGTCGCGAAAAAGGATACGACGTCCAAGGACTCGATGTTTCGAACCTTGCTGTGCGATACAACACGGAAACATTAGGGATCTCCACTATTCTGGGGGATCTGGAGAACGTAGAGCTCCCAGCCAAATGCTTTGACATCATAACCATGTGGCATTTTCTGGAACATGCCCCAGACCCACGAATCGCCATTGAAAAGGCCAAGTCATGGTTGAAGGCGGACGGAATACTGGTGGTGGATGTCCCCAACTATCAGGGGACCGATGGCCGAAAGAGAGGGGAAAATTGGGAAGGCTGGCAAGCCCCGCATCATCTGTGGCACTTCACCAGGCACACACTCGCCAAGCTGCTTCAGACCCATGACTTCACCGTCATCAGGACAAAGACCTACCATTCCGAAGTTGTCAAGGAAACACTGGGCATTGTTCCTTTCCTGAAACCCTTTGCACGACTCATAGCAAAGATGTTCTCGGGTACCAGCGTGGCGGTCGCCTCGAGGATCAATATCAGGTAGTAATCGCCTTTGAGATTGAGAGCTTTGCAAAACCCGTTTTATGGACGGAAACATGGTTGCCTTGGTCCAAAACAAAATGAAAAGGCTCAGGTCATGCAGAAGCATGCCCCTCCAAGCCTGATTCCGAGGTCGTGGAGGGACGGGTTCCACCCCGTCCGCTTCAGCCCGACAATTCTGGGAAAAACTTTCAAAGGTCACGAGATTACAGACTCCAGATGAGCAAAAAAGGCCCTAGATGACCGAGATCTTGCCCTCTCTTATGCTTGGTTGAACACCCGAAGGACCGAAAAACCCTCCTAGCCAAGGTGACCTTTGGTGGTTCCAGCCCTCTGGAACTTGAAATAGAAATCCGCCATTACCTCCGCAGTTCTTTCCCAGGTGAAATTACAGGCTCTCATGGCGGCCTTTTGGCCCATCTGCATCCTCAAGTCCCTATCAAGGAGGTGGGAGAGGAACCTGCTCAATTCTTGGACTGAAGGGTCTGGTCCAACCACAAATCCGTTGGTCCCATTTTCAATGACATCTTTTGACCCCACATGCTCGCTGATGATGACCGGCAATCCTGCTGCCATGGCCTCCAAAGTGACCAGGGGGAAGGCATCATACCGTGAAGGCAAGATGAAGATGTCGCTACCCATGTAGTATTTTTCCACTTGAGAGGTCACTCCTGCAAAGATCACATGATCCTCCATGCCCAGACTATTGGCCATCGCTTTGTATTTCCTAATGTTTCCTTTTCCGACAACGAGCACCTTCAGGGCCTTGGAACGCTCCTCCCTGCCTTTCAGCTCCGCCGCAGCCTTCAAAACCAAGTCAAGCCCCTTGATCTCGAAATTCATTCCCACGAACAGGACCAGGAGACTATCCTCTGATAGACGATGCTTTTGACAAATGTCTTGCCGGCACCAAGCCCTTTCAAGGCCCTTGAAACGATCCAGGGAAACACCCGGATGTACCACGTGGATATTTGACTCCGGGATATTATAGAGCTTCAGATATTCCTCTTTCACGAGAGTAGAGACAGGTAACAGGATAGGCCGTGTTTCCCCCCCTTCTATTCCTTTCTTCTCAATCCAGGCAGTCGAAATATCAAAGAGGCTAGGGCGCTTTCTCCTGGCTTCCTTGACCCATGTCATATGGGGAAAGCCGTGTATGGTAAGAAGGTCTGTCTGAAAGATCCTTTCATGGCTGTGGACCACATCGTAGTCTTCTTCTCTTAATCGCTTTTGAACGAAAAGGGCAAAGGAAAGAGGCCTGAAGAATCGCGGAAAGGGCACAATGGGGACCTTGCGAAAAGCTATAGGTGAGGTGGTTTCCTTCCACTTGTTTGCAATGACATGTATTTCAAATCTTCCATCCTCTGCCAGGCTTTCGCATAACTGGCTCGCAAAGCCTTCAGCTCCGCCCACAAGGCCGTATCTCGGGATAACCACGGCGATCTTCAGCTTTTCCGTGCCCTGTACCATGAGCAATCCCGATGCCCTGAAGCAGCCACCACCATTCCTTCTTGAGAAAGCTGCGAAAATCCCCTTATCGCCTTCTTCCTTTTCTCCTCCAGGTTTCTTTCCAATTCCGCATCCAGTCTGTCCCTCTCCCTCCTCTTGATTACGCGATGGTGTAGGTGATATTGGAGGGCGCGGAACCACAGATTCCTGACGCCTATGCCACTGTGAAACAGCCGATAACATATGTCTGAATCTTCTCTCCCCCAGAGCTGATCAAAGGTTTCATCATATCCGTCCACAATGAGAAAATCCTCCCTGTGCATGGAAAGATTGCAGCCCCTCAAGGAGGTCTGGAATCCTTTCGGCCGTGACATCAATCTACCAATGAGAGGGCTTCTAAGGGCGTTCTTTCTGTTCCCAAGGCCCTTGAGGAAGATGCCGGGTGGCTTCCCTAGCCCCCCTTTCAAGGCCTTGGCCGTATAATCTTCGGGCAGGAACGCGCGCTTCCCTTGCAAGAAATACCCCTTTTCTGCATTGGCCAGGTGATCCGCAATGAATTCGGGGTGCAGGACCACATCATGGTCTATGAAAATCAGATATGAAGCGCGAGAGTGTTTCACAGCCAGGTTCTTGATCCTGGCCTGCCGTATTCCTTTGTCCTCGTGCCACACGTGCCACCAACTGAGCCCTGAGTCTGCAAGGGTTTCCCTGACCACCTTTTTCGTTTCAGGCCCCGAGCCATCATCCGCGACAATGACCTCATCAGGCCTCCTGTTTTGTGTGATGACAGACCTTAGAGTAGTTTCAAGGGCTTGGGGCCAGTTATAGGTCGTGACTATTAAGGCCGTATCCAAGGGATGCTTCATTGATTAGAGCTTTTCCAGGACCAGGAACATCCTAAAGGCCAGGTATCGCGCCAGAGGTTGGGCCATTTTTTCCAGGAGGGCCAATGGCTTCCAAAAAGCGACCGGACAGAGACCGGGATGATGGAACCCTCCGCTAAGGGGATAGAGAAAGGGATCCGTTCGCTCTTCACGGATGATTCTCAGCTCCGGGAAATGGCTCAAGAATTCGGCTCTGTGTCTCTCGAACAGTAGCTTCGGGATAGCCTGGTTGCCCTGAAAGGGGTCCTTGTCCATAGTCGGACCTTTCCCCTTTTCAAAAGGGTTCACCGCCCCATCCATCCCTTCCGGGTGCAGGAACCGGTACACGGGATAGGAAAGCCAGGACACGTATGGCTCCATCATCACGACTCTTCCCCCCGGCTTTAGAACCCGTTCAGCTTCATCGAAAAAGGCGAGCGAATCCTCCAGGTGATGGAGCACGTCAAAGAGGACAATGGTATCCACACTCCCCTCCTTCAAGGGCAAGCGGTGGGCGTCCAGCACAGCGTCCAGCCACGGTGCGTGGACAACGTCCGTGGTTACCGCATGGGGAAAGAAGTCCTTTATGTTTCCGCTACCACCCCCCAACTCTATAATAAGCCCGGGTCTCGCGGCCTCGGAAATCTTCCGATACCATCTCTCATAGAGCCTTCTAAGGATCTCCTTCCTCTTCCAGGTCCTCCTGCGCTCGGCAAGTATGTCAGAAGCAGGATCAGTTTCACTTATCATTTGGGATCAATTATAGGAACAATGCTGCCTGATTTTGGAGCGAGGCAACCATGTTGCATGATTCTGGAGCGAGGCAACCATGTGCTGGTTTGGACCAAGGCAACCGTGTTGCTGGCCCTAAGGTATCGTTTTTCAAAGGCCTTATTTTCTTCCGAGACATCGCTACTTCTATACTCTCTGGTTTCTCCCTGGCCATCTGAGCGACAAAGTCGCGTTCTATGAAATCATCAATGATTGTAAGATGATTTCATATGGCCTTTATCTTCCGAAAGGCAAACAGTGTCATCCTGAGCAGTAACCAGCCGTGCCTGAATCGGTCGATATTTGTGGAGCCATAGGTCCTTTCCCGATAACGTATGGGTATTTCAACGACCTTGAGGTTCTGTTTTATGGCCCCGAATATGAGATCAAAATCGCCGAAGGGGTCAAAATCGCCGAAGTAATGTCTGTTTGCTTGAATCTTCTCATAGTCCTTACGAAAGAGGGCCTTTGTTCCACAGAGGGTATCTTTGAACCTCTGGTTCAATAGCCAGGTGAACATGAATGAAAAGAACTTGTTGCCAATCAGATTCAGGAACCTCATGGCTTGTTCTTCCATGGGATAGACCAGCCGGCACCCGTTGATAAACTCCCCTAAATCTCCGGCAAGGGCCCTGTAGAACTTGGGAAGGTCCTCGGGAGGCATGGTCAGGTCTGCGTCCAGGATCATCAGTATGTCCCCTTTGGCCTCCGAAAAGCCTTTTCTTACTGCATCACCTTTACCCGTGCCTTCTTGCACGAACATCTTTATGTCCTTTTCCGGGTAGGCGCTGATCACCCTCTCGATCTCCTGCCTTGTTCCATCCGTGGAATCGCCTTCCACGAAGATGATTTCCTGGTGGCTTCCGAATTCCGGTATCCTTTCTATGGCTGCTTGGATGTTTCCCTTCTCGTTCCTGCAAGGGATCAAAATGGTGCTGGAAAGCTCCCGCCCCCCTCTCATCTCCAGGGGTCTTGCTACGATATATCTGCAAAGACAAAGCCGCCTTATTCCCGGTAAAGGGGCAACAAAGCGGTTGATGAGCCCGCCAAACAGGGGAATCTTTTTCGGCACAAGCAAGCGACACTCAGTCTTTACCATCTCAAAGCGGGTCAAGCTCAAAAGGTTGCAAATATCTTCCGAGGAGAGCCAGTTCTGGTGCTGCTGGGGCATCTTCAACTTCAGGGACTCCCCGATCCTGAGTACGGGCTCCCAGAGGAAATTGTAATAGGAAATCACGATCCTTGTTTCTGCCTTGCAGAAAGGTCGGACGCGCCTGAACACCTCTTCTATGTCCTGCAGGTGCCCGATGACGTCAGCCAGGATGATGAAATCAAAGGTCTCTCCCCAGCTTTCCAGTTCCTCGATGTCACCCTCCCGAAATTCAAGTCCAGGATAACGTTCCTTTGCTATCTTCAGCATCTCACCGCTGAAATCCACTCCCACCCCTCGGCTCGGCTTTAGGGCACCGACAAGATTTCCCGTTCCACAACCCAATTCAAGGACCGATTGGCCTTCAGGCACCAGGAATTTGAAATATCTCTCCTGGTCCTCGTAATAATACCGGTTCCTCTTTATCCACCTCTGACGCCTTGGAGCAAGGGCGTCGAACCTCTTCCTTATCTCCTCCTTCTTTTCTTTATTTATCTCCACCACCCGTCCCCACCATTTCCCCTTCTTCCTTCAACCTATGACCTCCAACCTCCGGCCTCTTGCCTCTATCCTCCAACCTCTGACCACTGCTTCCTATACCACTCATACGTCCTTTCGATGCCTTCCCTCAAGGAAGTCTTGCTCCTCCACCCCAGTGATTCCAGCTTGCTTACGTCAAGAAGCTTCCTGGGCATGCCATCCGGCTTTGTGGTATCAAAGCGCAGCTCTCCCTCGAATCCAACAATTTCTTTGATCAATTCAGCCAGCTCCCGAATGCTGATGTCTTTCCCCACGCCAATGTTGATTATCTCACTTTCATCATAATGGTTCATCAGAAAGATGCAGGCATCTGCTGCATCGTCCACATAGAGAAACTCTCTTCTGGGACTCCCTGTCCCCCAAATGACCACGCACTTTTCCCACTCGTCTCTCGTCACTCGTCGCTCGTCTCTTCCTTGGGCTTCATGAAATTTCCTGATCAGAGCAGGGAGGGCATGACTGGTCTCAAGCTCAAAGTTATCGTTGGGGCCGTAAAGATTCGTGGGCATGACGGAGATGAACCTCGTTCCATACTGCCGATTGTAGGACTGGCACATCTTGATCCCGGCGATCTTGGCTATGGCATAAGGCTCGTTCGTTGGCTCCAGCTTTCCTGTAAGCAAGTATTCCTCCTTCATGGGCTGGGGGCACTCCCTGGGGTAGATGCAGGAACTTCCCAGGAAAAGCAGTTTCTTGACCCTTGCCCTGTAAGCTTCATGAATTATGTTGCACTGGATCATCAGGTTTTCGTAGATAAACTCGGCGGGATAGGTATTGTTCGCAAGGATTCCGCCAACCTTTGCTGCTGCCAAAAAGACGTACTCCGGCCTCTCCGATTGAAAGAACGCCTCGACCCTGTCCTGCCTTGTAAGATCGAGTTCTTTGTGGGTCCTGGTGATGAGGTTCCTGTATCCCTCTGATCTCAGCCTCCGGCATATGGCTGACCCTACGAGGCCTTTATGCCCCGCCACATATATCTTCGCATCCTTCTCCATTCTCAATCCCAGTTACGAGTGACGAGTTACGAGTAACGAAAAGGCCTAGAATTTCTCACGCCCTACACCTTCTTCTTTAGGCCGATGATCATTTTTGAAATCTCATCCAATTCAGTAAGAAAGCCCCCAATATTAGTACAATAACCCAGCCGTTCTGCAATAATAAGCTGAGTTTCAAGTTCCGCAACTGACCCTTGCGCTATCGACAAAAACTGTCTAAATTCTTTTCTGCTGTTCCTACCGGCACCCTCCGCAATATTTGAAGCGATGCTCAAGGCTGCTCGTCTCATTTGGCTATTGAGCCCGTATTGCTCAGCTACCGGGAATCTTTTTGTCAGATTGTAGATTTCGACGACATAATCCACACTTCTTTTCCACACCTTCAGCCTATGATGCCCTTTCATCTCTCGTCACTCGTTACTTGTCACTCGTCACTTCTCCTTCATTCCCTGAAGTTGGGCATATTGAATCCACTCTCCTTGCACAACTGGTCCCTTGACGCTTCTTCAAGGTCTGCCCTTACCATCTGGGCCACCATTTCCTTGAAGGAAATCCGTGGCTCCCATCCCAACTCTCTTCTTGCCTTGGTGGCATCACCGAGCAACTCATCCACCTCCGTGGGCCGGAAGTACCTGGGATCCACCTCAACCACCACATCACCCTCTCTGATTTCACTCGCCACTTGTTTCTCGTTACTTGTCACTACTCCGACTTCTTCCACCCCTTTCCCCCGCCATCCGATCTCCACACCGATCTCTTTGAAGGCCATTTCTACGAACTCACGCACGGAATGGGATTCCCCGGTGGCAATAACATAGTCGTCGGGCTTTTCCTGCTGGAGGATGAGCCACATGGCCACGACATAATCCCCTGCATGACCCCAGTCCCGCTTGGCATCCAGGTTACCCAAGTAGAGCTTCTTCTCGAGGCCGAGCTTCATCCGCGCAACCGCCCTGGTGATCTTCCTCGTGACAAAGGTCTCACCTCGTATCGGCGATTCATGGTTGAACAGGATCCCGTTACAGGCAAACATGTCATAGGCTTCCCTGTAATTGACACAGATCCAGTAGGCATAGAGCTTGGCTGCTCCGTAGGGGCTCCTCGGATAGAAGGGCGTCTTCTCCGTCTGAGGGACTTCCATAACCTTACCGTAAAGTTCACTCGTAGAGGCCTGGTAGAACTTGGTCTTGTCAGTCATGTCCAGTATCCTTATGGCCTCGAGGAGCCTGAGGGCCCCCAGGGCATCAGCGTTGGCCGTGTATTCTGCCGTCTCAAAGGAAACCTTGACGTGGCTCTGGGCTGCGAGATTGTAGATTTCTTCTGGCTGGACTTCCTGTACGATCCTTATGAGGTTTGTGGCATCAGTCAGGTCACCGTAATGCATGAAGAACCGCACGTCTTCTTCGTGGGGATCCCTGTAGAGATGGTCTACCCTTCCCGTGTTAAAAGAAGAAGATCGCCTCTTGATCCCATGAACCTCGTATCCCTTCTTCAAAAGGTATTCGGCGAGGTATGCCCCGTCCTGACCTGTGACTCCGGTTATCAGTGCCCTTTTCATATTCCTGGCTCCCCTCTTTCCTGTTGTTCCCCTTGAGACCTTAACATATCCTCCCAAAGGTTCTCTAATGGAGCAGCAGTTGTTTAAAGAAACCTTTGAAGAATCGGCAATCCTGTCAAGCTTTGGAGTAAGGCAACCATGTCCTTAGACATTGAGCCTGTCGAAAATGTTGCCGCCCAAGCTTGATGGCTTCGTAAAAAGTCAGAAAGTACTCATTTCTGTCATTCCTGCGAAAGCAGGAATCCAGTAATTTCAAAGGCTTCTGGATGCTGGATCAAGTCCAGCATGACGGTTTTGAGACTTTT
>JAFDHO010000263.1 GCA_019308745.1 Deltaproteobacteria bacterium
GGAGAGTTTGCCCTTCCATTCTACGCCGATCTCCCTGCCATGCCCAAACATGAAAGGAGGGCCATTTTTGGCCTCATGGTTTGTCATGAAGGGAAGACCCGCATTCCTGTCTACGAAAACTATACCCTGGCCGGGTTTGATCCGGACAAGGACATGCTTCAGGCCAATGTCCTCCCTCCCCAGTTGGCCGGGCAGTTTGTCCCCTGGTGGGATCCAAAGAGCAAGCTCGCCAGTGCCGCCCAATGGCGGGAGACTGCCTTTCTCGGGGGCGGAGGGCTCTTGGTTGATTGGGACATGAGGACCACGGTGGAAGGGCTCTATGCCGCCGGGGCCCAGACAGCAGGGGGTGGGGGTCACTCCCCGGCAGCGGCGACAGGGCGGTATGCGGGGAGAAAGGCAGTGGCATATATAAAGAAAGCCCCGGAACCTCGGGTGGCCCGGGAGCAAGTTGAGAAGGAGAAGGCCCGGGTTTATGCCCCTCTTGAGGGGAGCGGACGCGTGGGCTGGAAGGAGCTCCAGGCCGGCATATGCAGGATCATGCAGGATTACTGCGGAGAATACAAGAATGAGGAGACACTCAAGACAGGCCTTTGGTGGCTCAACAGCATCAGGGAGAGTGAGGCATCGAACGTCTATGTACGCAACCCGCACGAGCTGGGCCGTTTCCTGGAGTGCCTGGTACGGCTCACGGTGGGGGAGATCATTATCCATTCTTCCTTGGCACGGAAGGCGAGCAGCCGGTACCTGGATTTCAAGCGATTGGATTACCCGGCAGATGATCCGCCCGAGTGGGAGAAATTTGTGACGGTCAAATTGAAAGATGGGGACGTGAAATCGGGAGATCTGCCTTGCGATTTCTGGCTAAGGCCGCCCTACAGGCCGACATACAGGGAAAACTATGATCAGCACAGTGAGCTCTAAGGCCTTGAGGCATGGCTTCTCTATGCCGCTGTGTGTGACAGACTGATTTATTAAAGAAAAGGAGGGTGATCTTATATGGACAACAAGGCATATCTGGTACCTAATCCCATGACACCGTGCCAAAACGTTGTCATCGACCCGGAACTTTGCTCCGTGTGCCATTCCTGTGTCGAGGTGTGCAGGACCGACGTGTTCGTGCCGAACCCGGAGAAGGGGAAGCCTCCTATAGTGTTGTATCCCGATGAGTGTTGGTTTTGCGGGAATTGCGTAGAGCACTGTCCCGTGCCTGGAGCGATCCGGATGCAACATCCCCTGAACCAACGGATTGGTTGGAAGCGAAAAGAGACGGGAGAGTATTTCAGAGTAGGCATGAAGAACCCACCCCCACCAAACCTCAGACCCCCAGCGGGCATTGAAAGGATAACAAAATGAAGGATCTTTGCTGCTCTGGATACACCCTCTTTGGATATGCCGGACCGGCATCTGTCTCTCTGCTCGTAGATATGAAAGGAAATGAAGTTCATACGTGGCCCTTCGGTGGAGCTCCAGTCAAGATGATGCCGGGGGGATCTTTGCTCGCAGGCAAGAGAAGGAGGCTTGGGAAGGATCCCTTGAAGAGGGATCCCGGTGATGATCCCTCGGCAGAGCCAGGACCTGAAAATCCTCCATGGCAAGATACCATTGAGTTGATCCAGGTCTCCTGGGATGGTGAAGAAGAGTGGAGCTTTTCCGGCTGGGATGACGATGGGACCGGGGTCATGATGTCGAGGCAGCACCATGATCTCCAGAGAGAAGGCAACCCGGTCGGCTACTACGCTCCCGGGCAGGACTTCCTTCCAGAAGGCAAGACCCTGGTCCTTTCACACAAGAACAAGGTGATTCCCGGAATATGCAAGGAAGAGCTCCTGGATGATGTCCTATACGAGGTCGACTGGGAAGGGAAATTGCTCGGCTTTCAATGGCACGCTGCAGAGCATTTTGAGGAGTTCGGGTTCGACGACACCGCCAAGAAGGCCATATACGAGTGCCGCAACTTTGATAGGAAAAAGGGCTTCAGCGATTGGCTGCACCTGAACAGCGCCTCCTATCTCGGCCAGAATCCCTGGTACGACAAAACGGGTGACGAACGCTTCAAGCCTGAAAACATCATCATAAGCTCGAGAAGCGCCAATTTTGTTGCCATTATCGATTACGGAACAGGGAGAATTGTCTGGAAGATAGGCCCGGATTTTGTGGAGACATCCCCTGAATATGGGCTTGGACAAATAGTCGGGCAACATCACGCCCACATGATTCCCAGGGGCCTGCCCGGTGAAGGCAATATTCTCCTTTTTGACAATGGGGGAAAATCCGGATATGGTGGGCCAGAGGGCTACCCCAGATACACGAGGGAATATTCCCGGGTAGTCGAGTTTGATCCTACTACCTTTGAAATTGTGTGGCAGTATGGTGCGGAAAGGGGAAAAGAACACTTCTTCAGCCACTTCATCAGCGGGGCCCAAAGGCTCCCCAACAGAAACACCCTCATAACGGACGGAGCCAACGGAAGGATCTTCGAGGTTACCAGGGAGAAAGAGATGGTGTGGGAATTTCTAGCCCCTGCCCAAGGGGGATTCGGGAACAAGGTCTACCGTGCATACCGTGTTCCTCCCGAATGGATGCCCGGCAACCCGGCAGGCTACAGGGGGTGGGGAAGTTCTGGTGATTGGTAATGGTAAGTTTTTAACCCTCAAACCATAGAAAGGAGGTATTGCTCATGAAAAGATCCTACTTTGTGCCCGTGCTGTTTTTTCTGGTGTGCGGGCTGATCCTAGGCTGGGGATGGCAGCAATCAATGGCTGCGGAAAAGAGCAAGTATGGAGGCATCCTCAAGTACAATCACAGCAAGACAGCCGGGGTAATCGGCGATCCCTTGAAGATCAGGGGGTGGAACCACGAATTTATTGATAATGTTTTGGAAACTCTCATTGTTCCTAGCGACACTGAAATGGGCCGCTATGAACCCAGGTTGGCAACTGCCTGGGAACTTGCGCCTGACAAATCCTACTATATCTTTAAATTAAGAAAAGGGGTCAAGTTCCACGACGGGACGGATTTCAATGCCCAGGCAGTAAAGTGGAACCTGGATCGGTGGGTGAAAAGCAAGAGACCCCGGCTTGACAAGGTCAAGTCTATTGACGTGTTGGATGATTACACGGTTCGGTTCAACCTTTCAGGGTGGGATGCGGTGACCCTTTCGGATTTTTCGAAGGACACTTTTATCATTTCTCCAACGGCGTGGAAAAAGCATGGGCAAAAATGGGTGGATTATCACCCCGTGGGTACAGGACCTTTCAGGCTCGTGGGGTTCAGGCGTAACGTACACTTGAAGTATGAAAGGTTTGAAGGTTACTGGATGGAAGGGCTTCCGTATCTTGATGGCCTGTTCGTCACGCAGATCCCTGACGCCATGACTGCAATGGCTGCCCTCAAGAGGGGGGAGATAGATGCATGGCAGGGCGTGGATCCTATTTCGGGAAGCGAGCTCAGAAAGACAGGTAAGTGGAATATTATTACAAATCCTGCCATAAAAAGGGTCATCCAATTCAATTCAACTGATTCTAGGTCCCTATGGTCTGACAAGCGCTTGAGGGAAGCCCTGGAATATGCCATTGACAAAGAGAAGTTAGCAAGGGTTGTAGGTCGAGGTTATTTCATTCCGGTTTACGAGATTCTCTACGGTGTATCTCCAAAGGCAGGCACAAAGCCAAGGACGTACAACCCCGAAAAGGCCAGGCAGCTTTTAAGGCAAGCAGGCAAACAAAATATCACGGTGAAGCTTTTTTACTATGCGGCGGACCAGGATGCCTTCACAATAATACAGGCAAACTTAAAAGATGTGGGTATTACCGTTGTGCCTTCCCCTGTGACCGGAGCCGCGTTTCATAAGAAGCTTTTTGAACCTGCCGCTATGAATAATTTGATCCTAGGAAATCAGCGTGGAAGCAGAACCGAGATCTTGGTGAGTGTTGATGAAACACTTGCCCCTGGATCAGTTTTCTTTCAAGGAGTTAAGCGGCCGAAGGGCTTTGCAGCGCTCCTCGACAAAGCGCTCCAAGAAGAAGATTTTTCAAAAAGAATGGAGTTACTCTACGAGATGGAACGATTGGCGTATCAAGAGGCAATGTTTGTGCCGCTTTGGCGTGAAACATTCATCACCGTCAATGCACCCTATGTCAAAGGTACAAAGTGGTTTTGGGCAGATAGCCCTTATCCAGATCTGAGACGTTCATGGCTGGACAAGAAGAAATAGGCCAGAGTCTTTTTGGGGAGAGCGGGCGCTCCAAAGGTCCGCTCTCCCCAAAAGTAAAAATGGCGTAACACTTTAGCCTTTTGAAATGCCTCCTCAGATAGGGAGGACGGGTGATGATGCCTTTTCTGGAGTGACTGGCGGGAGGGCGCCGTCTTTTCGCGACTTGTCAGTGGGGGAAACCCCTCGCCCCGAGCGATAGCGAGGGGAACAGCGGGAGGGGGCAGAACTCCCCCGCAGATAAGTCGCAGAAAAGACCAGCCCGGGAGGCTCGGAACGCAAGAAAAGGCATCATCACCCCC
>JAFDHO010000264.1 GCA_019308745.1 Deltaproteobacteria bacterium
TACACCATACTCCGTCGCAATCCTCCGCAACGACACCACAGACTCTATCTGTTGCACGTCCCTAGGACACCTCTGCGGACACCTCCCACAGGTCGTACAACGCCAGATCTCCTCATTCTCTATCTCCGTCAATCCAAAGGTGGCCTGCCTCACTATCTTGCGCATACTAAAATCCCTCACCCTGTTCCACGGACAAACCGCATCACACAACCCACACTCAAAACAGCGCTTAAAGGCATCTCCACCATTGTCCTTTATAAGATCTACTATCTCCTTGTACTCGGCTAACGTCTCCACAGATCCCCCCAAATTATCACACTATCGATCAGGCCTTCGATAGTCTGGCAAAGGCATCCATCACCCTCTTCTTTCCGTATCTCTTTATCAAGGATTCGAATGCCATGTCCATCTCCCCCAGATCCACTTCCTGTTCGGGGACTTCTTCCTCCCTCTCTTCATAGACCAAGGCATCAAATTCACAGACCTGGACACACATGGGCACCTCGAGAGGCGGTTCGTCCTCGCACATGTCGCATTTCAGGGGAAGGCCGGAGTCGGGTTCCTTGAAATACTCCCTCGACGGACATGATGCAGGGCAGAACCCGCACTCGGAGTATTCCTTTCCATCGATGACATAAGTGGCCCTTCCGTTGCATTCGGCCCGGGTAAACTCGCCGGCTCGGAGGGGGACATAGACATCCTTTACCTCATCAATGAATACCCTGATCCTGGCCCTCGCCGGATTGATGCTGCTGTATTTCGGCACGGCGTGAAACGCGGAACACGCCATCTCACACGACCGGCAACCCGTGCATTTATCAACATCGACCTTTATGTCTCTGACAATCTTCTTCTTTCCCTCTTTCACGGTCACTCCCCCCGTCCCTCAGTTCTTCTCTTTCTCCGCCGAAGCCCCTTCAGGAGGGACTCTTTCAGCTTCTTTCCAAATCCCTCTTCCTTCGAAGTCTTCGGCCACGTATCCCAGGTCCAGTTCATCGAGAGTCTCTTTCTTGGGGATACCCTGCTTATCCCATCCCTTGAATTCGTAATAGTCGTCGAGGAGCTTCTGTTCGAACTCGTAGTCTCTCACCGCCCAATGATCCTCAGGAGGCCGCTCATCTTTTCTCCTGAGGCCCCTTCTTACGTTAATGGCCCTGACCAGAGTTCGGATCCTTTGAAAATTCCTCCATAACCCTTCCTTGTCGAGGTCCATCCCCGTTGCCAGGGAAACTATCTGCGGCATGTTGTTCATGTGGTAGGCCACATCTCCGCCGAACTGACCCCTGAAGGATGACACAAAGCCACAGAGCCCGAGGGAGTCATCCAGGTAATGCATGGCCTCATTCCAATCAGTAATGGCGCAAGAAGCCTCATTGGAAATTTCATGGCGCTTTTCCCATTCCAGGAACCATTTCTTGAACTTCTCGTCGGGGACTGCCTCCCATCTCCTGACATAGGCCTCCCTCTCCTCCCTCGTAGGGAGGGGGTCCTGGGGGAAGGAGCCCTCAATCTGGGTGATCGCCATTTTCTCACCCGTGGCGATCATGAGAAAATAAGGGGGATTCAGTTTCCCAAGCTTGATAGGTATCTGCTCAAATTTCTTGGTGGTATTGTGGTCGTATTCCTCTGCACCCTTCCCGATCTGGCGCGCGGCCCAATAGACACCATTGGCGAGTTTGTCTCCAACGCCTTCCCGGCGGACGATCTTTTCAAGCAAATAGTAGAATCTGTCCCTGACGTCTGGTGGGAATCCAGGCAAATCCTGGTCCGTCAGAATTCCGGCCTCATAGAGTTCAATGGCGAAGGCGATGACCTGCGGGGTCGAATAGGAATCCAGGCCATACTCCTGGGCCACACCGACAATATCATAACTGAAGTCGAGCTCCCGGAAGGCAGCCATATGGTAGGTATCTTTTGCATAGCACTTATAGGCAAATCTCTTCCTTCCGGGCCAGGAGATAACATTGCGGCATCTCTTGGGGCAGTTGTAGCAACTTGTCTGTCGGTCCATGTGATCATATTTTAGCCTCCGCCACCTCTCTTCCAGCTCCTTGCTCCAGAATCCCTTCCTCCGGACGCGGGCATTGCCCCAGGCGAAATTGTTGTGGTGGAAGCTGTCATCCTCGTCCACGGCCATCCAGTCACCGCAGCCGTCGCTTTCGGCGATCTTCTTGTGAAAGCGCATGCACAGCTCAAACAGCTCAGCCGGGCGTGCAATATTGATGTCCTTCGTGCCCCGAACTGCGATTGCCTTTAATCCCTTGTCTCCCATGACCGGGCCCGGGCCTCGAGCCGCGCTGGCATGACCGTGATCTATGGAGGCCATGTAGACCCTGTTTTCACCCGCAAGACCTATAGCCGCTACCTGAACCTTGTCATCCTTCAGCTCCTGCTTGATCAGGTCGCCCGTCTCCGTGCAGCCTTTCCCCTTAAGATGACCTGCATCCCGTATTTCCACCTCATCGTTGTTGATCCACAGATAGACCAGGTCCGGGGCCTTACCCCTAATGACCACCCTGTCGTAACCGGCGTATTTCAATTCCGGCCCCAGAAACCCACCCATCATTGAATGGGCCATGAAGTTTGTCTGGGGAGAAAACGTATTGACGGCAACGCGGTTCGCCCCTGGAACGGGCGTGCCGTGCAAGAGACCGGCACTGAATATGAGTATGTTGTCGGGAGAAAAAGGGTCAACGTCCGGGGGAACCCTGTCCCACAGTATCTTGGCGGCCACACCCTGACCCCCGAGATAGAGTTCCATGTCTCTTGGGTCGGTTTCAACCTTTTCAATATTTCCCCGGGACAGATCGACTTCCAAGTTTACCCCTGTTTCTGCATACCTCATCTTCCAACTCCTTCAGATTGGTGAAGCTCTCCCGGCAGGAGCCGGGGCCGTCAGTGGCAAAGCCATCCCGGCTTCGCCCTGCGGGCTACTCCGCGGTCACCTTTCGCCATTCCCCCCCGTGCTTCCGCACGGGGCATCCTGGCGAAGGCGAGTGAGGCAACAGCCGTCCCTCTTAATGCCCACAGTCCTCCGTGGTCAGCACAAAGGGCCCGCCAAAAAAGTTTCACGATACGAAATAGTATTTCATAATTCTCCGAAGAATTATCATAGGGAAGAGAACCAAGTCAAGGAAAAAATCCGGACTCTTTCATGGCATGACTTCTCGGCGAGAGGATCATGCCGGCAACCATCAACCGGCCGCTGCCGTCTCCCGCAAGAATCCGATCGGACATCTCCAAAAGACCTAGGGGTCGTTTGACCTTGTTCCCATGCCTCGAGCACCAACCCGTTAAGGACCCGTGGGAGAAGAATTCCTGCGAATTTCCTTTGACTTTTCCAGGCTGCATTAATAGAATGAAAAAAATTTCATGATACGAAATTTTTTCCATAATGCCGTCCCTCTTAGAAGACGGCTCAGCTTAGTTCCGCGTCCCTCATTATCATACTATGGCGACCGAACACAGAAAAGAATGCGAATACAGGGTGCAGGCCCTGGAGAGGGCATTGGACATCCTGGAGTGTTTCTCTCTCCAGGACAAGGAGCTCAATCTCTCTGAAATCGCCATCAGGACCGGGCTCAACAAGACGACTGCCAAGAGACTCGTCTCGAATCTCACGAAGAGGGGTTATCTCAAGAAGTTCGATTCCAAGCGCTATAGATTGGGCCTCAGGTTGTTCGAGCTGGGAGGGATCGTTCAGTCCTCCTTGAATCTTCGAGAGGCCACCTCGGCTTCCATGTCCCATATCCAGAAGAAGACCGGCGCCACAGTCCTCTTGGGAACGGCCATGGACGATCAGCTCGTCTTGATCGACAAGAGGGAGGGGGGGAGCTTCATTCGAATCTCCGCCGATGTGGGCTGGAGAGGCCCCCTGAACTACGGAATGCTGGGCATGGTACTCATGGCCTATCTCGAGCCCCAAGGGGTGAAACGGATTCTCCAAAAGGACAAATTGCAGGCCTATACGTCTCATTCCATAACCGAGGAAGACGCCTTCAGTCTGAGGCTTGAACACATCCGCAACCAGGGCTATGTCATCGAGAGGGGCGAAGCCATCGAAGGTATCGTGGGTATTGCAGCCCCAATCAGGGACTTCTCGCGCCGGGTCGTAGCAGCCATGGGCGTCGTGCTCACCTATGATCAGGCCAGAAACGGGGTAAATGAATACGTTGAGCTTGTAAAAAAGAGCTGTGAGAAGATCTCACGGGAATTGGGGTACCTGACGATTTGATCCTCGATCATGTCCGGTTGTGACGTCCGTGGTCGCCTGTCTGCGCCTATTACTTCTTGATTCGTTCCTCACCGCAAAAGATTATCAACTCAGAGTTCTCGCCGGAACAGACCAGGGTCATGTTGAGGGCCCTGCCCATTTCAACGGCCAGGGCCGTCGGCCGAGATTTGCCCACAACTATGGGTAGGTTTGCCCTTGCCGCCTTTTGCACCAGCTCGTAGCTTATCCGCGACGACAGGACCGCCATGGCGGCATCCGTCAGATCCCCG
>JAFDHO010000065.1 GCA_019308745.1 Deltaproteobacteria bacterium
AGGGACACGGCCTTGGCCCTTAAGGAGGCGGGTGTTGACCAGGCCCTCATAGACGCTATAGGTGATAACGATACCTATCGTGCGATCTACCACGTGGACTTTGGTGTATCAGAGATATATTCTGCCATGGAAGCCCTCAGCAGTGCCGGCCTACCCATGGTGCCCCATGTGGTATGCGGCCTCTACTATGGAAAGATAAGGGCTGAGAGGAAGGCCCTTGAAATGATTTCAAGGTTTGATGTGACGCAACTGGTCATTGTATCCCTGATGGGTATTCCCGGGACGCCCCTGTGGAATGTGAAGGGGCCAAGGGCAGAAGAGGTGGCAGAAATCATCGTACTGGCCAGGGAACTGATGCCGTCGGTATGTATGAATCTTGGTTGTGCCAGGCAAAGGGGCAATGAAAAGATGGAGATCCTGGCCATAGAAGCAGGAGTCAACCGAATGGCCCTTCCCTCGGAAAGAGCCATACAGAGGGCCAAGGACTTTGACTTGGAGATAAGGTATCAGCGGACCTGTTGTTCTGTAGGCGCTGACTTTTCAAGAGAGGCATGGTAAGGGGTGTCGGCCATGGTTGGGATGGGCGAGACCGAGAAGCAGATGGTCTTGGCCATCCGGAGGGTAAGGGACATGGGAGGGAGGACCCATCTTTTTTTCTTTTTCCCCGAGCCGGGTTCAGCTTATGAAAGCTTTACGAATCTTGCTTATGCGAGTACGAAATCGGTGATTTGCAATAAGAGCTCTGTGCCTAATAACTTTCTATTTTCTCCCTCTATTTTGGGCTCCCTTATCTAGCAATACCGTCTCGTCAACTGTCTGACTAATATAGTAAAGGGGCGTTTCAATGAGGTTTATTATTTCCGCTTCCTTTACTTTGTTTCCACTACTGTCGTATAAGATCTCGACCGCAGGCCTAAAGGGGTTTTTTTCATTGGCGGATATCACTCGTCCGGTACACTGATTGTTCAGTTTTACCATGGTATTCACAGGAAAGAGAGAGATCTGTTCGAGGAAGGCCTTCAAGCGCCCCGGTTCCATGGATTTTTTGCCATCTCCTAGGATGTATTTTACGACCTCGGGAGGCATTGATCTCTTTCGATAAGGCCTGTCACTACACATCGCAACATAGCGATCCATCAGGCCAATGATCAGTGCTTCCTCTCGGATTTCTTCTCCGGCCAGACCGAAGGGATAGCCTAAGCCGTCGTATCTTTCGTGGGCCTGGAGGGCGATATCTGCGTGCCAATCGTACTGTGCTTCAACACCTGAGAGAAGCTCATGACCGAACACGGGGTGTTGCCTTATGAGGTCTTTCTCCCATTTATTGAGGCTATTTTCTTTGTCCAGTATATCCTGCGGAAGCTTGTACATCCCCACATTTTCAAAAAAGGCCGCAAGCCCCAAATCTAACACCCTTTTATCATCGTATTGCAAACCTTTTCCCACTTTCATGGAAGCAAAGGTGACCGCAACAGTTTGGGTTACGAGATCGTCCCTGCCACCATGAACCAAAATTGAATAGTTGTAGAGGTCATTAATCAGGTCTAGCTCGATTGAATAACGAATGTAGGGCAGGATCTCAGATGGGTTTAGTCCATGTCCGCTCTTGATCTTGTATGCTTGATCCCGTGCCTTTTCAAGAAATTTCTTATAGAGGGGTAGAACCTTACCTAATTCGTACAGCTTCTTTATTCCACCGGAGATTTCGGTGATACTCTCCCCATTTTCTTCTTTCGCGGCTTTTACATCTTTAAACCCAGTTTTATTTACCGTGCCCATGGCCGGTCTAAATTCTCCCCCCTCTTGATATGCTTCATTTTCTAAGTCTAGTACGCCAGTAAAAAGAGACATAATCTAATAACAACGAAACTCTGTTGCTGTACCACACCTCCTTTCTGAAATCCCTATTCGAACACAAAATAATGCTATTTTGTATAGAAATCAAGATCTCTATTTCGTATCACTCAATGCCTTTCTGGCTGCTCCTTTGCGGATTCTATGCGGTCAAGCAACACTCTTGTCTTCCTCCACTGGGAGAGAAAATGGGAAATGTCCTCCTGGGTCGGTTTCAGTCCAGGAGGAAAATCCTGAGATCTCTTCACCCATCTGTCAAAGAGCTCCTTTACCCTCCATATATATTCAATGGCAGCCTTTGCCCGGGCAAAAGGTTTCGGGCCCCTTTTAGTCCTCACAATATCAGGCAAGGATGTTATTTCCGGGAATGCCTCTCTCATACGTGGGATTGAGGTCAACTGATCCAGTCTTGTCAGGAGAATATTGAGATTTTGAGAAAGGATAGTCCTGTAAGCCTGGTTCATCCTGGCAGTAGAATTGTATTTTGTGAGAGAGGAAAGCCCTTTTTCATTCCTCGTAAGGTAATCCCTGCCTACAAATGCTCCCGCAAAAACTAGAATTACCAGTTGTATGCTAAGGAGAATCCCTCTTACCCATCTTTGTCGCTTCCTTGTGGTTGCTGATGGTTCCTTTAGTTGGCTTTGGCCGTTTAAGAGATTCCCTCTATCAGGAACCAACATGTTCCTTTTTCGGGCAGAGGAATAGGAAAGTTCCAATTGCCTTTCATGGGGAGACGCACTTTTTACCGTGAGGGTATATTCACGGAGGAGTTTCTCTACAAAATCCCTGGAGCACTCTATGTCGATATTTAGCTTGACGACCTCATCTTGCATAGGGGCACTGTCAGATATCCTTGGACCCTTTACCTGAACTCCTTGAAGGGCTTGGCTGTCCGTATAAGATTTTCCTTGGATATTCTTGGGCATGGTGGATCTTTCTCAGGAATTTGGTGCATCCCTTGAGGGATTTCTCTGGATCATAATAACAAATCACAACAAGGAGGCGCAAAGTGTGTCTCGCAAAATCAGCGGTTGGTTTTGGGTGACACCTTGATTTTTCTAAGCCTCGTACAGTGGCAGGGTGCCTTTGAATACCTCAAAGCAGTAATCCAGTTCAACAGCATCATGGGGCGAGACGTCCTTGAATTCAACACCGATTCCCTTGCCTGTGACGAAGACCACCCTTGCCTTGATGCGAAGGGTCTTTTCCTCGGGCGGGAGCTTCATCACCAATTTGAGTGCATCATTTTTCTTGAGTCGTGAAGGATCGGGAAGGTGAATAAACGCTCCATGGGGGCTAAAATCAAGAATCTCACCTATTTCGCCCTGTTTTGTCCGCCCCTCCAGTATAACTTTAAGCCTAAAATCCAGTCTCGATCTTCTCCTTTTTTCCTGTTCCATGGCTATCTGCAATTCTCCGTGTCTTCGGGTAGGCCGGCATGTAACGCTTTCCTTTTGCAATCTGGCTTTGAAAAGGGAGCGTTTAATGCCTGCCGGTAGGACCCCCCTCTTAGTCAGTCCGTCAGGTCTGAAGACGACTACTTGATTTTTCCCTGCCTTTTTTGCCCGGTACATGGCCTGGTCCGCGGCTCTGAGGAGGCTTTCCCAGTCCTTAAAACCTTTTTGAGGGGCAGTAGCAACCCCAAGGCTGACGGTTACCTTAAGGTCTTTGCCCTGGGAGCGAAAAGAGTGCCTTTGAACTTTTTCCCTTAAGTTTTCAGATATTTCAAAGGCACTTTCATTGTCTGCCTCAAGGAGGATAATTGCTATCTCATCCCCGCCGCAGCGAGCTACCAGATCCGTGTTGCGTACACTGCCCTTGATAAGCAGCGCAGTGTTCCTAAGAACAAAGTCACCGAATTGATGCCCGAAGTTATCATTAATATCCTTGAAATCATCTACATCGAGCAGTAGCAAGGAAACGCTATGCTTGTAACGAATAGCACGGGCATACTCCGCCTCTAACGCCTTAACAAAATGTCGGTAATTGTACAGGCCAGTTAGCCCGTCGGTAATTGAGAGCTCGTGAAGCTTGCGGTTAGCCGCCAAAAGCTCTGCCGTACGCTTTCGAACCTCTATTTTCAAGGTCTCACGGGTCTTTTGTACGGCCTGCTTTGCTTGCCGGTTTTTCAAATAGAGCAATGCATTCTCAATCGCCAGGGCCGCCGGTGTGCACAGAGCTTCTAAGAGAAAAAGATCGCCTTTCCGAAACCTCTGCCCATTGTGAGTCGAGTGCACATAGATCACACCCATTGGCCCCAGCCTGCCGATTAAAGGAGCGCACATAAGGGACTTAACAGCCATTTTTTCAATGCTGTCTGAAGGATGCTTCCCCTCTTCCGGGCCGATTTCAGGCAGGATTACAGAGGTGCCTTCTTTGAAGACTCGATTTACTATTGTTCTACTATAAGTCGTTTTCAGCTTTCCCCATCCATTTTTTCTGCGCTGTACTATTTCTTTGAGCTTGCCGCTTTTGGGATCACCCAATAGAATATGCCCACAATCAATCCTATTCAGGCCACAGAAAAGGGACCCCAGAATCTTTTCGCATATCTGCTTTACATCAAAAGACTGCCCTAAGGTCGACCACACCCTATACAAAAGCTCCAAAGGGTCCCTGCGCTCACGTTCTGATCCGACCAACCGGGGGTCTCGTTCAATTAGAGTTTCAATTCTAGTCATCGGGTGTTCTCTCCCTCCCCTGTTCATAAACCCTGGGACACGCTGCCTGCCTCTGCTCCTTGCATGGCCGCCTATTCCCCCACCTTTTGCTCGCAATCATAACGCATTGGCGGGTGTGGTGGTATCAGGCCATGTCCGTTTTTCCTGTAAGAAGTTGTCTTGTCGGCTTGTCAGCATTTGTCTTACAAGCCAACTGACAGGAGGTAAACAGAAAGGAATTCTTGGGGAAAAAAGGAAATGGAAGGGTAGATGAGGGGCCACCTAATCCACAAGACAGTTTTTTACGGCGTATCTAATTATCTCCGCATTGTTTTCCATGCCCATCTTCTCAAGGATACGGGAGCGGTAGGTGCTGATGGTTTTGACGCTCAGATTGAGCTCTCTCGCTATTTGCGTGGAAGTTCTTCCCCTGCCAATCATGCACATGACCTCATACTCGCGGTCTGAAAGCCTCTCGTGCAGAGGCTTTCTTGTGTCTGCTTCCAGATAGGAGGCCAGCTTTTCAGCCAGGGAAGCACTGACGTATTTGCCTCCTTGTGCCGCCTTTTTTATGGCCGCGACCAGCTCTTCCGGTGCATTTTCCTTTGTTAGATACCCTGAAGCCCCGGCCTTCAATGCCCTGATGGCGTAATGTTCTTCTGGGTACATCGTCAATATTATTACGGGAAGTTCCGGCCATGTCCTTCTTATTTGTTTCAGCACCTCCAACCCGCTGCCCCCGGGCATGGAAACGTCTAGTATAACCACATCGTAAGCCCCTTTGGATAGCCGGTCCAGTGCCTGGGAACCCGTACTGGCTTCAGCACTGACGACCATCTCCGGGTCATCACTTATGATCTGTTTCAAGCCTTCTCGAACAATGGCATGGTCATCGGCAATGAGTATCCTTATCACCCGAAGCCTCCTTCTCAGGTAGTTGGTTTCCCCTCATGGCCTTGATTTTCACCGGTCTGCTGGAGACCGTCCTGAACCTTTCGGTCATGGGGAACCATGCCCCTCTACGTCGTTTCCATTATCTTGGAGGGATGACTTCCTGGTCGTCCAATTCGGTCGTGCGGGAGCACGACCCTCCAAATCGTTATTGTCATCTTGAAGGGACGGGGTCCACCCCGTCCGTATTCGTCTATCCAAACAACAATTGATTTCCATCGATTCTTTTTGGAACCCATTGCTCTTACAAACAAGGGTTATTCGGTTATCGCGGGTCATGTTGAAGAGGAATAGTCACCCTGATCGTGGTTCCCCAGTTTTCAACGCCACGGATCTTCACCTCCCCATTCAGTATTCGGACCCGCTCACGCATCCCCATCAGGCCGAATGATTTGGGCCCTGAGATCTCACTTTGCTTGATCCCCTTTCCGTTGTCGATAACCTGTAGGATGACGTGCCCATGATCCTTCTTGAGGATGATTTCGGCCTCCGTGGCAGCGGCATGGCGGGCAATATTGGTTAGGGCTTCCTGGAGGATACGGAAAAGGGCATTGGACCGCTCTTGATCCAGGACTGAATCTTCTATGTCAATGTCTGTATGACACGTTATTCCGGTGCGCTTTTGGAATTCTCCGACCATCCACTCAGCCGCCGCTGTGAGTCCGAGGTCATCCAATATTCTTGGCCTGAGGCCCATGGAGAGTCTCTTCACTGTTTGGAGTGAGGCTTTGATGACCTTTGACATCGAATTCATCTTCTCGATCAGGGCACTCTGGTCTTCAGGTAGTCTTTTTCTTAACCACGAAATATCCAGCGTCAAAGCAGTCAAGTTCTGGCCCAGGTCGTCATGGATCTCGCGAGCAATGTTGGCCCTTTCCTGCTCTATGGCTGACTGGAGGTAAGCCGAAAGATCGCTCAATTGTTGGCGGGACTCTCTTAACTCCTTCTCAATCTCTCTCCGCTTTACAATATCTTGCACGAGTCGCGTGTTAGCGGCTTTCAGATCAGCCGTGCGCTCTTTGACCTTTGCTTCCAATAGTTGGGCATGATTTCTTAGCCTGTCGTGGGATTCTCTTATCTCCAGTATCATTTCGCCAAAATGGGAGGCCAGTTGGCCGAGTTCGTCCTTTGTATCTATTTGGACAAGCGGGGCCGAGTCCGCGCCCTTTTCCCTGACATCCTGAATCGCCGAAACCAGCTTGGAAAGCGGATTGGTGACCCAAATCTTCAAGGCGATGGCCAACAAAATGATTCCAATGCCAAGAGAGAGTAACCCCAGGCTGACAGAGACACACACCATGCTCTTTGTTTTTTCGGAAATGAGCGCAAAAGGAAAACCGATTCTCACGGCAGCAAGGTGTTCACCCTGGAGCCCGAAGACCGGAATGACAAAGTCATGAGATGGTTCTCCGCCCCCAAAATAGGTCTGTGAAACATTCTTGCCACTTCTAATGGCGCTCAAGAGATTAGGATCCGACAACATCTTGCCCCGCATCGAAGAATCGTTGTGAAATAGTATTTTGCCGGTGAGGTCTATAACCATTGCGTAGGAAAGGTCCCCGTATTTGGCAACCAGGTCACGGCACTGCTCGTCAAACCCAACAAGGTTATCAAGTGGGATCTTCAAGCGTAACAGCCTGTCTAGTTGAGACACCAGTTCACTCCCTATTGCAAAGGCCCCTGACTCCAGGGCCCGGGAGTACTGCCTTACGAAGAAAATGCTGTCGAAAGTTGTGCTTCCCCCAACAGCAATAAACACGATCGCGACGCAAATTAGAATTATCTTGACTCTTATGGTCAGGGTCATCTGTTTCTTCCATTTAAATATGGCCTCATGCTGTAGGGCTTTTCGGGATCCTACACAATTTGATTTTCCTTTTAACATTCTACCTGTCAGCCAATTTCTTGTAAAGCTCCGATATACATTTACAGATTTCCATACCTGTGGTCCCAGTGCGGACGAACTGGAGGGCCATGCTTCTGAATGACCGAATGCGGACTCACAGGAGCTCGCCCCTCCAGGGATAAGACAATGGACGGGGTGGAACCCGTCCCTCCTAGGATGACGGAATGCGGCCCCCGTCGTTGCGTGTTAGGGACGGGAGTGCCCCCTCTGGGTCATTCCGGGCGAATCCGCGATGAGACCCGGAATTCAGGGTGTTAATACAAACTCTGAGGGGCTTGGACCCTTCGCTCAAGCTGGAGGATGACGGAGAAGGGTGATTGCTTTGAGTCGACCTACGAGGTTGACGATGGGTTGTAATCCGTGTAGGAGCAAGCTCCCGCTTGCGATTGAGGTTTGAGGTTCAAGGTTCAGGGTTATGGGCGGTTTTGGCAATCAAAGCACCTTGATTGCCAAAACGGACAACCCCATCCCTGCAATCCGCGTCATACGTGCCAAAAATCCTCCGGCCTTGAGACGATGCCGGAGTAGGAGCGACTTGTAGTCGCCATCCTTCTTGGCTCGGTTTTCTAAGGGTGTCTAATCTTGATTAATAGACCTTATTTTTGTAAAATATACATCAAGAACCAGCATATTCTGATTACCAGGATTGACCTGCCCCAAAAGGCTGAGATCAAAAGCCAGGGTAGGATTTAAGAGGAAAACGACGAAGGTATGGCAACTTTGTAACAGTACTTCCTTGTTTTACAACTCTTTCTCCGAAAACGATACCCTGGAAATGACACGCCTGAGGAAATACCCGTGAGCTAAACCCTCAACCACGCCAATGGAGGTAAGTCATGGAAAATGCTGAAAAAAGCAAAGCCATCAAAACCGCCCTTTCCATCTTGTTAATCCCTCTCGCCATTATTTTTCTCATGTCTCCTTGCGAGACCGAGGGATCGAATGGTGTCTCACCCCTTCGGAAAAAATGGAAGGTCCTCCATATCATGAGCTATCATTCTCCATGGAAGTGGACAGATGACCAGTTCAATGGATTCAAGTATGCCTTGCGGGACCTGGATGTGGAGTACAGGGTCTTTCAGATGGACACCAAGAGGAGGAATTCAAAGGAATGGATGGACAAGGCCGGGAGAGAGGCCAGGCGGTTGATTGAGACCTGGAGACCGGATCTGGTCTACACCACAGACGACTATGCCCAGGAATACGTAACAAGCCACTATATCAATAAGGATATTCCCTTCGTGTTCAGCGGGGTAAACGGAAATCCTAGGGAATATGGCTTTTTTGGGAGTAGCAACATCACGGGCGTGCTGGAAGAAGAGCACTTTATCCCATCAGTGAGGTTGCTGAAGAGGATCGTCCCTGGGGTGAAGAAGATCGCCGTGATCGTTGACACGGGTAAGACCTGGGAGGGGGTCCTAAAAAGGATGAGGCAAAAATTGGACCGACTCCCAACAGGGATGGAGATTGTCAGTTGGGACGTGATACGTACCTTTGAAGAGTACAAGCAAAGGATGAAGGACTATCAGGCCAAGGTTGACGCCATTGCCCTCCTGGGCATCTTTACCTACAAAGATAAGAAGGGCAACAATGTGCCCTATAGAAAGGTATTGCGTTGGACGGCCGAGAACAGCAGGCTTCCGGATTTCAGCTTCTGGAGAGATCGTATTTCTTACGGGACCCTGTGCACGGTGACTGTGTCAGGGTATGAGCAAGGACTGGTAGCAGGTAGAATTGCCAGGGGGATCCTTGCGGAGGGCAGGAGCCCTTCCAGCTACGCCATGGAGCCCACCGTAAAGGGAGAACCGGTGATCAGCCTGGCCAGGGCCAGGAAACTCGGCATCAAGATAGAGAGCAGTCTGCTTCTGGCGGTCCAGGTAGTCACTCAATTCGCCTGGGAGAAGGAAGAATGAGGGTTTCCATTCGCTCCAAGATCATAATTATTGCAATTCTCATCCCTTCCCTAGCTGTAGGGGCGAGTACCTTTATTTGGAACAGGGAGTTCAAGGAGGTGTATGCCAATGCCCTTCAATCAGAGACGATGGTGATAGCGGATCATTTAGCCCACCAGTTGAACGAGATATTGGAATTGGGCATACCTCTTGAGGACGTCGTAGGCTTTCAGAAAGGGCTGAAAGACATAGTTGCCGGGCATGAGTATATCTGTCATGCTATGGTAGTAGGTCTTGACGGCCGCATATTATTTCACAGTGACACGGCTCGACAGGGAAAAATGGTGATTGATCCTGCTATCATCCACTCAATAAGGAGCGGCAAAAGAAGCACAGGAATCTATAAATACCAAGCGGAAGAACATTATGAAGCCCACATCCCCGTGTTGGGCCCCAATGGTGAGCATGTCGCAGCAGTAAGGCTCGGGTTTCCTGCCACGATCGTTGATGGCAAGGTAGGCGATGTCATACGCAATTCGGCTCTGGTAGCCCTTGTTATCCTCCTTCTGGCCGTGATTTTTCTTATCATTGCCCAATCAGTTTGGGTAACACGGCCCCTGGGGAGCTTGGTCTCCCTGATTCGGGAAATCAGGAAACAGGGAACGTCCGTAAACAGGAGGATTGAGATAAGAACCAGAGACGAGATTGGCGAACTTGGCTCTGCCCTCAATGAGATGATGGACCATTTGAGGGAGGCGGATGAAAAGCTGAGGAATTTCAACTACCATCTCCAGAAGGAAGTGGAGAGGCGAACCGGAGAACTCTCCGCCGCCACCCAGCAATTAAAGGAGGAAATAGAAGAGAGGAGACGCAGGGAAAAGGCCCTGAGGGCTTCTGATGAAAAACTGCGTAAGAGCGAAGAGAAGTTCAGAAAGGTTGTCCATAATGCCCCTGTATGGGTGATACTGAGCACGTTGGATGAGGGGAGATTGCTGGAGGTAAATGAGGCATCCCTCAAAATGACCGGCTTCAAGAGAGAAGAGGCCATTGGCCGTACTATCAAAGAACTCGGCATCTGGGATGACCCTGAAGATCTCAAGCGGTTTGTCACCATGCTCAGGGAAGAGGGCTCGGTGCGTAATTTTGAGGGAAAACTGCGTGACAAGACGGGTAATGTTGTGGAGGCGGTTATCAATGCCGAGCTGATCGAGCTGGAGGGAGAAGAGGTGGTAATTTCCCTTATCCAGGACATGACTGAGCACAACCGCCTGGAAGAAGAATTCAGGCAGGCACAGAAAATGGAGGCGGTCGGCACGCTGGCAGGCGGAGTGGCCCATGATTTCAATAACCTGATGACAACCGTTATCGGCAATGTTCACCTTGCCATGGATGAAATCCCGAAGGGTAATCCCCTGCGGGAGATGCTGACAGATATCCGAAAGGCGGGTGAAAGCGCTGCTTCTCTTGCCAGGCAACTCCTGGCCTTCAGCCGCAAACAGGTGCTTAGGCCCGAGGTCCTGGATTTGAACAGCGTGTTGGCAGATATGAAGACATTGCTAAGGCGGGTTATGAGAGAGGATATTGAGTTTGAATTGATATTGGGACCAGAACTGGAACCGGTGAAGGTTGATCCAACGCAGATCGAGCAGGTAGTAATAAATCTGGTGGTGAATGCCACGGACGCCATGCCCCGGGGCGGAAAACTCATCATCGAAACAGCCACAATGGAAATTGACAAGGATTACTTTAGCCGGCACTCGGTGGAGGGAGAAACAGGACCCTATGTTATGCTCTCCGTGACTGATACTGGAGTAGGTATGGATAAGGAAACCATCTCTAAGGTATTCGAACCCTTTTTCACGACCAAGGAGAAGGGAGTAGGGACAGGCTTGGGGCTTTCCACGGTTTATGGTATCGTCAAGCAGAGCGGAGGATTTATTTGGGTTTACAGCGAACCTGGGCAAGGTACTACCTTCAAGGTTTACATGCCCGCCGTGGAAGGAGATGAAGCGTACCGGGAAAGAAGGCATGAGTGGGCGGGAGACCAATTTCAAGGGTCAGAGACCGTGCTTCTGGTAGAGGATAGCGATAATGTGCGGAAACTGGTGAGCAAGGGATTAGGAAAGCTGGGCTACACGGTCCTGGAGGCATCTGATGGTGAGGAGGCGGTGAAGATAAGCCGGGAGTATCAGGGGTCCATTGACCTGTTGTTGACCGATGTTGTGATGCCCAAGATGAGTGGTGTTGAAGTGATGGAGAAGCTCGGCCGGGAGCGTCCAAAGATGAAGGTGCTTTACATGTCCGGATATACCGGAAAGGTAATATCGCAACGCATGGTACTTGGTTCTGGTGTGGATTATTTGCAAAAACCTTTCTCACCAGGGGAGTTGGCTCGGAGGGTCAGGGAGGTTCTGGATAAGTAATGGAGAGTGACGGACGATGTGGAGGGTCATGCTCCTGCATGACCGTACGGACTCATCCCTCCAATGCATGCCCGAAACAGACGAGCGGGAGCTCGTCCCTCCATAAATCACCGTTTACGGACGAGCAGGAGCTCATCCCTCCAATGCAGGATCGTATAGCCTTGACATTTGTGAATCAATAGCTATAATCCTTGGATGACAAAAGGGACATCTAAGAGGAGGGCCAAGAAGTCCGGCCCTCTTTTTTCGTTCCAATAAGGAAGAAGAAGAGAAACCTATGCAAAAGCTCCTTTCCAGGGGGATCTCAAGGATTAAGATACATGGTTGAGGATATCAAGAAACTACGAAACATAGGAATCAGCGCCCATATCGATTCGGGAAAGACGACCCTGACCGAAAGGATCCTCTATTATACAAAGAGGATAGTTGCAGTCCACGAGGTGAAGGGTAAGGACGGGGTCGGTGCCAAGATGGACTCCATGGAATTGGAGAAGGAGAGGGGGATCACCATATCTTCGGCAGCAACCCATTGCGAATGGAAGGGACACAGGATCAACATCATCGACACCCCGGGTCACGTGGACTTCACCATAGAGGTGGAGCGGGCCCTGAGGGTCCTTGACGGGTCCATCCTGGTCCTTTGCGCAGTGGGAGGGGTTCAATCCCAGTCCATTACCGTGGACAGGCAAATGAACCGTTACAGGGTTCCAAGGGTGGCCTTCATAAATAAGTGCGACAGGGCAGGCGCAGACCCCTATCGGGTTGTGGAGCAACTCAAGGAGAGGTTGAACCACAATCCGGTGTTGATGCAGATACCTATCGGTCTGGAGGACCGATTGGAGGGTGTGATTGATCTCGTGGAAATGAAGGCCGTGTACTTTAGAGGCCCCTTTGGGAGCCACGTGGAGGTGGAAGATATCCCGCCCCATCTCTTGGAAGAGGCGAACAGAAAGAGGGAGGAATTGCTGGATACGGCCTCCATGTTTTCAGATGACCTCATGGAGGCCATTTTTGAGGAAAGGGTGAGCGAGGATTTGATCTATGAGGCAGTGAGAAGGGGAACCCTTTCCAGGGAGATGACTCCCGTATTGTTGGGATCTGCCTATAAGAATATAGGGGTTCAGCGCCTGCTCGACGGAATAAACTTTTACCTCCCTTCGCCGGACGAGGTCAGGAACGAGGCAGTGGACCTGGAACAGGACGAAAGGCCCGTGGAAATCAACCCCAGCCCCGGTGCCCCCCTTGTAGCCCTGGCCTTCAAACTGGAGGTGACACCTTACGGGCAGTTGACATACCTCAGGATCTACCAGGGGTCCCTGGGCAAGGGGGATGACATCGTCAATACGAGAACGAGGAAAAAGCTCAAGGTGGGAAGGCTGGTGAGGATGCACGCGGACGAGATGGAGGAAATCTCCGGCGCCAGTGCGGGGGATATCGTGGCCCTCTTTGGCGTGGACTGCTTTTCAGGAGATACCTTTACGGACGGCCGTCTTGCCTACGCCATGTCTTCCATGTTCGTGCCTGAGCCTGTAATTTCGCTCTCTGTCACACCTGCTGACACCAAGTCCAGTGCAAAGATGGCGAAGGCCCTCGGCAGGTTCGTGAGAGAGGATCCTACCTTCAGGACCAATGTAGATCCCGAGTCCGGTGAAACCATTATCTCCGGCATGGGGGAACTGCACCTCGAGATCTACGTCGAGAGGATGAAGAGGGAATTCGATGCCCAGGTGACCACGGGGCAACCCCAGGTAGCCTATCGGGAAGCCATATCCCAGAGGGCTGATTTCGACTATACCCACAAGAAACAGACCGGGGGAGCGGGTCAATACGGCCGCGTTGCCGGTTTCATGGAACCCACCAAGGACGGGACCTACGAATTTGTCAACGCAGTGAAGGGCGGAGTCATTCCGTCTGAGTTTATTCCTGCTGTGGACAAGGGCTTCAGGTCATGCCTGGAGAAGGGGATGGTGACCGGCTTCCCGATTCTGGGCTTCAGGGTGACGGTAAACGACGGAAGTTTCCACGCCGTTGACTCTTCTGAGAGGGCCTTTGTGCAAGCAGCCATAGGGGCCTTCAAGCAGTCCTACATGAAGGCCAGGCCCGTTATTCTCGAGCCCATCATGAAGCTTTCCGTGGAGTGCCCTTCTGAATACCAGGGAAATGTCATGGGCTCCATTAACCAGCGAAGGGGCATGATAATGAGTTCAGCGGAGGATGGAGTGTTCACGACAATCGAGGCCGAAGTCCCCTTGGCTGAAATGTTCGGTTACGCAACGACGCTGAGGTCCTTGACCCAGGGCAAAGCCGAGTTCACCATGGAGTTTTCCCGTTACGCAAAAGTGCCTGCTGAGATAGCTGAAAAGCTGAAAAAGAATCTCCAACAAAGGAAGGCGGGTTAGGGTCCAAAGTTTGTTCCTTGGTGTGAACGATTTTGGAGGGTCATGCTCCTGCATGACCGGATATGGACGACACGGAGCTCATCCCTCCAACGCATGACTGGGTGTGGACGAGCGGGAACTTGTCCCTCCAGGATGACCGAATGCGGACGGGGTGGAACCCATCCCTCCAGGCATGACCGAATATGGGCGAGGGAGACCTCATCCCGCCAATTTCAACAAACGGAAAAAGGGGGTATGACGTGATAGAAGAGTTCAAGAAAGTAAGTCCCTTGAGGATCCTTGAAGGTTCTCAAGAAAAAGGATTGGGTGCGGGCGAGATGGGCGTCATCATCGCAAGGGCAGGGGTTGGGAAGACGGCCTGCCTGATACATTTTGCCTTTGACACCCTTTTCCGCAACCAGAAACTCGTACACATATCCCTGGATGATACCCCGGAAAAGATCAATTCCTATTATGACGTCATCTTCTCCGACCTGGCCCGTGCCATGGGCATAGGGGAGGAGGCAGAGGTGAGACAGGCTGTGGAGGGGAACAGGATGATCCTTGCCTACCTGAAGCACAGTTTTGATGTGGAACGATTGAGAGGGAACCTCCGGAACCTCGTGGAAAGGGCCGGTTTTGATCCGCACACCCTGGTCCTGGACGGCATCGACTTCGAGGCTACGGGCAGGGAGACCTTTGAGGGTCTGAAGGAGCTGGCGGCAGAGTTCCGGACCGGAATATGGTTTTCGGCTCTTTCCCACCGCCATATCCAAGAGGTCAACGAAAGAGGGGTCCCGTATCCATGCCACAATGTTGACGATCTTTTCAGCATTATCCTACAGCTGCAACCGGAAGAAGATGGTGTGTTTCTGAGGCTTCTCAAGGACAAGGAGTGCGGGTCTTCAAAGGGGGTTTCCCTGCTTTTGGACCCGAGGACTTTCCTGGCAAGACCTTGAGAGGCGGATGCTTATGGAGGGTCATGCGGACGACCAGGAGGTCGTCCCTCCAGGGAAAAACGAATGCGGACGAGCGGTAGCTCGTCCCTCCGAGGTGGGGGAAACGAAATGGAGGGGCATGCTCCTGCATGCCCGCACGGACGACACGGAGGTCGTCCCTCCGAAAACAATGGGATGCGGACGGGATGGAACCCGTCCCTCCAACTACTTGTCCAGGACTTCTCTGACCTTTCCGGCAAGGGATTCCGGTGTAAACGGTTTTTGAATGAAGTTTGTGCCTGGCTCTAGGACCCCGTGCGTGGTAATGGTATTGTCCGTGTACCCTGACATATAAAGGACTTTGATCTCGGACCTCTCTGCTTGAATATTCCCAGCCAGGTCCTTCCCGCTCATGCCAGGCATGATAACATCGGTAAGAAGCAGGTGGATGGGCCCCTTGAATTCCCTGCTTATTCGGAGTGTTTCATCTCCATTCTTTGATTTGAGGACCTTGTATCCGTAGCTTCTCAGGGCCTTTGATGCGGTCCTTCGGAGTGCATCGTTATCTTCTGCAATCAAGATTGTTTCGGATCCTGCCAAGCGTCCTTGAGGCAATGTCTTTTCAGGCGGCCTTTTCTCTTCCTCAACCATGGCCGGGAAATAGCATTTCATGGTAGTCCCCTTGCCAGGCTCTGAATAGGCCCACACATAGCCCCTGTTCTGCTTCATTATGCCGTACACGGTGGAAAGCCCGAGTCCAGTGCCTTCGCCTTTTTCCTTGGTGGTGAAAAAGGGTTCGAACATGCGGGACAATGTCTCCTCGTCCATACCTGTCCCCGTGTCAGTCACTGCCAGCATGACGTAAGGGCCGGACCCGTTGCGCAGTCCGTGGGCATTGAAATAGGCACTATCAAGCATGACGTTCGTCACCTCGATGGTCAGCTTTCCTCCCCCGGGCATGGCATCGCTCGCGTTGACCACCAGATTCATGATGACCTGGTTTATCTGGCCCGGGTCAATCTTCACCTTCCATAGGTCGGACTCCAATAGGGCCTGGAATTGGATGTCTTCCCTGACGATACGCCTGAGCATCCTTTCTTCATCCCTGACGATCTCCCCGAGGTCCAGGGCACGAGGCTGAACGACCTCTCTGCGGCTGAAGGTCAAGAGCTGCCGAGTCAGGGCTGCGGCCTTTTCGCCGGCCTTTATTATTTCTTGTATCTGGACGTATACGGGAGTGCCTTTGGCGGTCTCCATCAAGGCGAGCTGGGCATTACCGATGATAGTGGTAAGGAGGTTGTTGAAGTCATGTGCAACTCCTCCTGCAAGCCTCCCGATGGCCTCCATTTTCTGGGCCTGCCTCAGTTGCTCTTCCAAGCGGTTGTGCTCTGTCATGTCCTGAACAAGGGAAATGATGACTTTCTCACCGGCCAACTCGAACAGCTCGGCGTTAATAGAGGCAGCGATAGGAGTCCCGGTCTTGGTGCATAACTGTGCGTCCATATCACGCACAAAACCCTCTTGCCTGAGACGGGAGGCAAACTCCTCTCTGTCCTCGCATTTATTCCAGATATTGAGCTCCCTGGCGGTACGACCAAGGACCTCCTCCTTCGCGAACCCGGTCATCTTGAGGAAGGCATCGTTGACCTCGAGAACCCTCCCCTCATCCAGGGTGCTGATCACCACCCACACGGGCGTGTTTTGAATCGCCTTTCTGAATTTCTCTTCGCTCTCCCTCAATTTGCCCTCGGCAAACAACCTCCTTTCCTGGTCTCCCAGGAGCAGTCCCATGAATAGGGTGCCAAGGGGAAAGATCACAATCACAGGTGCCCAGATCCTTTCGAGGATCTCAAGGGGGAGGGGCCAGGGCATGGCGAACATCCAGATCAACATGGCAACATGTACGATGAATCCCAGGGAACAGAGGGTGGCCGTTCTCAATGCGTGGACGCGACCTCTTATGCGCATGTGAAACAGAACGCCTAAGGCTGCTGATGTAAAGATCACGCCGACGCCTGTCAAAGCACCTGTTCCCCCGAGATACAAGCGATAGAGGGCTGCCAGGGCTGAGGCGATAGAGGCAGGCATCCATCCACCGAAGAGTCCGGCCATGGCAAGGACGATAGACCTGCCGTCGAAGATCACTCCCGGAGAATACTGGTAAGGGAGCAACATGCCTCCGAGGGTGATTCCGCCGAAGACGAATCCCGCAATGACCTTGTCGCGGACCACGTGCCCTTTGGTACGGACCCTGACCAGGAAACCGTATATGAGGCCAAAGGCCAGGAGCAGGGTTATGTTCTGGACGAGGGCCAGGATCATCGCTTTACCGTTCAGATGGGTTGTCTTTCAGGGCAGGCTTTTTCGCAGGGCATCATGCTGGGTCACAAGGGCCAAATGATTAAATCAAAATCGTCCTCAAGGTTATTGGCCTCATGCTGGGACTTCCCTATGCGCCGTTGCTGCCCACGTGCTGGGTCGAAAGCACATGGGAAAAAGCCTTCATTGTCCTTTCCATCTCAGGGGCAAACCCGAGCTTTTGTAAAAGTTTGAACAATATACTATAGTTACATCTTTTGATCAAGGCCAAATCCGCCGCAGCTTTCTGCCAGTGGCGAAGGAGGGAACGTATCCTGTCCGTATCCAAAGGGGAGCATTGTTTGTTCCTGGAGGGACGAGCTCCTGCTTGTCCATGCCCGTCCATTACGTCCGTGCTGCCTACAGGAGGACAGAATCAATGAAATCGAGGGTCAGTTTCCTCAGTATCCTAACTATGTTGTTCAATTGGACCTCTACCGTACCCTCGTATATCTCCGCGATCCGGTTATCCCGATAACGCCTCTCCACCTCCTGCTCGAGGAAGTACCCGTAACCCCCGAATACGGTAATGGTTTCATCGATGATCTGCTTTGCGGTCTCGGGTACGTGGTGTTTTACTATTGAGGTGAACAGGGGCACGGTCTCAGAGTCTTTCCCCCCTCCCTGGTCGCAGAGCCAGGCAGCATGGTAGGTGAGCCACTTCAGGGATTGGATCTGGCTCCAGGTCCGTGCGAGTTTGTGACCAATGGCCTGGAAGGATATGATGGGCTTTTGGAACTGCTCTCTCTTTCTGGCGTGGTCAAGGGCCTTGAGGAACGCCCCTTCCGCATTTCCGAGGGCCTGGGCCGCTATCTCGACACGGCTTTCGTCCAGGAACTCGAGCACGTTCTTGAGCCCTCGGCCCCTTTCTCCCAGGATGTTTTCCCTGGGGACCTTCAGGTCCTTAAAGACGAGCTCACCGCTGGAGGTCATCCTTATCCCCATTTTATCAGGGATTTCGTTGATCTCCAGTTTGCCTCCCAGCCATTGGGAGGGATCCCTCTCCACGAGGACGGTCGTCATACCATGGCCCGGCGAAGCATCGTGGTCCTCCTGGGCCAGGACGATGAAGAAGTCCGCATAGGCAGCGTTCGTGGTGAAGATCTTTGTGCCATTGAGGATAAGGCCGTCTTCCCTCTCCTCCAGGGTCGTTTCCATCCTGGTGAGGTCACTGCCGTGGTTCGGCTCTGTGAATGAGACCGCTGAAATCCAGTCCCCCTTCACTATGGGGCCTAGGAATTTCTCCTGTTGTTCCGGGGTGCCGATGACCTTCACAATCTTTGCGGGGAGAAACCCAAGATGTATGGCCATGCCTATCCCCGAGTCGGCCTTGCAGAACTCCTCCACCACGAGGATGTTTTCAATCACACCCAGACCGCCGCCTCCGATCTCCTCCGGATAATCGAGGCCTATGAAACCGAGTTCTCCTGCTCGCTTGTAGAGATCCCTTGGAAAACGGTGGTTGAATTCGTGCTCCTGGGCTACTTCAGGGCGAAACTCTCCCCGTGCAAATTCGGCAGCCGCCTTCTTTATGTCTTTCTGTTCCTTGCTCAAAGAGAAGTCCATCTATCCAGTCTCCAATAGAAAAGAGGTTGACAAAGATCCCTTACAGCTCGCTATCCATACCGTCTGCCCCCTTCTTAAGGGGAGCGAATCCCGCCAACTTGTCGATGAGGGGGGGCTCTTCACTCTGAGGTTGTTCATGAGGGAGGTAACTTCCTTCAGACCGATCCTCATGCCCATCCTTTTCGAATTCTCTAACAGGACCCGTGCATTCGCTATAGTGGGCTGTTCCATATTCCTGAGTTTATCCACCAGGGTTCTTTCCCCTTCCATCCAGTGGAACTCTTCGAGAATCGATCTTGTGTAAGCCTCGGGGTCATCCCATTCCTTGAGGAGAATCCGTACGGTCTTCATGGACGGGACTATCCCGTCCCCTGCCATGGGCCCTACGCAACCGATGGCTTCACCGACTCCCCATATGCCATCCGCGCTACGATCAGAAACGAAAGGCAGTGAGAGATGGGGCCCTGTCAGCCTTATTCTGCCCCTGCACGAACAGATTGTCGTGTCCCCCTTGGAAGATTGTCCTCCCATCAAGTCCAGGGATCTCAAGACATCGTGCGGGTCCTTGACGAGACTTCCGCATCCAATGTGGTAGTGGTTTTCTCCCAGGGGAAAACACCATGCGTACCCGATTTCTCCCAAGATTATGCGGGCTTCCAATTCTCTACGAGTCTCGATACGGCTCTGGAAGCAGGGCATAAAGACGTCCCCGCGGATGGGAGACAATAGGGCCCTGGACACCCCGGTCGCGTCAATCACCCTGCTATAGGCTTCCAAGTCCACCGGCCCGTAAGAGACTCCCGCACCTTGAAGGAGGTCCCGGACAAAGCGGGGCTTGTCAATTGTGATCATCTCGATCTTGAATCTTATGCCGTCAATGACAACCTGGTCCACCCTTTCCAGGATATATTGCGAGGGGTCAAGACCCGCCACTTTCACAAGATCAATGAATTCCCCGGAAGTCCCCCAGGCACAGGGGCTGATGCCGCACCTTGTCTTTTTCTTGACATCATAGAGGTCAGCGGGGTATCCCCTATCCCTGAGAAGCCTGTAGGCGTAAGCCCCTGCAACCCCGGCCCCTGCAATTGCCAACCTGGAAGGCTTTCCCCCGTCTATCATATGGTCACCGATTCATGTAAAGATGTGCGGAAAGCTCCCTTTATGAATGATTCTGGAGAAAGCTAACGACGCTCATGATGAGTTAAGAGAATTTAATCAAAGGGAGATGGGGGGTCAAACAAAAAATATGATGTAGTCGGGGAACGATCTTGCCCCCTGTCTCCTTGGCCCCTCCGGTCACGACCGCTCCTCCTCTCGGGTATGTGGGCATGGTAGGAGAACTTCCTCCGCTCGATCATGGAGCGCCTTTCGGTCATGACGGAGTCGTGGTCGGGCTTTTTCTGGCTTTTCTCTTCCGGTTTGCTCATGCTGGACCAATCCGACTTACAGGAAGAATGCTAATGAGCGGTTCCTCCCCGTCATTCTGGGCGAAGACCGCGCATTCTGAATTAAACCCAAATGGGGGGTCATGCTTCTGCATGACCGCAATGGACGAGCAGGAGCAGGGGCTCGTCCCTCCATGAACAACGATATGGACGGGGTGGAACCCGTCCCTCCAGGATAATGGAATCGCTATGGAGGGTCATGCTTCTGCATGACCGCAATGGACGAGCAGGAGCTCATCCCTCCATGAACAACGATACGGACGAGGAGGGGCTCATTCCTCCAATCCATGACCTGATGTGGACTTTTC
>JAFDHO010000265.1 GCA_019308745.1 Deltaproteobacteria bacterium
TGCGGTCACGGTGTTGGTTTCCGTGTCGTATTTGACTAGCTCCACCTGCATCCCGTTCAACCCGCCGGCTGCGTTCTTTGCATTCACCCATGCGGTCTTACCCTCGCATACTTCGATCCCAAAGGCTGCTGCCGGGCCTGTTAAAGCGCAAATTGCCCCTATTTTGAATGTCTTGGCCCAAGCCTGTGAAAGACCGCCAGAAATCAAGACAGTAACGCAGATAACTAACAATAGAAACCTTAAGCTCTTTCCTAATCTCTTTTGATACATAGCCGCCTCCTTTCTCCTTCTAAGAATACATTGTTCATAGTTCATACTTCATATTGGTAAATCACCCTAATGGAAACTGAAGTTTTCCGTAACATTTATCCATTTTGAAGTCAAGAAAAAATGCAAAATAAAATTGTCTTTTGAATACGATCATGCTTCCCCGTGATTCATCCCAAGCCGGGGATTCCGATTATCTCGGAAAGGCAGCAAGAGAGTTGGGTTTTTTGGGTGCGACACGGATACACAAAACTTAAAACATCAAGACCGGTTTTACGACATCACCTTTTTTGGAGGCTCGGATAGCTCCGTTGATGTCTTCGAAATCATAGGCTGTGATCAAACGGTCGAAGGGGAAACGTCCCTGTCTGTAAAGCTCGATCATCTGGGGAATGAAGAGCCTCGGGATGCTTTCACCTTCAATTACTCCTGTAATCTTTTTTCCAAGGAGGATTTCAAAGGCGTTCAATTTGAGTTCGACTCCGAACCCCGCTGCAAGGCCACAGTGCCCCCTCATCTTAAGAGACGCAAAGGCATCTTGAATCACCTTTGCATTTCCCGTATTGTCGAAAGCAAAATCAACGCCGCCACCCGTAATATCTCTGATTCGATCGACGGGGTTTTCCCTTTGCGGGTTAATGCCATGGGTGGCCCCAAGTTCCCGTGCCAGCTCGAGGCGGTTTTCAAAGATATCAACAGCAATGATCTCCCTGCAGCCTGCCACTTTGGCAGCCATGATTGCAGAGAGCCCCACCGATCCAGACCCGAACACCGCAATACTCGATCCGACTGGCGCCTGAAAGATATTGAGCACTGTCCCGGCTCCAGTTTGCACGCCGCAGCCGAGGGGGGCCGCGAGGTCGAGGGATATGTCCCTGGGTGCTTTGACCGCCGATCTCGCAGGGGCTACGGCATGAGTGGCAAAGGAGGATTGAGTGAAAAACATGCCGTGGACAGCCTCTCCTTTCTGGCTTATAGGAGAGGTGCCATCCAATCGCGACCCCCCAAAATTCAGCCTATGCATGTTATCGCAATGGTAGGGTGAGCCTTGAACACAATGGGAGCAGGCACCGCAATAGCCGTAGGACAGGACCACGGGGTCACCAGGCTCCAGATCGATGACTGCTTCTCCCACTTCCTCTACAATTCCGGCCCCTTCATGGCCGAGAACAATGGGGAGGGGAGTGCGGTCAGGCGTATCTATCATGGAGATGTCCGTATGGCAAATGCCAGATGCAACCATGCGGACAAGGATCTCGTCAGATCGAGGTCCTTCCATCTCAACCTCTTCGATCCTAAGTCCCGTAGGACTGCAGCCAGAACAGCCATCTTTCACCTCTAAGCCCTTGTTTCGGATTTAACGATTTGCAACATGAGTTGGACCAGGTCCCTCACTACCGCCTGGACTATTCGCTCGCCGGTCTCTCGACTGGCCTAAGTTGCATCCCCCATGACTCCGGAAGGCCTCCTCATCTGAGGATAGTTACGCCTCGAATGGTACAAGAGGTATTTGCTCGCACCATAGAAATCGGGCGTCGCCCACTTTTCAGACAGGGAATAGGTGGGGTACTCCCGGGTCGCCTTTTCGGTGGAATATCATCTAAACCTATTAACCCTTTTAGGGTTGGTTGTAACTTACACATGATATTTGATGCTGTATGAAAGATATATTCTTCTTTTGGCAAGCTCGGCAAAGAATAACTCGGGATCAACGCCGACTTCCGGAGGAAATGCACCCTTTCTATTGATGTCTCCCCTCAAAAACATGCGCACTCCTATGGCAGCCGAAATGCCGGTAGGCCCCTGCCACCCTGCAAATCCCTTGTAAGGATGGCTCAAAACCTCGGCGACATACTCCAGCTTCTCCCCGGATTTCTCCCCTTTTATCGAAAGCTTCATACAGCTGTAGTCTTGGGGTTCAACCTCTTCGAAGGTGACTCCTGATACTAAGACCTGAACCGGTACCACTTCAACATCGCCGACTTTCCTCGGCTCGAAATCCAAGAGTCCCAGGCTGTCAAGGAATTCGAGTTTGCTCACAAGCTCCGGACCCCAGCCGGCTTTTGTTGCGGCGTTTCTTAATCCCTTGTGTTTAAATGACCGGAAAAATGAGATGGGTTCCTCATGCAATACACTGAATACGTCGCACCGTCCAATGGGTTCCGGAAAAAGGACTGCTTCCTTTCCGCTTTGTCGGGGAACTCGAATGAGCTTCCCATCCTTAACCACTACAGGCTCCGACGTGTATATTCTCATGATGCCTACGGGGCTAAACGGGAAAAGGTTACTCGTCCTGGCAAGGGATGTTCCCGCGTAATACACGTAAATGGATTCCACGGAGTCCAGTTTGTCAACGAAGTATCCACCCGTGATACTTGATATCCCAGGCCCTGCCCCCAAACCCATGACCGCGGTGAGCCCGGCTTCACTGAAGTCCTCATCAAGCTGATTTAGGAACGCCTCCGTCGGCAATCCTATATCGTCTAAAGGAGCACCGCCGGCGGTGACCGTGGGTAACACCACGTCAACCAGGGTAATAATATTGACACCGGCTTCTAGGGCAGCCTTTAGTGCTCTGAGAGTGAGCGGTGTCAGGGCGGCATTCACAACAAGGTCCTTCCCTTTCATCAGGCGTACCAATGCATCATGGTCCGTTACATCGATAACTGCTGAGGAGACCTTCGGGGATTGCAGCGCAGCCGTTCGCGTTTTTAATGCTTCGGGATTCATGTCAGCAATGACGATCTCAGATACATCAGCGCCTTCCATGTCCAGATCTGAATCCAACAGGTCTCGCTCAATCGCTTCAGCCATTTTACCGGCTCCGCCTAGAATCAAGATTTTCATTATCCTAAACTCCTTTCCATCTCATATGAGGGTTAAATGGCAGGAGCGGGATCAACCCCGTAAACCCGCCCACTCCTGGTACCGCCCCGAGCCAGATGCCGATAAACACGCCCAATAACAGGTACCCTATCGCGGGCCACTGAAAGACGAGAACCATTCCTTCAATAAAGGCAGAGACATATTCCATTAGGAAGAGCGTCTCCTTTGACAGGAGTAAAATGACCTGTTGCTGACGTTGCCGGGCAACTGGACTCCCATGTGGGGAGTCGTACGTTTTGGCTGGCGGTGCTTCACTCCCTTCTCTTAATTCTTCAACTAATTGGATCTTGAAATGGTTGACAAATCTTTCTTACCTTTGTAGACCTTATCAAGAAAAAATGCAATAAAAAATTTCATAGTGAATTCTAATTTGACAATTGTGCCGGTCTCCTCTATAAGATTCAAGAGGGAAAGTTTTATCCGACTCTTGGAGTGAGGATTGGCAGGGATCGTGGCGCCTAGGGTACGGGGTATCCTCATAAGGTGAGGGTAATCTCCCAGCTCATGCTCAATTCATGTAATATGTTCCAATGCTTCGGATGACAAGGAGGACTGCTAGCTTGGATATTTGGAGTGGAATCAGGTTCTTAAACCTCGATGCCCCGTCGCGATTTCGAGAATCCGTAGGAAAAAGAACCCGCGATCAAGCCGCTCCATAAGAGCCACCGGACAATGCGGTGTTAGACTTGACGGTTTCGTGTGATGGGTATGCAGCCCCGGAGTGACAGGATAACCCACAGGGGGAGTGCGGTGTGAGGCTAGAACTCAATATTCTTGAAACGAAAGATGTTCGATTCGGTGATGCCACCCGATTCAAAGATAAAACCCTGCGCCTAAACAAGGCTGAGCTTCAATCCATTCTTGAGAAAGACAGAGCATTCAGCAGAGTCGAGATTGAACTGGCTCGGCCGGGGGAAAGCTGCAGAATACTCCAAGTGGCCGATGTAATCGAACCGCGGTGCAAAATCGGAGAAGGAGTCTATGATTTTCCTGGGGCCCTGGGCAAATCCGGGACCGTGGGAGAAGGGAAAACCTGTGTGCTCAGGGGGACCGCCGTGGTGCTCAACGATCAGATTTCCGCGGAGATCGTTACGGAAGGGGAAGACCCCATGGGCTTTATCATAGATATGGCCGGGCCCGGTGCCGAGGTGGGTTTGTATGGCAAGACCCACAACATTGTCCTGATTCCCTACCCGGCATCAGGGGTCAATCCGGACAGATACAGGGTCGCCATAAAGAAAGCGGGCCTGAAGGCAGCTACCTATCTGGCCAAAGCGGGGCGAGACCTCGCTCCGAATGATGTTGAAGTCTACGATCTTCCGTCCCTGCCGGGTATTGGCAGGGACAAGAAGGATCTCCCCAGGATCGGCTATATATTCATGGTATACTGCACCAGCTTTCCAGCCATTGAAGGTGAGCCGATTCTGTACGGCGACAACATGAAAGAGTTCCTGCCAACCATTATTCACCCCAACGAAGTCCTGGACGGGGCCATCGTAAATCCCTATGAAGGCATCGGGACGGAGACCTATGTGATTCAAAACCATCCTGTCATTAAGGCATTGTACCAAAGACATGGGAAAGAACTGTGTTTCGTGGGAGTTATCTTGACGGTATCCCGGTATACTGAACCAGAGCGTGAGAGAGCGGCTGCCATGGCAGCCAATCAAGCCAGGTCTATCTTCGGGGCCGACGGCATGATTTTGACCAAGGCGAGCAGCGGTGCCCCTGATATTGACATGGCCCAAACAGCGCAGAGATGCGAAGATGCAGGGGTCAAAACGGTTCTCATTATGTTTGACCGATCAAACAGGGGTGAGCTGGGAACCGTTTTCAACCTCCCAGGGGCGAGCGCCATCGTGTCAACGGCAAACCAATTCGTGAGCCTGGAACTGCCTCCTGTAGAGAGGGTGATCGGTAGACCGGTCACGCTACCCTCGGGAGTATGTTCGAACCACGGGCTTCAGAAGACGTTCCGTTACATCCGAGGAGCTCTGGATCAGGAGGGGATTACAAGGTACAGGCCGGTCAGGTATTAGCCTTGATATAGGGCCAGGTTACTGGGTGGAAACAAGGGAGGGAGAATGAAGAAACAGACATATTTACGGGTGGAGGGATTCTGTGATCAAGAAAGCTAGGATAGTTCACTATTTGAACCAGTTCTTCGGGGGCATTGGCGGCGAAGAACGGGCTGATGTCCCTCCCCAGGTCAGAAACGGCCCATTAGGGCCCGGGAGGGCCATTGAGACAATGATCGGTGACAGGGGAGAAGTCGCGGGGACCATTGTGTGCGGAGATAACTACTTTGCGGATCACGAGAAAGAGGCGCTTGAAGAGATCGTTTCGCTGGTAGGGGCCTTTAGACCAGACGTTTTCTTGGCTGGTCCGGCCTTCAACGCGGGTCGCTTTGGCGTAGCCTGCGGCCTTTTATGCAAAACAGTTCAAGAGAAAATGGGGATACCGGCCGTGACCTCGATGTTTGAGGAGAGCCCCGGGGTGGATTTATTTCACGAAGATATTTACATCGTCAGGTCGGAGGAATCCGTGAGAGGCATGGAAGACGCCATATCAAAGATGGTAAACCTTGCCTTGAAACTTGCTGGAAAGGAAACCATTGGCAGACCTTCTGAGGAAGGCTACTTTCCGAGGAACCTGGTCAAGAATGAGCTTGCGGACAGGAATGCGGCCGAGCGGGCAGTGGAGATGATCCTGAGAAAAGTT
>JAFDHO010000266.1 GCA_019308745.1 Deltaproteobacteria bacterium
ATACCACAAGGATGCATCGACCATTCAGGAAAAGACCGCGGATGCCAACACCGTGCCATCAATTCTTGACAAACAACGGCTGGTCTTGACAACCGCTACCAAAATCCTTACTACTCGCGGTCCTGATAAGGGGTTTGTTTCCGAGCCTGAAACGGGCCTGGTTATCGCCTCAGAGTCCGTTGTCGCCCACGACATGATCTCTTTGGCATGGTTGATCAAGAACAGGGCCGCCCTATCGGAGCGGGAGAAGAAACTTTTCAGGGATACTTACAAATCGCAGTTCCTGGTGAACAACGTCAACCGCCTGGTGGTTGGGCTCCTTGGCGGCCTGACCGAGGTCTGGGATACTGAAAAGCTGGTTCGAAATGATTTGAGTGCTATCTGGGATGATCGCGTCCTGAGTCGTGCTTTTGAAGTCTTTGGTGGGGTCCCTCGCGTGACACTTGTCGACGAGGGCAACACGGTCCCTTCCACAATAAAAAACGAGCTGACAAGGATGGTTGTAAGGTCGGTTTTAAGAGCATAATCCTTTCTGAAGGCTGTCATGGTAAACTCGAACGCCCGGGCTGCGCTAATTACCCTATGCCTATCCCTGCTTCTCGTAACTGTGGAATGTTATCCGTGCACATCCTTTTGTTTACACAGTGATAACAGGCCTATCGTTGGGAAAAACTTTGATTGGTCAACAGGGGTTGGCCTTGTCATAGTGAATAAGAGAGGGCTTCAAAAAGTTGCAGCACAATATAGGAATGAGGCCTATGGCAAGCCTGCCCATTGGGAGTCAAAATTCGGGAGCGTGACATTCAACCAGTTCGGCCGGGAATTCCCAATGGGAGGAATAAACGAAGCAGGCCTGGTCGTGGAGCTACTAATGCTGGCTGAATCAGAATACCCCGATCCAGACTCCCGCCCCTCCATTTCCATGTTGCAGTGGGTTCAATACCAGCTTGATAACTTTCGGACAACTCGAGAAGTAATTGAAAGCGACTCTCATTTGAGAATCTTTCCTCCCTTACTCGGGCCTGGAGTGCATTATTTCGTCTCTGACAGGGAAGGGAATTGCGCCAGTATAGAATTCCTTGGTGGTAAGGCAGTTTGGCACGCCGGCAAGAGTTTGCCCGTGAGAGTTCTTACAAACCGCACTTACGAGGATTCCTTGAGGGCGTGGGGAAAAAACAAACAGTCTCATTCCAACCGCTCCTATGGTGCAGGAAGATTCGTACGTGCTGCGGAATTGTTAGGGAATTATTACGGGAATAAGGGTGAGGGCCCTGTAGAGTATGCTTTTTCGATCCTGGAGAATGTATCCCAGGGATCTTTTACAAAATGGAGTCTTGTTTACGATATAGCCAGTCTGACTGTCTACTTCAGGACATCTTCCAAGGAGAAGGTCCGCTATGTTTCCCTTCGGAGTTTTGATCTTTCTTGCGAATCGCCGGTCTTGGTCTTGGACGTAAATCGTGGTCTTCAAGGAAATGTGGGAAACATGTTCACTCAATACACAAAAAAGATCAATCGATTGCTTGTTCAAGGGGCATTTGGAGGTATGTCATTTGGCACTGTGGAAAGGCAAAAGGTGCTAGACCTGATCACGGCGTATCCTCAGGCGAGTATTTGCCATCCCCGGCGCTGAGAGTCGCTGTCTCTTGGGTGCCACTAGGCAGCGACAAGCTTAAACAAATTTGTTGGCGTCTGACCCGGATGCCATCCAGGGGAGTTTCCATATGAAAAACCAGATCATCTATTTCCAAGACGGGTCACCCATGGAGTGGCCATACCCGGTCAAGTATAACCAAGAGCACGAGGTAGACACCGAAGTCCTGGTCCTGGGCGGCGGGATCAGTGGGTGCTGGGCAGCCATAGCCGCGGCAAGGAAAGGAGCCAAAGTAGCCCTCGTGGAGAAAGGTGCCACGATTAGAAGCGGCTCGGGGGGCTCCGGTGTTGATCATTGGGCCTGGGCCCTGGACAATCCCTGTTGTAAAGTCGATCCCGTGAAATTCACCCGGGCAAGAATCAACGCCCGAGGTGGATACGGCAACGGAATAACAAACTTTATCAACTCAATCACGGGCTATGAGACGCTCCTGGAGCTGGAGCAGATGGGTGGAAAGATCAGGGATACCGGGGATGAGTTTAAGGGTGCGCCTTTCAGGGATGAAGAGACAAAACTCATGTTTGCATATGATTATGAAAACAAGACCGTTATCCGTGTATGGGGAGCTACGTTCAAGCCTGCACTCTTCGGGGAATGCAAGAGACTGGGCATAAGGGTGTATGACAGGATTTCCGCAACAAGCCTGCTCACGGAAGGAGGAAAACAGGGAGGACCTGTTATCGGGGCCACGGGCATAAATACCAGAACAGGAGAATTCATGATCTTCAAATCAAAGGCAACAGTGTTGTGCATGGGCATACCCTCGCGAAACTGGATCTTTTCCTCAGAACTCAGGGGGCTTTCTTCTTTTGTCCCTCCCAACAAAGTCGGCAATGGCCATGCCATGGCCTGGCGCGCCGGTGCCGAGCTGACAATGATGGAACGCTCAATCCCTTCCAACTTTGACAATCCCTATGCCTACCCGCCCTATGGAGATGGCAACCCTTACAACACCTGGTATCCATGCAGTATCGTAGATGCTGAAGGCAAAGAAATCCCATGGGTGGATGCAAAGGGCAATATCCTTGAAACCCCGGAAGAGCGGTGCCGTCCTTCGGCATGGCAGAAATACTTTATCATGGTTCCAGGCCACCATGAGGGATATGAAGAATATGCCATGCCCCAACTCATCCCCGACCTCAAAGAACGCATATTAAAGGGGGAGTACAAGTTGCCCCTGTATGCTGATTTGGCAAGATTGCCGGAGCATGAGAGGCGAGTGATTTGGGGGATGATGATCGGCTCAGAGGCAAAGACCAAGGTCCCGATTCTCAAGACCTATTCGGAAAGGGGGTTTGACCCGGAAAGGGATCTGCTTCAAAGTTATTTTATGCTGCGTGGGTCCCCAATGATGCGGGAACCAGCGGTTCCCCAGGACAGGGCCATATTCAATGGCGGAGGTGGTCTCGTGGTGGACTGGGACCTGAAGAGTACCCTTGACGGGCTTTACGCGGCAGGAGAACAGGCCTTTGCCACTACCGGTCATGCAAGTGCTGCGACAAGCGGGCGATACGCAGGTGCCAAGGCCGCTGAACATGCCATGAAAACCAGGCACACGCCCGTGGCCCCCGATCAACTGGAGAGAGAAAAGCTCCGTGTTTACGCCCCGGTAGTGAAAGGAGAAGGACTGGAATGGAAAGAATTGAATGCCGCCCTGTGCCGGATCATGCAGAACTTCTGCGGGGACCCCAAAAGCGAGGAACTCCTGAGGATCGGCCTAAGGGCACTGGAAGATATCGAGCAGAATGAGGCCGAGGCCCTGTTTGCGGACAACCCCCACAAGCTGGTAAGGGCCCTCGACGTGTTGGATATTCTTACCTGTGACAAGATAATCGTCCACTCCTGCATGGCTCGCAAGGCCTCCAGCGCCTTTCTCAACTTCAAAAGAGTAGATTATCCTGAGGTGGACCCACCTCCATGGCACAAGTGGATCACCCTGAGATCGCACAATGGGAGCATCGAGCTTAGAGACTTACCCATCGACTTCTGGGAGCCTATGAAAGACAACTACCAGGCCCATAAGATCAACATAGCATGAGAATGAAAAGGATTAATACCATGGCAGATGAAATAGTCTATGCAACGCCTAATCGCATAACTCCAAACAGGCCCGTTCTTTTCAACCCTGACCTTTGCACGGGATGCAACCGATGCGTAAACACCTGTGATGCGGACATCATGATCCCCAATCCTGAGAAAGGGACCCCCCCAATCATCCTATTCCCGGATGAATGCTGGTACTGCGGGTGTTGTGTGGATACCTGTCCGGAGGATGGTGCCATTTCCCTCAACCATCCCCTGACACAGCGGGTTCTCCGGAAACGGAAGGAGACCGGGGAAATCTTTCGAGTATAGATATGCTCGAAACTTCTTGCCAGCGCATTGGGGTTATTGAATGTGCACCAGGGACTATTGGCCTCCCGTGCACGAGGATCGGCGGGATGGCAAAAAAATCAGTCCCCTGTTCCTTAAGCCGTCAATCCTTGACCGATGGGGGCATTTTTCTACATTAATAGAGCGCTCCAAATCCGATCTTTGCTCAACCGCTTCCAATTCTGTAAGCGTTCAGAACCATATCATGGGACTGGAGGGTACAGCAGGCCGCTCCTACTTCCAGTGCCTCTCCGGCATTATGCCCGAAAAGTACCGGTTTGACTTTTCTTGGACAGTTGTGGGGGTCCTTGGCGGCTGAGAGCCGCGTCATTACTGGATCAGTACGTCCAAAATCTCAAAAAGGTAGTGCCACAGAATATGCACTTTATTCTTGA
>JAFDHO010000267.1 GCA_019308745.1 Deltaproteobacteria bacterium
GGAAGAGAAAATTTTTGGAGCAAGCGGAAAGCTGGCAAAGATGGGTTGAAATGAAAACCCGTGGGTTGAAAATGGGTTGGATTTTAGGCTCTTGGAGTTGTTAAATTAGCTCATTTGGCCCGCAAGGATTCGTTCTTCCGCTTCCGACCTATGCATGACTTCACTTGATACTCTGAAAGTACTCGATTGAGAATCCGTGTCCTTTTCTTGCTTGCAGACCTTTACGTGGGCGGCGCCCAAAAGGTCATCCTCACCCTGTTGCGCCACTTAGATCGCAGAACATTCGACCTCCACCTTGGAGTAGGGAATCGAGGAGGCCCCCTGGGAGAAGAGATTCCGGAAGATATACAGGTACATGATCTTGGTGCCGAGAGGGTTCGGTACGCGATTCCATCTGTCTTGCGGCTCTGCTGGTCTCTCAAGCCCAAGGCAATGGTGGCGACAGTGGGCCATCTAAATCTCACCCTAACCGCTATCAGACATCTGTTGCCAAAGGGGACCCGCGTTCTCATAAGGGAAGCGAACACGCCAAGCGTTAGGCTGCAATATACGAAATACCCCCTGGTTTCCAAGATTTTGTATCGCCTAGTTTATCCCTTGGCGGATCGTATCATCTGCAACTCCAAATACATGAAGCAGGACTTGATCGAGTCTTTTTCCATCAAGCCTGAAAAGATAATAGTGCTTTTTAATCCTGTGGATGTGGATAGAATCAAAACTTTTTTGATTGGATGCCAGAACCCTTATGACGAGGAAGAAGAGAATGTGGTGGCAGTTGCGCGGTTGACTTACCAGAAAGGCATTGATCTGTTGCTGAAGGCATTCAAGAAGGCATTTGAGAGGAATTCCAACCTGCATTTGACTATAGTGGGAAACGGCCCTGAGGAAGATTCATTGAGGGCCCTGGCAGCGAGCTCTGGAATCAAAGATGCCGTCAGTTTCGTGGGGCACAGGGACAATCCTTATCCCTTCATGAAATATGCGGACCTATTTGCTTTATCGTCCAGATGGGAAGGATCTCCCAATGCTGTTATGGAATCCCTTGCATGCGGGACCCCGGTTGTGGCGTTCAATTGCCCGGGAGGGATTGAGGAGATCATCCGTGAGGGACACAACGGATGGCTGGTAACACCAGGGGATTGGCAGGCCATGGGAAAAAAAATCAAAGAGGTGCTTGCCAAGAGTAACCCCTTGGGGTCAAAGAAAGGCCCTCTGCTTCCAAAGGAATACGAGTGTGAGTGCGCAGTGAAGGGATACGAAAGGCTGCTCTTGATGGAATGATCCGGACGTTCCGCTCTTCCTCCTCCTCTTTCGTTACCATCAATAGCCCCGGAATCCTTGAACATGCTATCGGAAAGGAACCCTGCCTCTAAGAAGATCCGTAGATGCGGTCGAAAAGAGTCACCATCGCACATCTCATAACGGAACTCAATCGGGGCGGGGCCGAACAGATGCTCTACAAACTCGTATGCCGCATAAACAAAGAGAAACTGCGTCCCATTGTCATTTCCATGACCGACAAGGGGTTCATCGGTCGTCGGATCCATGCCAAAGGTATTCCGGTCTTTGAACTCGGAATGGAGCTCGGCAGACCGACAGCAAAGGGGGCTGCGAGACTATTCGGTCTGCTAAGGAAGGAGTCCGTGGAAATAATCCAAAGCTGGCTTTACCATGCTGACTTCTTGGGGCTCATGGTCGGAAAGCTTGCAAGGATAAGAAGAATCGTGTGGGGAATTCGATGTTCGGACATGGATCTGGCCAACTATCGAAGACTTACCTATTTCGTCGTGAAGGCAAATGCGGTTCTCTCCAATTTTGTGGATGCCATTGTTGTTAATTCCGTGAGAGGCAAGGCCTTTCACAGCAGCTGCGGGTACAACCATAAGAAGATGGTCATGATTCCGAATGGGTTTGATCTGGAGGAGTTTCGGCCGGAACCTACGGCAAAGAAATGGCTCCTGGGCAAACTGGGTTTGCCTGACAATGTCTTCCTCGTCGGCATGGTGGGCCGATTTGACCCAATGAAAGACCACGAGACCTTTCTGAGGGCAGCCTCTTTACTGGGGAAGAGGAATCCTTGGGTCCATTTCGTAATGGTTGGGAAGGACATGCTTCCGCAAAACCCGGCTCTGAGCCCCTTTCTAGACAGCAACTTGAAAGAAAGGATACATTTGCTCGGACCGCAGGAAGAGATGTGTAGGATCACTGCCTCCTTTGATATTGCCACATCTTCGTCAGCATACGGCGAAGGGTTTTCCAACACCATAGGTGAAGCGATGGCCTGCGGAGTCCCCTGTGCGGTAACCGATGTGGGGGACAGCGCTCGGATCGTTGGTGACACGGGATTCGTGGTTCCTCCGCGCTCTCCTGAAGCACTGGCAAGGGCATGGGCCCAACTGCTGGATTTGGGCAGGGAGGGGAGGATGGCGCTGGGAGAGAAAGCTCGGAGCCGGATCAGGGAAAGATACGAAATAGGAGAAGTGGCGGAACGCTTCGAGAAGTTATATGAAAGCCTGCTCTAGGCCATCTGCCACGAGAATTCTCGCTGGGTGACGGGATCTGGGAGGTCAGTGGCGCGGGAGATAAGACCTTTGCACAACCTTACAAGAATTGTTGGGGAGCCCTGCTTATGCGGTGGGGCCTTGGAAGAATTGCGTACTTCCCTCCGTCTGTGGAGTGAGGCAACCATGTTGCCGTTCCCAAGAAGGGTTTTTCAAAGGTCTCATTGAGCCAGTGAGAGAAGCAAGAGCAAGGCATTTGCTTTAAAATTTATGTTGACATCGTAAAATTAACAGCATATTTATGGCACATGAATGCCAAAACCTTCAAACCTCGCTTACTAGCCAAACTGCTTCCCAATGAGACCTCTCGACGAATAGTGGTTATTACGGGCGCCAGACAGACAGGGAAGACCACTCTCTCAAGAAGAGTCTATGAAGACTTGAAGTATGTTAATCTGGATGCTCCAGAGAATCGAGACACAATGAGAGATTTGTCTACAGTTACGTGGGGTGAAGTTATCGGGAATGCAGTGATAGATGAGGCACATAAGGAGCCAACGGTTTTTGAAAAGGTGAAATATGCATTTGATGAGGACAGAATCTCCTTCACGGTGCTGACGGGCTCAAGCCAGATACTATTGCTGCGCAAAATCCGAGAGTCATTGGCGGGGAGGGCGTTCTTTTACGAACTGTGGCCCTTGGTGCAGTCTGAAATCCGTGATTCGGGCGATAACGGGGTTGAAGCCCCTCTTCTCTTGGATCTCGTCGTATCCGGCGAACCTTTGAAGAAAACCCTTGGGGAAGTGCCCGACAGGCTTCTGGAGACTCAAGACTATCTCTATCGAGCTTCTGAAAAGCATGTCATGGAATGGGGTGGGATGCCTGCGCTCCTGGAACTCCCGGAAGAGCGAAGGTGGCAGTGGCTAAGAAATTATGGCTATACCTACCTGGAGAGAGACCTGAGGGACCTGGCACGGCTGGACGATCTCATGCCATTTCGCAAATTCCACCGGCTTTCCGCTATGACATCCGGGATGCTGCTCAATTATTCGGAATTAGCCAGGGACGCAAGCGTTAGTGTTGATACGGCTAGGAGGTATCTTGAATATCTCCGGATTTCCTATCAGACCGCTCTTTTGCAGCCTTACTACAAAAATCTCACGAGTTCTGTTGTCAAGACCCCAAAGCTCTACTGGACCGACGTAGGCATTTGGCGACAACTGACGGGGTTTAGAGGGGAGATGAGCGGGCAGTTGTATGAGACGATGGTGGTGAGCGAACTCTACAAGTGGATACACACCACCCAGCAAGATGTAGAGATGTTTTTCTATAGGACCCGGGCCGGTATGGAAATTGACATATTGCTGGAGACCGGGGCAGGGCTCATTGGTTTTGAAATCAAGTCAAGAGATACTGTTTCGGAGAGAGATGCCAGACCCCTGAAGGTCGTTGCAGAGGCCTTGGGCAGCGCATGGTTGGGTGGCATTGTCCTCTATACGGGGAACAGGATTAGACCCATCTTATCGCCAAATATCTGGGCTATACCCTCCCGAAGATTGTTTCAACCAGCTGTCCCGGGTGACTAGATGCGGGAAATCTTGCAAGACTTTAGTCGCCTCAAGGCCGAAACGGACGGGGTGGAACCCGTCCCTCCAAGACCACTGAATCAGGGTTGGAGGGACATGCTTCCGCATGACCTCAACCCTATCCTTTGTTTTTTTGGACCGAGGCAACCGTGTTGCTGGTCTTAAAACGAGTCTTTCAAAGGTCTCAAAGCTTGATGAACTCGTAAAAAGTCTCAAAACCGTCATGCTGGACTTGATCCAGCATCCAGAAGCCTTTGAAATTACTGGATTCCTGCTTTCGCAGGAATGACAGAAATGAGT
>JAFDHO010000268.1 GCA_019308745.1 Deltaproteobacteria bacterium
GGTACCCTATTCGCATAGCGAAAAGGTCTGGCGGTCGGATACCCATATCCATTATCCGCCGGAAGGAAATACCGGCATGGCGATGAGGCAACCGACCGCCTGACTGGCACACAACAGAGCATTACTGCCGATGTCTTTCACCTCTGGAAAGAGATTGCTGAGGCCCCAAATCCTTGAAAAAGGCTAAAATGTTACGACCTAAGCTTCTGTACGCCCCCATTATCCTCATAATCGTCTCCTGACAGGCACAAAAGAGACAGACTCCGGTGGAGATGATCTCTTGGGGCTATTGAGGTCTTCTATTGAATGTTTGGTGCCGTTGCCAATGCCTGGGAGGAATTTGATTGAGCCTTGTGAAAAGACCCCCCAAGGGGCACCCCACCGTCGTTTTCATAATTTGGGCAACAGCCTGTCATAAGTCTGACCCTGCCTGTCTCCAATGGAGTTTCCGTGACAAAAGACTCCATTAAATATAGCACGAAAAACACCTCAAGGAACCATTTTATTGCACGCCAGAGGTTCCCTCGCAACCCCAGGTGTCTGGGCGTGTACCCCTTTTCCCTTCCAAGTCCCTGCCCAGGAATCCTGCAACTAGATCCCGAATCTTCCCCTCTTCCTCCGGCCGCATCCAGCAAAACTCCGGGTCCCCGCGAAACCAGGTCAGCTGCCTCTTGGCATACCTCCTCGTATCCCTTTGAAGGCGGGTCAAAGCTCGATCAAGATCCCATTCCCCTTCCAAGAATTTGATCACATGCCTGTAGCCCAGGGATTTCATGGACTTTAGTTCCGGAGAGTATCCTTTTTTCAGGAGAGCTCGAGTCTCCTCAACAAGGCCTTTCTTGATCATTCCCAGGCCGCGACTGTTGATCCGGTGGTACAACTCGTCCCGGTCGACTTTCAGACATATCTTGAGTGCCTCGAAGGGTGACTCCCTGAAGCCGTGTGTACTCGTCAAGGCCGACAGGGGCTTCCCTGTCAGGCGAATTATTTCCAGGGCCCGCGTGATCCTGACCCTGTCATTGGGATGTATCTTAAGAGCCGCAACAGGGTCGATTCTCCTCAATTCCCCGTGAAGAAAGGAGGCTCCCTTTTCTTCATACTCTCTTTGTAGCTCCCTCCTCAGATCAGGATCAGAGGGCGGACACTTGACAAGACCCCCCAGCAGGGTCTTGATATAGAGGCCTGTCCCCCCCGCTATGAGCGGGACTTTTCCTCGGGACCATACTGCTTTTATTGTCTCAACTGCCAGCGATCGATAGACCGCAGCATTGAACTCTTCATCCGGATCAACAACGTCTATTAGGTGGTGTGGGATGCCCTGCCTTTCTTCAGCCGTGGGTTTGGCTGTACCAATATCCATTCCTCTGTATACCTGCATGGAATCCGCATTGATGATCTCACCGCCAAAGTCTCGTGCCAGGCTTACGGCCAAGGCGCTCTTGCCCGATGCGGTCGGACCGCCTATCACTACCACTCTGGGTCTGTCTTCCTGCATCCTCTCAAAGAACACGCCTGAACATCTTCTCTATTTCATGATAACGGAATTCCTTGAAGACCGGCCTCCCATGGGGACAATTGGTAGGCAAATCCAAAGTGTTTAGTTCCTCGATGAGATGGAGCATTTCGTCCCTGGAGAGTTGCAATCCTGCCTTTATGGCCCCGTGGCAGGCAGCCATGACAAGGAACCTGTCGAGGGCCTCTTCTTTGCCCACATCTCCCAACTCCTCCAACAGGGCAATCAGGTCGGCAAAGAACTCCTTCCATCTCACGTTGACAAGGATTGAAGGTACCGATCGCAACAGGAAGGTGTTCCCCCCGAAGTGATCTATTTCAAACCCCAGAGCGGCCAATTGGTCCAGGTTTTCCAGGATAATCCTGCTATCCTTCCGAGAGAGCTCCAATTGATGGGGTATTAGGAGATACTGGGTTTCTGTCCTTGATGACTGAATGGCCCTCTTAAGGGACTCATAGACGATTCTCTCATGGGCCGCATGTTGATCGATCATCAAAAGTCCTTCATCGGTCTCACAAAGGATATAGGTTCCCCCCAGTTGGGCAAGAATCCGAGGCCCTTCCCTTACAAACCCCTCCTCTTCCCGGGCCGGTCCATGGATGGGCTGCTCAAAGGGCTTGACATCCCCATACTCGCCTTTCGGCTCTGCCGCAGAGGCCCCTTTGCCAACATCCTGTGCGGGGCTTTTCCCCCAGTCATACCTGAGCAAGGTCGATATCTGCCTCCCCATCACCTTATCTATCATGGAGACCACGGATTGGTAAACGGCCTGGCTGTTCCTGAATCGCAGCTCTTGCTTGGTTGGATGGATGTTGACATCCACAAGCTCAGGATTGATCTCAATGAACAGGACTACATAGGGGTATCTTCCCTTCATGAGGCGTTGGCCGTAGCCTTCCATAATTGCACGGATCAGCAGGCGGTCACGAATATTTCTTCTGTTCACGTAAAGATAGATGCGATCCCCCCGGCTCCTGGTGAAATCAGCAGGTGCCAAAAAGGCCCTTACGGCCAGGCCCTCCTTTTCCAAGCGGCCTTCTTCCATGGATCCTGCCACCTGTCTCCCGAACAGGGTCGACAGCCTGGATACCTCTTTCTCGGTAGTAGGAAAGGCGAGGACGGGTTTCTCCCCTTCCTTCAACCGGAAATGGATATGTCCGAAGGGCAAAGCGATCCTGGATACTGTGTCAATGACGTGGTCCATCTCCGTCTTGGCAGACCTAAGAAACTTCCTCCTCGCAGGCATGTTGAAGAACAAATCTCGGGCCTCCACTACGGTTCCATCGGGCGCCCCTGTCTCGTCAATTGCCTTGAGGCTTCCTCCCTCCACTATAACCCTGTGCCCCAGTAGTTGCCCTTCAGGCCGTGAGGTGATCTCAAGCCTGCTAACCGCAGAAATGCTCGGAAGGGCCTCCCCCCTGAATCCCAAGGTCTTGACGGCCAGGAGGTCTGAGGCGTCACTGATCTTGCTTGTCCCGTGTCTTTCCAGACACAGAAGGAGGTCGTCTCGGTCCATGCCCGAACCGTTATCCTTGACCCTTATCAGTCTTTTCCCGCCCCCTTCGACGTTGATATCTATGAAGCTCGCCCTGGCGTCTACACTGTTGTCGAGGAGTTCCCTGATAACAGAAGCGGGCCTTTCAATGATTTCCCCGGCGGCAATCTGGGAAGCGATCTTTTCCGTGAGTATCCGGATAACCCCCATGACTCATCTCCAAAATGGTCTGCGGCCCCTTGTTGCAGGCCTATGATTCGCCCCGCGCCAATAGAACTCAGGACACCAATAAATGTCCATGTTATCTTATTTGGAGGAGTTCCCTGTCAACTTGGAATTGCAACCTGGGGCGGGGTATCTTGAACAGTCTCGAGAGGATCGCCTTCTTTCCGGCTAATCTCAGATTCCGGCTCCCTATGGGATCATAAAGCAGACACAAGGAATCTATGGGTTGATTCAACAAGTTCTTCACGAGTCGGTAGGAAAGGTCGATCATAAACCGAAGATAATCATAAGAAATCTGGTACTTGGACCCTTTGTGTATCAATACCATGGGAGGCGAATGGTAGAAGAAATCGCTGAACTTCACATACTGGGTAAAGAGATGCCTCTTTGTCCTGATGGCCTTTCGACCTTTTCCGACGGCATACCTCAGCAGGTCGTCACACTCCAGTTGTTCCATGCTCAGGATATCCCTTGCCATTTTGATGTACAGAGGCCCCACGGAACAGTCCGCCCTCGTCTCCCAGTATACGTGGCCCATCCGCGGCAGGTTTGAGGCTTGGGAGATAAGGTTGGGGATGAAGTAATTATGGGCGACCACATCCGCCGCAAGGTGGGACAGGAAGCCCAGGGCATAGGCCGTATCCTTTTCACTTTTCACCTCTCTCAAAAACCTGAAGCCCGTTTCCCAATTATGGGAATGCCCGTTCTTCCTCTTCTGACCCTTACCTATAAAGAAGTCCGCGGAGAGGCTCCCGTATAGGTATTCGAGAGGGTAAGCCCGAATAACGCCGGCAATGGCGGGTAATATCTGAGTAGCCTCTTCCAGTATCCTGCATCCCAGGACCGTGTGCACGGCCGGACCCCAGGCCCAGACACCATCAGCAAAGAAGAGCTGCAACACAAAGGAGGCGAGAAGAAAGACGAGGATCTTGCATATAATCATGAGAACCGCTCCGGAGCTTCGGCATTCTGCTGGAGAATCAAGAAATTTTGACAACTAATTTTCCTATGAAAGAAGCCAAAATGTCAAACTCTAATATCTGGAATTCCGATATAAGGATTAAACGAGAAATAGTGTTGCCGAAAGAAAACCCGGGAGGCCGGATCAAGAATTTTCAGTTAGAGGCTGATCCGTGTATTTGGCATAGACCT
>JAFDHO010000269.1 GCA_019308745.1 Deltaproteobacteria bacterium
TCAAGTACTTACATGTATTGAAAAAACGTAATGCACATGAAATTATGAGAAATGACAGTATAGCAATTTCAAACAGTTACATTGACAAAATATGACTTGTCAGGATCTCTGAAGCTTGAGAAGCTTTTCTTGGACGAAAAAGCCCTTAAAAGGAAATGGGGACCAGAACAGGCAGAAAAGATTAAGTTGCGTGTAACCCAACTGCTTGCAGCCGAAAGGCTGGAGATAATGCACACTTTACCGCAGGTCCGCGCACATGAATTATCAGGTAATCGTGCAGGGCAGATATCCCTCGATCTAAAGCATCCCTACCGACTGTTGATCAAGCCAGATTATGAAAACCCTCCACACAAGGATGATGGGGGCCTTGACTGGAAGAAAATAACAAAAATCAAGGTATTAGGCGTAGAGGATACCCATGGCTAATTCAGAGAAAAGTGTTTTGAAACCAAACTATGCAGTTCCACCTGGAGAGACACTCCGGGAAATACTGCAATCTATTGGCATGACGCAGGCTGAGTTAGCCCAGCGGGCCGGCCGTCCCAAAAAGACCATCAATGAGATCGTAAAGGGGAAGGCGGCCATTACAGCGGATACTGCTCTTCAGCTTGAGAGGGTCCTGGGAGTTCCGGCTTCGTTTTGGAACAACCTTGAGCGGAACTATCAGGAAACCCTTGCACGCATTAAGGAAGAGAAACACCTTAAATCGCAAATCAGATGGCTCAAGAAATTCCCAGTTCCTGCTCTTCTTAAATTGGGTTGGCTTCCAAAGGCGAAAACTGATGTGGAAAAAATTCAGGCTTTACTCAACTTTTTTGGGGTGGCCGGGATCAATGAATGGAAAAACGTTTGGGAGGGACCCGGAGCTGTCTATCGGAAATCCCCTGCATTTAATAGCAAGCCCGCGGCAGTTGCCGCATGGTTACGAAAGGGAGAGATTGAGGCACAAAATATCCAATGCAAGCCTTATAAGGCGAGTGCATTCCGTGCGGCATTAAGAGAAATCCGCACGCTCACCATAGAATCACCTGAGATATTTGAGCCTGAAATGAAAGAACTCTGTGCTAATGCAGGTGTTGCTATTGTGTTTGTCCCTGAACTTCCAGGCACACATGTTTATGGGGCAACACGGTGGATCAGGGCCAGCAAGGCGCTAATCTATTTAAGTCTCCGTGGCAAGAGTGATGACCATCTCTGGTTCACGTTTTTCCATGAAGCCGGCCATATCCTTCTTCATGAAAAACAAGATGCCTTTATTGAGGCAAAAGGGGAAGGATGCGGTGCAGGGCCCAGCACTGGAAAAGAACAGGAAGCAAATCAATTTGCGCAAGACTTTCTCATTCCACCAAAAGAATACCAGGCATTCCTTCAAGCCAATCAATTCAGCGGAGCCGCTATTAAGCGGTTTGCAAAGAAACTCGGCATCGCCCCAGGAATCATTGTGGGCCGACTCCAGCATGACAAGGTAATTCTCTATTCTGCAGCGAATAGCCTGAAGAAACGATTTAAGTTTCGAGAAGAGAACAGATAGCAGATCACATCGCAGAAAGACGACCACCGTATCGAAGAATAAGGGAAATGCAATGGCGAAAATTGAAGTGACCAAAACCGAACTTGTATGGCCTGGAAAATACAATGAAGATGGGACATTGAAAGAAGTACCCCGCGTAAATCTCCCTTTTCAGGTGATTGAAACCATCAATGAGGGCCGGGCCACAAGGGAGGCGAAGAAGGGCGGTCAGCAAATAGGTCTTTTTGATATATGGGAAGGTAAAGAAGGTGAGACTTTTGAGGAAGGGTGGAAGAACAAACTGATCTGGGGAGAGAATCTCCTGCTGATGGGTTCGCTTTTGGAGAAGTTTGCCGGGAAGATTGACCTGATTTATATTGATCCGCCTTTTGCAACTGGGGCGGATTTCCGGGTTAGATTCAAAATTGGTGAAGATGGTATCCGTATCGCCAAGATGGGTGAATCGCCTGATATTGAAAAACTTGCCTCTGCAATCGAAGAAAAAATCTATCGCGATACTTGGGGGAGAGGCCTTATAAGTTACTTTGGGATGTTGTCAGATCGGCTACGGCTGGCTCGTGATCTATTATCGGAAACATGGTTCTGTTTATTTACACTTAGATCCAACGGTGTCTCACTACGCCAAGATTGTGCTCGATGAATTGTTTGGGATCGATAATTTCAAGAATGAAATTATATGGTGCTACAAAGAGAGAGAACGTGTTCTTAATTTTTACAACCCTAAGCATGATGTAATCCTGTTTTATTCTAAGTCCGGATCTAGTAATCGTACTTTCAATTGGCGGGGGGCGTGCGAGGAATTTTCTGAGGTTACGAAAGCTAAGTTCAAATATGTAGATGAAAAAGGTCATTATCAGATAAGGGGTACAAATACGCAAGGGAGCCCAATACGAGCAGCTGATGGACTTACTCCAGAACATGAGAAAAAATATCCAGGGCTAACCTATCGCGATTATTTGGAAGATAGACCTGGGGTGGCACCCCGAGATTGGTGGACAATTCCTATTATCAACAAGGCTGCTGATGAACGATTAGACTATGCCACTCAAAAACCTGAAGCTTTGCTTGAGAGAATTATCAACGTCTCCTCTAATGAGGGGGATTTGGTCCTAGACTTTTTCTGTGGCTCTGGAACTACCTGTGCAGTGGCTGAAAAGCTTAGTCGCCGCTGGATTGGTTGTGACCTCTCCCGCTGGGCAATCCATATAACGCGCAAACGGCTTCTTGGAATCGAAAATTGCAGACCTTTCGAGGTGCTTAACCTAGGGAAATATGAACGCAAATACTGGATGGGGGTTACTTTCGGGGGCAAGAAAGAGGACGACATACAAATGGTGCTTTTCCAATACATCGCCTTCATGCTCAAGCTCTATGGCGCTGAACTTTTAACAGGCATGCAGCACATCCACGGAAAAAAGGGACGTGCATTGGTGCATATCGGCGCGGTGGATGCACCTGTCACGATCGATGAGGTCAATGCTTCCATAGAGGAATGCCTGGGAGTTGACCAAAAAGAGCTCCATGTCCTTGGATGGGAGTGGGAGATGGGCATGACCCCTTACATTGTTCAGGAGGCCAAACGCAGAGGCGTCAAGCTCCTCTTGGTTACCATTCCAAGAGAAGTAATGGAACAGCAGGCGATAGAGAAAGGGGATATTCGATTCTTTGAAGTGGCTCACCTGGAAGTGGATCTAAAAACATACAAAGGTCGAAAGGTAACAGTGGGGCTCAAAGACTTTGCCTTCCCTTACGCGGATATGATCCCCGAGGATGTGAGGGATAAGATCAAGAAGTGGTCAGACTATATTGACTACTGGGCAATAGACTGGAATTTCCAGAACGACACCTTCATGAACGGTTGGGTCGCTTATCGTACCCGCAAGGAAAGGAAACCCCTACTCAAATCGGACACCCATATTTATGAGAAGCCGGGAAAGTACACCATCATGGTGAAGGCGGTGGACATCTTCGGCAATGACACGTCTCAGACTTTCGATGTGGAGGTGAAGTAACCATGCCAGAGGCAATTATCTCCTACGACAAAGACCTTCCCGAAATCCCTGATCGTGAGCCTCATCTTCCCCCCAACGCCCATTTACGCAAAAGGACGGACAAAAAAGATGCCTTTGAAATCGTAGAAGGGCGCCGCCCAAGTAATCTTCTGCTCGTAACGAAGCTCCGGGAGGTAGTGGAAAAGTGGCGGAACAGTGGATATCCGGGGGTATCAACTGTATCTCAGAGGCTTTTCACCTTCTGGTTTGATGAAGATCACCTGGTCGGAGATAAGCCCTTTCGTTATTATTTTGGTCAGAGAGAGGCTGTTGAAACACTGATCTACCTTTACGAGATTGAAAAAAACAGAGACGCCAAGGATTTGGTCGATTCCTTTGGCGAGATTTTTTACCCTGATGGCACTCAATTGAGATTCACAGGTTTGGGAATCACCTACCAAACCACCATGGATGGTAAGAGGCAAATCCGTCGCTACATCCCTGAGGTGGAGGGTGAAACCATCCAGGATCTCCCTGCTGAGAACCTTCGACGTTACGCCTTCAAGATGGCCACCGGTTCTGGCAAGACTGTGGTCATGGCCATGGTGATGGTATGGTCTTATTTTCATCGCAAGATGGTTCAAGGCTCCGGCCTTTCAAGAAATTTTTTACTGATCGCACCAAACGTCATAGTCTATCAGCGACTGGAAAAGGATTTTGCCAATAACAAAATTATTCTTCAAGACCTTCCACTCATTCCACCGGAGTGGAAAGCCTCCTGGAACGTGAAGGTGATTCTCAGGGGCCAGAGTGCTGAGCCTGATCCAGGGGGTAACCTTTTCCT
>JAFDHO010000270.1 GCA_019308745.1 Deltaproteobacteria bacterium
GCCCATAGCAAGATCGGGGGGACAACCACCTGATAGTTTCTGGCATGATGGGCACGAGCAGGATAACCAAGACGGCGGATGTAGTCGGCAAGGATACAGGCGATAAACCCTGAAGTGGAGTAGGAGAGAAAACTCATGGAGGCGCTAATCCAGTCGTTGCCCACGGCAGCGGCAGAGGTCTTGTAATCCTGGTCAATGACGATCGCAACGGCATACTTGTGATTAAGCTCTATGGGCTCTCCGGTCGCCATGCTGTGGCTGTAGACAGCATAGGAAGGCAATTGGCAGATGCCGACGATGTCCGCCCGAAGGAAGTAGGCCACAGACTTGATATGGCGTGCCATGGCCTCCGGGTCATCAGTGCTGGGGGCCTTTTGCGTTGCAATCTCGCCGTCTACCAGGTCGGCCAGATTCCCTGTCATCTCAGCTAGGGCGGCTGAAAGGGGATACTTGCCCACGAAACGGGCCACCTCTTTCTGGATGTAGGGACCAAAATCCCCTCTACGAGCACGGTTAAAGCCGCTCTCCCGCTCGTCAACCCGTTGCACCTCATCCTCTTTGATCAAGGTTGTTGGATGATCGACCCGCCTTAAGACCTCCACAGGATATGGATCCAGTCGTCCTGTGTTGAATGAACGAAGGAAAGCTGTAACAATCCCCATACGTCTTATCACCTCTTCTATTGTCCTTCTAAGGTCCCTTATTCATTTCCAGATTTTCATGTTGGACCTGACAAAGCGCCTTTGGCGACTGGCGAAAGAACCGGTGGCAATACTCCCTGGTAGATGAACCAAGGTTACCGTCACCGATACAGCCTTGGTGAGCATTACCGCTTGGCTGTTCGCCCAAATTCATTTTAGTGCCTTGGAGACCTTGCAACAGAAACCCCTCAGGTTGGTCGACCCCATCTCCCGGTTGAATGGAGGCTGGTTGTCCGTCAATATGTTGATATTTGCCAGGGCCCAATCCATCAGTTCCCCGTCAGTCCGCTCGGGGAAATACCAGCCGTAATCGATATCCACTACCCTTGGATCGATATCAGGCGTCAGGCTTGCTTTCTGCTGGATTTTGCCTCTCCTGGTTTCAACGTAGACCCTGTCTCCCTCCTCGATGCCGAGTTTTCCTGCCGTCTCAGGGTGGATACTGACGACAGGCTCCGGGTTCACTTTCCTCAAGGAAGAGATCTGCCTGTCCCTCGAGTGCCGGTATACCTCCCGCTTCTTGCTGACGGCTACCAGGGGGTATTGCTGTGCCAGATCCGGATCACTAAATGGGGTCTCCGGGAGTTCATAGTAGAGGGGCATGGGGTCGAATCCCCACTCCTCAAACTGTCTCGAATAGAGTTCCACCTTGCCGGATGGCGTGTCAAATCCGCCCTCTTCGTAATGCCTGTATATCTTCTTGCCAGGCAAGACTCCGGCCTCCCTGAATTCATCAAACGTGATTCCGGCCGGCCCCAGGATGACATTGAGCGAATCATGCACGTCATCCCAGAAATGGGGCAGGCCCATCCTTTTTGCCAGTTCGTTGATGATCTTGGCATCGGGCCAGCTTTCCCCCACTGTCGCCACCTGCTGTTGGACGGATGCAATCGGTGGGGACACGGACGTCTCGACGCTGTCGAATTCCAGATAGGAGGCCACGGGAAGCACTATGTCCGCCATCATGGCGGTAGGCGTCATAAACATGTCCGACACTGCAATAAATTCAAGGCCCTTGAGGGCTTCGTAGGTCTCCTTGCTGTTGGTATAGGAACACAGGATGTTTCCACCTGAAATGTAGGCCGCCCGGATGGGATAGGGATCCCCCTCCAGAACGGCCCTTATGATCCTCTGGGGGAGTGAGTAATAGACAAAGGGAGCAAGGTTATCTTTCATGCTGATTCGCCTGTTGCGAATACTCGCCGGGACTTGGTCCGGAAGTGTGAAATCGGCGGAATCCCTTCCCAGGATAGGCGGATCGGTCCATTTCACCTCTCCTCCGGGAATTCCCAGGTTACCGGTTATGGCCCTGAGGATGCAGATTGCGCGGGAGTTCTGGATACTGTTTATGTTGGTATCCAGCCCGTTCCCCCAATGGATTCCGGCAGGCCTGCTGCTTGCGTAGACCCTCGCTGCCTGGATGATCTGTTCTTGATCCAGCCACGTAATCTCGGCCACGCGCTGGGGATCATAGTCCTTGACATGTCTCCCCAGTTCCTCAAACCCCACTGTCCAGTCACGAACAAAGTCCCCATCGTAGATCTCCCCCTCAGTGATGACGTGTATCATGCCGAGGGCCAGGGCCAGATCCGTTCCCGGTCTCAACCTAAGCCAGAGATCCGCCCTCTCCGCAAGCGGAGTCTTCACCGGATCGATGACGATAAGCCTTGCACCTTTGTCAACGGCGCCCAATATCTCATGGTACAGGGGGATATTGGTGGCTGATGGATCGCACCCCCACACCACCATGCATTTCGGAGAATAGGCGAAATCGGGGTATGCGTAATACCCGTAGGTATACTGTGATGCCTTTATTCCAGGGACAAAACATACCGATGCCATGGATGCAATGTTGGGCGTACCGAAGACATTGGCGAACCTCGCCAAGTAACCGTCACTTATCCCCTTGTGGCCACCCCTGATAATTTGCACTGCCTCAGCACCATGCTTCTCCTTGCTCTGGGCAAAAGAGCGGGCCATCTCATCAAGAGCCGCGTCCCAGGGGATCCTCTCCCACTTCCCTTCCCCTCTCGACCCGACCCGCTTCAGGGGATGCCGCAACCGATAGGGGCTTTCCAGGTATTCAAGGGATGCCTGCCCTTTTTTGCACAGCAGGCCTCGATTCAGGGGATGGTCGGGATCCCCTTCCACCCTCAGGGGTCTCCCCCCTTTCACGCGGACCAATACCCCGCAGCCGTTATAGCACAGGCGGCATGTGGTCTTGATCACATCTCCCGGCTGCATTCTAGCCATTTCCCCCTTCCGCTCTGATGAGCTCTCTTTCCTGGCTAGGCCCTCTGCCCTGTAAATATCCCTGTGCCACGCAGCTCCTTTTTCATGCTTCCGGGCTAAAGAGGACGGATATTCATTCACGTCCGGTTAGGATTCTCCAAACACGGCCTCCTCACAAAGGCCTGACAAACAAGGTGAAGTAAACGGCCCCTGGGAGGTCTTTTCCAGTGGCCACAGCCAGCTTCCCCATGAACACTTCGGCCTTGCAAGATCCTAATCGAACGTTACTGATAAATGCTACCTTTTTTTCCCAAGATAGGCACTTTTGACCGTTTCGTCGGTCAAGAGTGCATCGGAGGCACCTTTGACCACCACCCTCCCAGTATCCAGGACGTAGCCGTATTGAGAGATCTGAAGCGCCAGCCTCGCGTTCTGTTCTACGAGCAGCATGGTGATGCCCTGTCTGTTGAGGGCCGTAAGTCTTTCAAAGATCTCCTTTACGACGAGGGGGGCGAGGCCCAGGGAAGGTTCGTCAAGGAGAAGGAGCTTGGGCCGGGACATGAGGGCTCGACCGATCGCCAGCATCTGCTGTTCACCGCCACTCAGCGTCCCGGCCTTCTGATCGGACCTCTCCTTGAGGATCCTGAAAAGCTGATACACGTTTTCGAGTGATTCTCTCTGCTTCTCCCTGCCCTCACCGGTCGTCGTATAGGTGCCCAGCAACAAATTGTCCAGAACCGAAAGAGGACCAAAGACCTGCCTTCCTTCCAAGACAAGGCTCATGCCCCTTTTGACAATTCCGTGGGTCGGTAACTTTGTTATATCTTTCTCATCATAGAGGATACGCCCGGAGCTTGGCTTGACCAGTCCCATCATTGTCTTGAGAAAGGTCGACTTTCCGGCCCCGTTTCGCCCGATAACACAGACCAGATCACCCCTGTCCACGCTGAAGTCCAGGTCTTTGAGTGCGTGGATGTGACCGTAATAGGTATTCACTCCTTTTGCATCCAGCTGGACCTCAGGCATAATCGTCCCCCCCGAGGTAGGCCTCTATGACGGCAGGGTCCTGTTGTATCTGATCGGGAGCACCCTCCGCAATCTTGACTCCGTAGTTCAAGACCAGGATTTCTTCTGCAACGTCCATGACGAGGCTCATATCGTGTTCCACGAGGAGTATGGTTATACCCATCGCCTGAATTTCCTTGATCAGGCCGGCCAAGGCCTCGGTTTCAGCCTCGTTCAGGCCCGCGGCTGGTTCATCCAGCATAAGCAGTTGGGGCTCTGTAGCCAGGGCCCTGGCAATCTCCAGCAGTTTTTGCTCCCCGTAAGGCAGGTTACCGGCCATTTCATCTTTCTTGTGGGCAAGG
>JAFDHO010000066.1 GCA_019308745.1 Deltaproteobacteria bacterium
CTGTTCCCCTCGCTATCGCTCGGGGCCAGGGGTTTCCCCCACTGACAAGTCGTGAAACCGGGGACCCGACCAAGTCGGGGACTGAGCCGAGCGGAGCGAGGGCGAAGAAAAGACGGCGCCTTCCTTTCCGAGCTGGAGGCTCTCCAAGCCGGAAGCCGCCAGTCACTCCAGAAAAGGCATCATCACCCGTTCTCCGTATCTGAGGAGGCATTTCAAAAGGCTAAAGTATTACCCTTCGGGTAACTTCCGGGACGTGGAAGCGGGTCCGGATGGCCTTGATTGCCAGATCTGTCTGGTTATACCAAACGATTCCGGTCATGGAAGCAACAGTGCAGTTGAGTGCCAGGAGGTCCAGGTGATGTTCTTGAAAGGCCCTCATGAGTATCCAGGCTAGGCCGTACCGGTCGCCAAAGTGGGGACCGTTCATGGTAAAGAGGCAGATGTTCTCCGCAATCTTCAAGCCGATCTCGGCCATGGGATCGGACAGGAGGGATGTGGCCCTATCCCTCACGGTTGCTGGTAGACACAAGGCCATGCTGTGGTTTCGCATCCCAGGGAGCGGCAGTGAAGAGATATAGCTGAGGCCAATTCCTTCATCCCCGAGTTGTCGAAATGATTTCGCCAGGAGCCCCAGACCTTGCTTTTTGACCTCCAGCAGGTAAAGGTCGAGTCCTTCCCGGATTTCCAGGCCATAGACCTTTGGCTGCTTTTCTTGGTAGGAAGCTACCACTTCCTTGTAGATTTGTTCTTTGCCTTTTTGGGCCAGGTTCCAGTCAACCGGGGCGCACTCTGGCGGAAAATCAAAGGCATGAACGAAGGCATTACTCACCCCTGCGAGGCATTCTTCCTGGAGGAGCAGGGATATTGCGGAAGGGGAGTTGGCCATGGCATGGAATCGGAGATTTTCGCGTTCGAGCACCCATATGGTAGTGCCCGCTATCCCGGGGTCGCTCCTGTGGGGAAACAGGGAAAGGACGACGCAAGAAGCGATACTGACTAGCCCTTCGCCGGGGACGCTTTCCCGGATGATCTGCCCAACCCTGTCCTGCTCCCCTGAAGGGACCGCAAAAAGAATTTGCCAACAAGAATCCGTGGCAAGGCAGCTAACGTAGGGCAGGTTTATTTGCTGGTCCGAGATAACATCGAGGACTTGGGGGGGATAGGAATCCCCATCCCGGGGCACTGCCACCGAGAACACGGATACGTCCCTGAGGACCTTGAACCCGCCAAGTTTAGAGGACGGCATAGCGTGTATTACACGAAGAGCAGGATGTTACTAAAGAAGGGCGCTGACCGCTTTCCAGAGTCCTTCCGTATCGATCGGCTTCGGGATGTAGTCATCGGCCTCGGTGGACATGCCGTCCGCATGACTGTATCTTGTGCTGGGAACCGCTTCCCCAACCGCTGTCAAGAGTATCACGGGGATATCCCTTGTTTCCTCCTTTGCCTTCATTTCAGCGCACAGGACATAACCGTCCTTTCGGGGCATCATGATATCAAGGATGACCAGGTCGGGCCTCCTGTCCTTGATCGCATCTTCGGCTTCAACACCGTCATAGGCTCGACCTACTTCACAGCCTTTACTCTCGAGCATCATGGCCACTGTTTCTACCAGATCAGGGTCATCATCAACAACGAGGATATATTTCTTCGACATTGGCAAACCTCCTTTATCTTGGTCCTAGCCTTCAATAGAATAATTAGAATCAGAACATGCCTTTGGTCTGTGTCATATAGACATGATGCTTTGACTAGTCCACCTTTGGCCTGGGATAGAGGCCACTGCTCTCAACAATCTCGGGGACCTTTTCCTCCCATTCTATTGCCATTATATGGAAGCCCCTTACCCCTTCGACCTCTTTCAATCTCTGGATGGTCTCGACACAGATCTTGATTCCCTCCTCGGCCTGTTTCTCCTTTGGAATCCCGCTCATCCTGTTTACGACTTCATCGGGGACGTCCATGCCCGGAACCCGGTTCTTCATGTACTTTGCCATGCCGGCAGATTTCAGGGGCGTGACCCCTGCGAGGATATGGACCTTTTCGTGGAGGCCCCGGTCCCTGGCCTGCTCAAGCCATTTCTCGAATTTGTCCAGATTGTAGATACACTGGGTCTGGATAAACTCCGCGCCTGCTGCCACCTTTTTGGCGAGGCGAGGCACCCGGATTTCAAAGGGGTCGGCAAAGGGATTTGCTGCGGCGCCGACGAACATCTTTGGCGGTCTCTGTATCTCGTCACCGCCGAGGAATTTCCCTTCGTCCCTCATATGCCTCACTGTCTGGATCAATTGCATGGAATCGATATCAAATACATTTTGGCCCTGGGGGTTGTCGCCAAATACCTGGTGGTCCCCGGAGAGGCAGAGTATATTGTGAATGTCAAAGGAGGCGGCCCCCAGGATATCGCTCTGGAGCGCAATCCTGTTCCTGTCCCTCACGACCATCTGCAGGACAGGCTCGAGTCCCATCAGTTTCAGGTGGATGCAAGAGGCGAGACTGCACAGCCGCGTAACAGAGGTCTGGTTATCTGTTATGTTGATTGCATCCACGTAGTCCTTGATCAGTTCCGCCTTCTTGGTAATCACCTCGGGGTCGCTTCCCCTGGGGGGGCCGCATTCGGAAGTGACGGCAAGATGCCCTGATGCGAGTATCTTTTCCAGCTTGCTCGGTGTCTTTGTTTCCGTCATTGTTTCAGATCCTCCCTGACCACTTTTCGGGGACCACCCGCCCGTTCGGTCGACCAATCCTTGATTGGCGTAATCTTTTCAAAATCATCCAGTCTGTCGAGCTCTTTCAGGCGATCGATGATCATCTGCCACCCGCATACGAGTTCCTTGTCTATCTCGCAATGGCCCTTTGTAGAGCCTCCACAAGGTCCGTTGAAGAGCCTCTTTGCGCACCTTGAGACCGGGCAAATGCCAGCCGTCTTGGCAAGGATACACTGGCCGCAGCCTTGACACCGCTCGGTCCAGACCCCACGCTCCTCTGTCGCCCCCATGAAACAGGTATCCACGCCTGGCAACACCGGTGTCTGAAAGTAGGTCTCCGCCATGAATTGAACACCCACCCCACAGGCAAGGGAAATGACGGCGTCATACTGATCAATGACGTTGCGGACATCTTCGAGGTACTCCCGGTCGCACTGGCGTTCCAGGGTTATTTCGTCTATCTTGACATCCTTTCCCTGGTTCATGAAGTACATTCGGAGGGCCGATGCAAGAACAGCAACCTCCTTTTTGCCTCCGGCCTCGCACACAGTAACGCATTCATTGCAGCCCAAGACAAGGATTCTCTCGAAATCCTTTACTTCCTCGATAACTTCCTCCAGGGGCTTCTGTTTTGCTATGATCATTTCGCGGAACCTCTCTCTCTTATCTCTTTGGGTTCAATTCTCGCCGGCTCGCTGCGCGGGGTCCTGCTTGAGGGCCCTGGATGTGTAACTCAATTTAGGGTATCCAGGAGCCAGGAGTCAGAATCCAGAAGAACAAGGTTAATAGAAGCGCTTTGCATGATTCTTTTATTCTATCTCCTGAATTCTGCCTCAAAACTCTTTTGTCCTGCGGCTTGCGGCTGGGCCGCACATCCTCAATATCAGGACATTTGTAAGCCCTTTTCAGGGGCATTTCTCAACAGGGACAGCCCATCAAGCCGCCTTTTTTGCCTTCTTTATGGGGTTGGGACCCAGGGCTTTTATCTTCTCCGTCATTTCAACGGCTATTTCGACAAATCTGGGGGCCTCACTGGACGAGAGGTTGTACATCTGTACCCGTTCTCCCCCTATGCCAATGCCTTCCAGTATCTCCTGGGCCTTTTCCACTCTCTTGCGCGCCCTCAGGTTCCCGCTCGTGAATTGGCAGGCCCCTTCCAAGCATCCCAGGACGTAGACTCCGTCGGCACCTTTCTCAAAGGACCTTAACAGGTGGATGATGTCTACTTTCCCGGTGCAGGGAACCCTGATGATCTTGATATTGGAGGGATACTGGAGACGCATGGAACCTGCCAGGTCCGCGGCAGTATACCCTCAGAACTGACAGCAAAAGGCAATGATAACGGGTTCAAAGTTTTCCATTACATGACTCCTTCCAGCAATGCCTCAACTTTGCTCAGCACCTGATCATCTTCATACCAGTTGAGTTCTATGGCCTTGGCCGGGCACTCGGCTGAACATATACCGCAGCCGCGGCACAAGGCTGGATCGATTTCACTCACTCCGTCCTTATTGATCTTGGGCACATTGTAGGGGCAGGACCTGACACATATGAGACAGGCGGCGCATCGGTCCGCATCGACCTTTGCGGTCACGACAGAAAGAGTGATTTCAGGCTGGGCGAGAAATGTCGCTGCCCTGGCCGCCGCGGCCATGGCCTGGGAAATGGATTCGGTGATCAATTTGGGGCTGTGGGCCGTGCCGCAGACAAATATTCCGTCGCTCGCCATGTCCACAGGTCTGAGTTTGACGTGTGCCTCCATGAAGAAATTGTCCGGGGTGCGGGCCAATTTGACGATGGATGCCAGTTCTTCTGTGTCGGCAGCCCTCATGCCGGCACTCAGAGCAAGGATGTCAGCAGGTATCTTTATCTCCCTTTGGAGCACGTGGTCTTTCAGGGTGACCTGCATCCGACCATTAGTTGCTTGGACCTGAGGAGGTTCCTCTTGCTTGTACCTGAAGAAGAGGATGCCTTTGCTCCGGGCCTCCCTGTAGTAATCTTCCAGGAAGCCATAGGTCCGTATATCACGGTAAAGGATATACACATTGGCCTCTGGATTGAGTTCCTTTATGTGGAGGGCATTCTTTATGGCAGTCTGGCAGCACACCCGAGAGCAATTCGGGAATTCCTCGTTTCTGCTACCCACGCACTGGATCATGGCCACGTGCTCCAGGTCCTCAGCTCCTTTCTCCTCCAACCGCTTACCGAGCTGTATCTGGGTCAGGACCCGGTCGTCTTCCCCGTACAGATATTCCTTCGGGGTATATTCAATGGCACCCGTTGCGAGGATGACAACACCGTGATCGATCTTCCTCTCATACATCCCTGGTCCGACAAGGACCTCGGTGGTGAAATTTCCCTTAAAGCCGCTGAAGCCAACCACCAGGGATTCCGTCAGTACCTGGATCCTTTCGTGCCTGTTAACCCTGGCGATCAGGTCAAGCATGTAGTCCTGTACGTTCGCCCCTTCGATAGTATGACCGAGTTCCCTGGCAAGGCCGCCAAGGTTGGGTTCCTTTTCCACAATGACCGCGTCAAATCCCTGGTTTGCGAGGCCCAGGGCCGCATTCATGCCGGAGATACCGCCACCAATCACAAGGGCCCTTTTGTTGATGGAAATTGTCTTTCCTGTGAGGGGCCTGAGGAGGGACGCTCGGGCCACGGCCATCCTGATAAGGTCCTTTGCCTTGTCGGTGGCGGATTCAGGAGATTCGCTGTGGACCCAGGAATCCTGGTTTCGGATGTTGGCCATTTCAAAGAGATATTTGTTGAGGCCGCAGGCCTGGAGTGTTTCCTGAAACAGGGGCTCATGGGTCGTGGGTGAACATGCCGCTACCACAATGCGATTCAGCCCCTGCTCCTTGATAATCTCCTTCATGGACTCCTGGGTGTCCTGGGAGCAGGTGAACAGGCTCTGTTCGACGTGAACGACATTTGGTAAGGTGGCTGCATAATCGGCTACAGCAGGTACATTCACAACCCCTCCGATATTCGTTCCGCAATTACAGACGAAAACACCTATCCTCGGTTCCTGTTCTGAAACATCCACCTCTGCCGGCAGCTCTTGGGTCTGGGTATCGGTACCCCGGGCCTCGCTCAGGTCGATCTCGGCCGCGCAGGCCGCTGCACTGGCTTCTATGACAGACTGGGGGATGTCCTTAGGCCCCTGAAAAGCCCCGCAGACATAGATCCCCTCCCTCGATGTATTGATCGGACTGAAGGGATCCGTCTGGCAAAAACTGTCTTTTGTCAGGGCAACATCCAGGGTCTCGGCTAACCGGACCCTGCCATGAGATATCTCCATCCCGACGGACAGGACCACCATGTCAAAGACCTCTTCCTTGATCTCACCGTCTTCTGTGGAATACCTCAGCACGAGATCGTCCGATCCGAGGACGGGGTCGATTGTATGGACCCTTGAACGAATATACCGGACCCCATGTTTCTCCTTGGCGTCATCGTAGTACCTCTCGAAGTCCTTGCCAAAGGTCCTCATATCCATGAAAAATATGGCGCAATCAAGGTCTCCGCCGGCGTGTTCTTTCGCGATAACGGCTTCTTTCGTGGCATACATGCAGCACACGGAAGAACAATAGGGGTGGTCACAACGGTTGATATCCCTGGATCCAACACATTGCATCCAGGCTATCTTCCTGGGCTCTTTTTCATCGGATGGCCGCACGAGATGCCCCATGGTCGGTCCGGATGCAGAGAGGATCCTTTCAAATTCCATGGAGGTGACAACGTTCGGATGGCTTGCATAATGGTAGGTTTCAAACTGGGAGGGATCGTAGGGTTCGAAACCGGATGCCATGATGATGGAGCCGGTCTTGATCTCAAGGACATCCTCCTGTTGCCTATGGGTCTCCAGAGTGACGGCCCCGGCCTTGCAAGCCTCGACACACTGGTAGCATTCGCAACAGTATCCGCAGTTGAGGCATCGTTCAGCTTCAACCGTGCCTTCCTTTTCGTCGTAACCGAGCTCCACTTCCTCGAAATTCCCGGTCCGTTCCGCCGGGGGGAGCTCCGCCATTCTGACCCGTGCCTTGGTCTTTTCGTCTTTTGGGATGGGCCTGTACAAGGGATTGTCCGTAGAGAGGGGTTCGCGACCTTCTGCCATATCACGTCCGTCCAGGAAGCGGACGATGGATTCTGCAACCTCTCGTCCGGCCGCGATTGCGCCAATAGCGACCCATGGGCCACTCTGAAGGTCTCCCCCGGCAAAGACCCCTTCCCGGCCCGTAGCATAGGTAACCGGGTCAGTCTGGACAGTCCCCCAGGGTGTCAATTCCAAGCCTTCAATGTCTTCCAACGGGGACGGGTCAGGGGCCTGCCCCACGGCAGGGATCAGGTGGTCTATCTCTATTTCATATTCGCTTCCGGGAATGGGGATGGGGCGTCTCCTGCCGGATGAGTCGGGCTCACCGAGCTCCATGCGAATGCATCTCAAACCGGCCGCCTTACCGTTCTCTAGCAGCACTTCCTGGGGAGCCGACAGGTAGGTTATGTTGACTCCTTCTGCTTCCGCGGCCCGAATCTCCTCTTCCCAGGCAGGCATCTCGGCCCGGGTGCGGCGATAGATGATGTTGACATGTTCGGCACCCAGCCTTACGGCGGACCGGGCCACGTCAATGGCAACATTCCCCCCGCCAATAATTGCAACCCTTTTCCCTACCGGTGCCTTGCCCGAGAGGTTCATTTCTCGAAGGAAATCAACCCCTTGTCTCACACCCTTGGCCTTTTCCCCAGGTATGCCCAGGTCGATGCCCTTGTGGGCTCCCGTGGCCAGAAACACGGCCCTATAGCCACGGGCGAAGAGGTCATCAAGGGTGAAATCTGTCCCCAGGGCGGAATTGGTGGCAATCTCGACACCCAGCTTGGTTATGATCTCGATCTCCTGGTCCAGGATGGCCGGGGGGAGTCGATGGTCCGGGATTCCGACCCGTAGCATACCCCCGGGCTCCGGGAGGGCCTCGAAGATCGTGGAGAGAACTCCTCTTCTTGCGAGATGGTAGGCTGCCGAGAGACCTGCCGGCCCGGAGCCTATGATGGCGACCCTCTCATCCCTCCCGGGCAGGCATTCTATGGTTACCCTCCTGGGGTCGAACTGGTCCGCGGCCAGTCTTTTCAGGTCTTTTATGGCGACAGGTTCGTCGACCTCACACCTCCGGCAGGCGTCCTCACAACCGTGGGGGCAGATCCTGCCGAGGACTCCGGGAAGGGGCAACTCCTCCATGATGATCTTCAGGGCCTCTTCATACTTGCCCTGTTTCACCATCTGGACATACCCCTGCACATTGAGTCCAGCAGGACAGGCCAGCCTGCAAGGCGCTTTGTCTGCCTTTTGTATGGCGAAGGCCCCGGGGATTGCCTGGGCATATTGCTTAAAGGTCGCTTTCCTCTCTGACAGTCCCTGATCATATTCATCGGGCAAGGCAACGGGGCACACCTCTGCACAATCACCACAGGCAGTACACTTGGAAAGATCTATGTAGCGGGGGGCCTTGCGGAGGGTAACCCAGAAGTTACCCTTGGAACCTTCGACCTTGTCAATGTCTGCACAGGTGATCAGGTTGATATTCAGGTGCCGGCCGACCTCGACCAGTCTCGGGGAGATAATTCACATAGCACAATCGTTGGTGGGGAACGTCTTGTCCAGTTCGGACATGACCCCACCAATGGCCCAGGACTTTTCCACGAGATGAACATAGTATCCGGAGTTTGCGAGGTCCAGCGCCGCTTGCATCCCTGCAATACCTCCGCCCAAGATCATGACCGATCCGGATAGATCCCGTTTGTCTCTTTCATCCATGATAATACTTCCCCTTAGATTTCTTAAAGCCTTGCCTCGTCCAGGATCTGAGGAAGCTTGTCCTCCCAGCCAATAGTAGATATCAAGACCCCCGGGAACCCCAGGTCTCTGATTCGGTTGATGGTCTCGGCAGCGATCCTTATGCACTCTTTGACCTTGTCGGGCGCCTTTTGAATCGCCCTGATGACCTCGGCAGGAATGGAGACTTCTTTGATGTTGCGATCTATGTAACGGGCCATTCCCGCTGACTTGAGCAGGAGCACCCTCGGGATCACAGAAACCCCCTCTCCGTCTATTCTCTTGACAAAATTCTGGACGAGGCGAGCATCAAATATGGGATTGGTAACAACGTATTCGACCCCCAACCCCAGCATTCTCCTCAGGTTTTCCAGCTCTAGTTCGAGAAGTCCACCGCTTGCGCTCGTATCAATGACACTTCCTACGCAGAAGGTTGGGGCGCCTCGAAGCTCGATACCGGCCATATCCCTCCCCCCTTGAATTCTCCCAATAACCTCCAAGAGTTCCATCCGATCCAGATCGTTCACTGTCCTGGCCTGGGGGTGGTCTCCGTACCTGATATCTTCACCCGGAATGACCATCAGGTTACTCACGCCGAGTGCCCCAGCGGCCAGCAGGTCGGCCTGCAGGGCCAGCCTGTTCCGGTCCCTGCAGCAAACCTGGTAGACCGTTTCGATCCCGTGCCTCTGGAAGATGGCACAGGCGCCAAGAGAAGACATCTTTAGGACGGCGTTGGCCATCTCAGGGACAACAAAAGCATCCACCCGCCCCTTTGCCAGATTCGCATTCTTGATCTGAAGGGTAAAATCAGTTCCCTTCGGTGGTTCTATTTCACCGAGGACAGTGAACTTTCTTGCTCTAATCTTATCTCGAAGCAGCATGAAGGAAACCTCCCCTCTGGCGAGTTAAAGTTAAGGGCACACCCCCTGTTACCCCCGAGAAAGGCCGGAGACTCACTTAAGGCCGTCCCACGTGATCAAAAAAAGAATCCTTGCGATGGAACAGTGAGCCCTGGACAGAATCTCTCGTCCCAAAGAGACGCAAGCAGTCCCTAGACAAAAAGGGACCGTGCCGGTCGCGTGCGGCTAGATTTTTAACCTTATTGATAGGATTTGTCAACCGAGATCCTCCTTCGGAAGGGAGCCTTGTCTATAAATCCAACTCCGGAGCATTGATTGTTGGAATTCAAGATCTGATTGTAGCGGAATTCTACAGAAGGGAAATCTACTGAATTTACGGCAAAAAGCCGGAGATCTTTGCTGCTACCGTTAGACCTTTATGGGCAATTGTCGGGTATTGCAACTGTTTTGGAGTGAGCCAGAGCGCCGGAAAGCTCCCGTTGGGGTGGATGGATTAGGAATCATTAGCAATATAGGTGACTTAACTCGAAAGGGCCAGGGCCAGTCTCCTGTGGCATGGTACTTGCTATTTACAGGGCTAAAAGAAAGCAGGGGCATTTTCAGACTCACTCCAGTCGTCCCACCAAAGGCGGCGGAAGATGTCCCTCCAAGATGAAATCGTGGCTTTGGCCTGTTAAAACACTTAGAGATCAGTGCCGGAGGGAAACCATGGAAGAAAGAAAGAGGAGCACAATAGGTTACGGGTCTTCTTACAGGAAAGGAAGAAAAGAGGACCTTGGAAGAGGCGCAGAAATAGGGGCCGTCCTGGGGAGTCAGGTCTGGATGGTGAAACCCGACAAGGAGGCCCAGGCTTCTAACCCCTGCATCTGGATGCGGTCCGGTGCAGTAGGATTCAAGAACTGCAACAATTTCTACGACTGCACAACCTGCAAATATGATCAGGGTATGAAAAATAGGGTCGATCAGAGGAAGGCAGTGAGCTGGCAGGATGCCATGAGGAGGAGACCTGATATTGACAGGCTATGCAGACACAGCCTGACCAATCGCATCCAAAAGAGGTTATGCGCCTACAATTACGAGTGCTCCCGATGCGATTTTGACCAATTCTTCGAAGACACCTTGAGCATGAGAAGAAGGGCCCTGCCCGAGGAGATCCAGGAGATAAGGGGTTTCAGGGTCCCCATGGGCTACTATTTCCATGGCGGGCACGCCTGGGCTAAAATAGAGAGTGGGGGATACGTGAGGATTGGCCTGGATGACTTTGCTTCGAAGCTCCTGGGCACGCCGGAAGCCCTCCAACTCCCTTTGCTGGGGAAGGAACTTCGGAGGGACCGGGCAGGATGGGGTTTGAGCCGTGACAAGAACAGGGCAGACGTCCTTTCGCCGGTGGACGGCGTTATCGTGGATGTAAATTCCAGGGCACGGGAGAATCCCGAGGTCACCAACAGGGAACCCTATGGAGGGGGCTGGCTGTTCATGGTCCGAACCCGGGACATTAAGGGCAGCTTTTCAAACCTCATGGAGGGCACACGAGGCCTGGAGTGGATGAGGTCGGAGGTTGGCAGACTGGAGAATATGATTGAGGAGGTTGCTGGACCTCTGGCTGCGGACGGCGGATATCTGAGCAATGATATTTACGGAAGCATGCCTGACCTGGGTTGGACGAATCTGACCAGGGCCTTTCTGAAGACCTGAGAGGAATGAAGACCTATGGTCTTGTACGGGCGAACGAGATGAATCATTGCCTTGGGGATCACAGCCGATACAGGAGGAGGCTGAGAAAATGGGAGCCGTCATAAGGAGGGATAGAGCCAAGCAAGGGCATCGAAAGTGCCTTTGGATGCAGGCCGGCGTGGTCAAGAAGAAGTATTGCCGGCATGAATACGACTGCCCCTCATGTCGATTTGACATTGTGATGCACCGCACGGCGAGCGAAAACAGGAAAAGGAAGGAGGCCGGGGGGCATCCCAGGGGCAGGGCCGGATCAATCATTTCCTGGAAGGAGAAATTGCTGTCCCTCCCGCGATACAGGAGACCCTGTGTTCACCACCTCAAGGGCCGTATTGAGTTTATGCCCTGCCATCATGAATACCGCTGCGGCGTATGCGAGTTTGATCAATACTTCTTCGACAAGTTCTCCGTAAATGCTGTTGTCAGACCCATTCAGACATCGGAGGTCAAGGGATTCAAGGTGCCCCAGGGGTATTATTTTCACAGGGGGCATACCTGGCTTCAGATAGAAGAAGGGCCAATGGTCAGGGTGGGAATCGATGATTTCGCATTGCGTCTTATGGGACCCCTGGATCGCATAGAGAGCCCCCTCATAGGCAAAGAGGTGAGGCAGGGTAGGGGGGATATATTGGTGAGCCGAGGGGAGAACCGCGCACAGCTGAATTCGCCCGTCAGTGGCATAGTAACCTCAATCAATCCAAGACCGAGAGAGCAGGGAAGCATTGCGAACCGGGACCCTTACAACGAAGGCTGGGTCATGAAGGTCCATTCATCCAATTTGAGGAGAGACGTGAAGAGTCTGACTATTAATGAAGAGACCAGGGCCTTTATGGATAAGGAAGTGACAAAGCTCTACGGGTTCTTGGAAGATGAAGGCAAGCTGGCAGCAGATGGCGGTTTTCTGGGAGAGGATATCTATGGGAGTCTGCGAGACGTCCCTTGGGAGAAGCTCGTCGGGCAATTCCTAAACCCCCTGTCGCCCAAAGCCGACAAGAACGGCGGTTAGCCCCTTAGGAGGGTCTTTTCAAAGGGCTCAATATTCACCCTTACCGAAAGGCTTTGGGCAATAGCCCGCAGGAATGCGAACCAGACCTAGGGCGGCTTCTTCATTTCATCTGCAAGAAGGATCCTGCAATAGCGGCAGAGTTGATCGGACTTCCTGTCCATGTCTCTCACCGTGCGGCAGTAATGCATGATGCACGTGTGGTCAGGGCAATGGCGAAGGTTGAAGGTGTGCCCCAGTTCGTGGATGGCCTCTTTGACCACGCGCCTGTAAAAAGATTTGGGGTTGCTGAGCACCGGAAGACCTTCGTCCAGCCTGAAGGTGGAAATAATGGCGGTTTTTCCGCCCAGTTGGGCCTCCCCGTAAACGTGGGTCAAGATGGGGATGAAGAGGTCAACATTGACGATGGCGAGGACCTTGGACACGTGGAGAGGGGCCAACTCGGCGACCTTTTCCAGGATCAGGGTGGAGTGATACTGGTCTCTTGCCCGATCAAGGGCGAATTCAACATCCTGAAGTAAGTTGCCGGCCTCGGTCCTGCAGCCGAATCTCTTGCCTATTTCTCTTCTCACCTGGTGAAGTAAAGACGGGTCCAGATCATCAAAACAGGTCACGAGGATGGTATGTTCTCTTGGAGGGTTCAAGCCGGCTTCTGGATTTGGTAGCGTTTGATTTTGCTATAGAGCGTGGATCGATCGATTCCCAGTTCGAGGGCGCTCTTGCGAATATTCCATTGATTGTTGTTCAGGACCTGCGTGATATGCTCCTTTTCGATTTCTCTGAGCGAAGTGCTCCTGGGTAGTTCAATGTGTTCAGGCCGGAAGATGGGCAGGTCCTCCGGCCGAATCTTACGACCCTTGCCCACCACAACGGCCCTTTCGATGGCATTTTCGAGTTCCCGTACGTTTCCCGGCCATTCATAGAGCATCATCTCGTCAAGGGCATCACGGCTGATCCCGTCCAAGGGTTTGTTCATTTCCTGGGAGAAGCGGTGTAGAAAATGCTCGGCAAGGAGTGGAATGTCTTCCTTGTGCTCCCGAAGGGGAGGCATTCGAAAGGAGATGACATTGAGACGGTAGTAGAGGTCTTCTCGAAACGTCCCTCTTTTCACGGCCTCCTCAAGATTGGTATTTGTTGCAGCGATCACCCTGAAATCCGCCTCCATGGGCTGCGTGCCGCCCACTCTGTAGAATATTCCGTCCTCAAGGACCCTGAGGAGGTCTATCTGCATCCTCATGCTGATCTCTCCGACCTCGTCGAGGAAAAGAGTCCCCCCATGGGCCAGTTCCAGACGTCCCTTTTTAGTTTCTTTTGCGTCAGTAAAGGCCCCTTTCTGGTGCCCGAAGAGTTCGCTTTCCATGAGGTGTTCCAGAAGGGCGCCGCAGTTGACGGCCACGAAAGGGCCTGCGCTCCTGGATGAGTTGGTATGGATGGCCTTGGCCGCCAGTCCCTTCCCGGTGCCTGTTTCTCCCCGGATGAGGACAGTAGAATCCGTGGCCGCCACGTCTCCAATGAGATCAAATACTTCCTGCATCACCCTGGACTGTCCGATCATGCTCTCGAACCTGGCACGATCCTTGAATTCCTCTCTGAGATAGAGGTTTTCCTTTGCCTGTGCCTGATGTTCGCAGATCTTTTCAATTAAGACGCCCAATTCATTCGGGTCAAAGGGCTTAAGAAGGTAATCATAGGCCCCGTTCTTCATTGCCTCGATAGCGGACGTAATGGAACCGTAAGCGGTGATCATCACGACGGCCAGATCGGGATCAGTCTCTTTGACCTGTTTCAGCAGGTCCAGCCCGCTCATGCCTTCCATCTTGATATCAACCAGGAGGATGTCAAAACGGGTGTCCCTGCATTTTTCCATGGCCTCCTCACCGCTCTGCGCCGTGTCCACCTGGTGACCGTCCCGGGCCAGCCAGTCGGCAAGGGACTTCCTTATTATCAATTCGTCATCAACGATCAGAATCTTGGCACTTCCCATACAGTCCCCCTGTTGGTCAATTATGAACAGCCCCCTTCTTTAGGAGGAGTTCGATCTGGAATGATGTCCCCTTGGCAGGGCTGGATTTGACATTGATGGAGCCGCTGTGCTCCTGGATGATACCATAGGCAACACTCAGCCCCAGGCCAACCCCTTTTCCCCTCCTCTTCTTGGTAAAGAAGGGTTCAAAGAGCTTAGGGATATCTTCCCTGGGTATCCCGATTCCGGAATCACTGAAACGGAGAATGATCTTGTCCTCCTTCCGGGACAATCTGGATTCGATGCCCAGGACACCTCCCCCCTTAGGCTCCATGGCTTCTGCAGCGTTGGAGATCAGGTTCATGAAGACCTGCTGAAGCTGGTCCGAGGAGCCCACAATTTCCGGCAGGTTGGGGGCGAGGTCCTTGCAGACCTTGACATTGCTGATCTTGAGAAGGTTCGTATTCAGGATGAGTGTTTGCTCGATAAGCCTGTTAATATCCACGGGCCGGAATTCCATCTTGGACTGCCTGGCGAAAGTCAGGAGGTTGGAGACGATACGACTGGTCCTCTTCGTCTCTGTCTCCATGAGGTCAAGGTATTGCCTGAATTGGTCAATTTCCGGGGGATCGACAGAGCCCTTCCCAATAATTCTCTTCATCAGTAGAATGAGGTTCAAAATGCCGGCGATGGGGTTGTTGATCTCGTGGACAACGGACGCTGAAAGCTTGCCCAGGGAGGCAATTTTGTCCTGGTGGATGAGCTTGGCGTGGGTCTCCTGAAGTTGCTTGGTGCGTTCTTCCACGAGTTGTTCGAGGCGCCGGGTCATTTCCTCTTCTTCCTTCAGGCGCTTGGTAATATCTCGACTTATGTCTATGAACTTGGAAACCTTACCCTCCTTTTCCCAGGTAGGATATATGTTGACTTCGAAATGACGCTGCTGGCCATTGGATCCGGTTCGGGTCATTACCTGTCTGAAAGGATTCTTGTTCCTTACCGCTTCATTGAGGGGGCAAGGGATTTTTTCCCCGTCGCACAACTCCTTGAGATTTTGAAACACCTCGTAGCATTTCTTTCCGATCACTTCCTCCCGGGAACATTTCATCTGCCTGAGAAAGGCCTCATTGACATCGACAATCTCCCTGTTCGGGGATATCACGGCAATGAGTTCTTGGATGCCGTTAAGAATGGTCTCGATCTCCTTATTCCTGATCCTCAGCTTTTTTTCCTCTATGCTTATGGCCTTCCAGAAGACCTCAAACACGTGATAGGCCTGAACTCGAATGTGGTGGGGCTTGGTGCTCAGGATATCTTCCAGGACTTCCTGCTTGGGTGTCATGACAATGATGAGGTGTATGTCATAGGCGGGATCGTAGAGTTGGTGATAATCATCCACCGTGACGAGGCCCAGCCTCTTGGCAAGCATTATTCCCGGACTTTGAAGGTCAGGATCCGCAACCGCCACGAAACGGGCGTTCACATCGCTGGACTTATAGTCCTGCGACGTCTTTTCCAGGACCTCTTCGCAATAACTCCCCCCTCCAGCAAGGGCAATATTGATGATCTCTTTCTTGTTGCTAGCCATCCTTATCCTCTCAGGTGAGCCGACCGCGTCGGCAGGGTTCATATCCCTTTCAAATGACCGAACCCTTCTGTTGGGGTTACTTGAGAAAAGACTGCGTCTGGGTCACCCGCCATGGTTGATGAAGTTCTGGGAGCCGGATTTCAAAACAACCTATGCGCTGGCCAACTGAGAGGGCTATCTGTCACTGGAGATTAAGGGCAAAAGGATTCGGAACCTGGTGCCCTCTTCAGGGACACTTTCAACGCTGATTGTGCCTTGATGTGCATCAACGATACCCTTGACGATAGCAAGGCCCAAACCGGTACCCATCACCTTTCGCGTCTTGGGGTGCTTGACGCGATAGAACTTGTCAAAAATCTTGGGTAGTTCTTCCTCCGGTATCCCAACACCGGTGTCCTCTACAACCAACTCCAGGTATTCGCCCAGCCCCCTGGCCGAGATAGAGACTTTGCCTCCCTCGGGGGAATAATTGATAGCGTTTGTGATCAGGTTGCTTATGACTTCCCGAATACCCTCAGCATCGGCCTGGAGGGGTTTCAAGTCTTGAAATGAACAAAGCAGCTTGATGCCGTGCTCCCTTGCTTTGGCTTCCATCAAAGACACGGCATCTCTGATGATGGGTCCAAGGTCCAAGGGGATCTTTCGCTGAACGGCTTTCCCGGCTTCGATCCTCGAAATATCCAGTAGGTTATTTATCAGCTCCAGGAGTTGGTCTATCTTCTGGATCCCCCTTTCCAGGAGTTCCTTTTGCTTGCCCTCCAGTGGTCCTGCCAGGCCTTCATAAAGGACGGAATTCTGTTGCCTGATGGCGGATAGGGGACTGCGAAGCTCGTGGGCCACCATGCTGACAAAATCCGATTTCATCTCATCCAGTTCCTTGAAGGCAGTAATGTCTTCCAGAACAGTTACCGTTCCGACTACGTCGCCATCAGGATCAAAGACCGGGGCGGAAACGGCCCTCAGGGCATTCTTTCCCGCGCCTATTTCCTGGGATATGACGGCCTGCTCAGCAGCCGAGCCTTTTTGTATTCCCTCGAGCATCGAGAGCAGTCCGTTGTCTCGGACAATGCGACTCACATCAAAGGGGTTCTCCATTGGTTCTCTAACCTCAAGTAATCTCATGAGGGCGGGATTGTGAAGGACCACCTCCAGATTTCTATTGGTTACCATGACACCGTTGGCCATGCAGTTGATTATCGTCTTCAAACGACTCTTCTCCAGGTTGAGATCGTAAAGGTTCCTTATGTTCTCTCGCTGGAATTGCCGTGCCTTGATTTCGAGTAGCCTTTTCTCGGCGGCCCTGTTAACGGTCATCAAGAATTGATCGACCTGGAATGGTTTGGTGATAAAGTCGTAGGCCCCTTTCTTCATACAATCTACAGCGGAATCTATTGTTCCATGTCCCGTAATGATGATGACAGGTATGTCGGGATAAAGAGATTGGGTCTTCTCCAGGACTTCTTCGCCGCTCATGACAGGCATTTTCAGATCCAGGAGTATGATGTCGGCCCCTTTCCCGGCCAGAATATTCATAGCCTCTTGACCATTCTCAGCCATAAGGGCGTCATAGCCCTTTCCGGTGAGCACCCTGTGGCACCCCTCCCGTACCACCCTTTCATCATCTACGATGAGGACCTTCATTTTTTCATTCATTTTTCATCCGATCCTACGAACAGAGGTTCTTCTGAGGGCTCTTCCACAAAGTGAAGGGGGAGATCCACGGTGAATGTGGTTCCCCCTTCTGGGGGGGACACAAAATTGATGCTCCCGCCGTGGAGCTTCACAATATTCTGAGAGATACTCAGGCCCAGCCCGGTGCCTTTCCCTACCTGTTTTGTGGTGAAAAACATGTCGAAGACCTTATCTCTGAATTCCTCGGGGATGCCGGGGCCGGAATCCGACACCGTAATGATGGCACGGTCCTGATCCTTTTGGTATCTTGCCGTTATTTCAAGCCGTCCTTTTCCGTCCATTGCGTCCGCTGCATTGATGAAGAGATTAGCGAAAACCTGCTGGAGTTGGCCGATGTCACCAACCATGGCGGGTATATCCTTCCCTATGTCCCTCGTTACTTCAATGTTATGAAACAGGGCCTGGTTAATGAGGATACCCAAGGACTTGTCGATGAGTTCCTCAATGCTGAAGGATGATACCTTTCCAACAGACTGCCTGCTGAACTCGAGGAGCTCCGAGACTATCTTCTTGCATCGTTGGGTTTGGGTGACGATCTCCTGCACGTCCTTCAGTGCCTGCCTGTTTTCCTTGAACGTTTCTGCCAACAGTTCCGCATAGAGCATTATTCCAGAAAGAGGATTGTTGATCTCGTGGGCCACGCCAGCCGCCATCCTTCCCACGGACGCTATCTTTTCCGATTGGACGAGTTGAAGGTGCGCCTCCTCAAGGTTCTTCTGCATCTTCAAGAAGTCCCTCATGTCAGTAAAGACACCCACACTGCCTATCTCTTCGCCATCGATGGTAATGATGGATGCGGAAAGGGTGACGGGTATTTCTTCCCCGCTCTTGTTTCTGATGGTCATACTGGTCGGATTGAGCTTGCCAGGGGGGCCGTATTGGTTGCTCCGCATCTTCTTCATGTTTTCCCGGGCAAGATCCATGTCATAGAAACTGCTGAGGTGCCCCGTATTGACCATCTCTTTGGCAGAATAGCCGGTAAGCCTCTCCATGCCCTCGTTGAAGATCAGCACGTTTCCTTTCCTATCGATTACCACAATGCCATCTACGGTGCTCTGTATAACGTTTTGAAGGAATATGTTGGACTTTACGGCCTCCTTCTCCAACCTGATCCTGTCCGTAACATCTCTTGACGCCTCGAGTATCTGCGCCACTTCATTTCTTTCGTTGAGTATCGGGGATATGGTGATGACGTCATAGCGAAGGTTCCCGTTTGCATCTATGAGTTCCTTATAGGTACTCAGAAACCCTTTCTCCTTGATCTCCTCCATGCGCTGCTTGAGAAAGCATATGTCTCCGACCTCTTCGCAGGGCACCTCAAGACCGTACCTCACCCTATAACAGTTCTTTCCAATGACGTCTTCCCGCCGGTAACCGAATTCCTTCAAGAAGGTTTCATTCACCGTATCGACGGTCAGGTCCAGATTGACGACCATGACCCGGTAAGGCAAAGAGTCAAGGATCAGCTGGGTGTCTTTTTTGGTCCTTGCCCGGTAACTCTCCCGCTCCCTTTCCAGTTGCAACTTCTTTGCTTTCAGCTCTGCCAGATCAAAGAGGAGGGTGACAGTCCTTTCGTCCAGTATGGATAGATCCGGGCGGCATTTTGTCCGCATCTCTTCCTTCACCAGCTCGGTGCCGGAAAGGTCAATTATCAGGTCTGCCTCCTTGCTCATGGCCAGGAGGTCATCGAGAGATGCGACAAAAGAGATCCCCAGTCTCTTAGCCACCCTGACGCCCGGGGCCCTGGCGTCAGGGTCCCAAACGGCCAGGCAAGTGATCCCGGTCTTGGACAGGCTTCCTTCGCTCAGGGTTTCCAAGAGGCGGGTGCAGGCCTCTCCCCCCCCCGCTATAACGGCCTTGAGAGGCCTCTCCGCGGTTTTGCCCTGAAGCATCTCGAGGGCATTGTCCTTTTGAGGCGGTTTAGACCTGAACGAATGACTCCTTGGTCTGGCCATCTTGAATCACCCAGCGATTATTGATTTTGGTCTGAGAGATTCTGTCAATGCGCGTCAGCCTTTTTCTTCTTGATCCGGCGTGCTACCTTTTTTTCGAGGTCGCAGACAATATCCTTGAGGGCGGTGCTTTCCTTTATGGGCCCGGAATTGTCCCAACCTTTCAGAAGGGCCTCTCTGGCCTTTTCCCTGAATTCACGAACACCCGTTGCAAAGGCCTCCCATAGGAATAGCTTTTGCAGGATGTGGCGTTCTGCTGCTGTCAGATCCGTTTCGGTATTGTAGGATCTTCCTTCTTCTGTCGTAATAATCATTGGAAAAGGACTGGAAAACCCCAGTAATGTCCGGTTAGGATTTTGCAAAGCCGAAGTGCTCCTGGGACACTTGGTTGTGGCCGCAGGGCAGGTCTTTTCCAGAGGCTCAATCAAATTTCTCCCAGGCATCATGAA